>JBIQKU010000190.1:0-6226 GCA_044506225.1 Rubrivivax sp. | reverse complement strand
GCGCGCGCGCTCAAGGCGCGGCGCGAGGTGGTGCGCGGCAAGCCGGAGAACTTCACCCGCCCCGACTACAGCTTCCGGTTGGAAGGCCAGGACGGCGACGAGCCCCGCGGCGACGAGCAGGTGGCCATCAGCGTGCGGCAGCGCGGCGCGGCACTGGATCTCATCGTCTCGGAGGCGATGATCCTCGCCAACAGCAGCTGGGGCGCCTGGCTGGCCGAATGCGGCGTGCCGGGCATCTACCGCAGCCAGGCCAGCCTCGCGCCGGGCATCAAGGTACGCATGGGCGTGAAGCCGGCGGTGCATGCCGGCATGGGTGTGTCGCAGTACACCTGGGCCACGTCCCCGCTGCGCCGCTATGTCGACCTGGTCAACCAGTGGCAGCTGATCGCCTGCGCCCGCCACGGCCGCACGGCCGCGCTGGTCGCGCCCTTCAAGCCCAAGGATGCGGCGCTGTTTTCGGTCATCTCCGCCTTCGACGCCGCCTACAGCGCCTACAACGGCTTCCAGCAGGCGATCGAACGTTTCTGGACGCTGAAGTACCTGGAGCAGCAAGGCATCACCGAACTCGACGCGGCGGTGATGAAGGACGGCCTGGTGCGCGCCGAAACCCTGCCGCTGGTGTTTCGCGCGCTGGGCGCCGAGCCGCTGCCGCGCGGCGCCCGCGTGCGGGTGCGCATCAGCGCCACCGACCTGCTGACACTGGATGTGCACGCCACGCTGCTGTCGCGCCTGGACGACCCGGGCACCACCGTGGACGACGCCCCGGTCGACGAGACCGAGGCCGAGGAATCGACCGAAGGCGCCGGGCCCATCACGCTCGCCATCGACCTGAAAGACGCCGAGGCGGATGCTGCGCCCGCGGCGCCGGGCGCCTGAGCGCATCGCCATGGCGGCGCGGCTGTCGACCCTTCACATCGCCCTCGGCATTTCGCTGGCCGCGCATGCCGCGCTGCTGGCGGTGCGATTCGCCGACCCGGCGGGCTTCGAGCGGCTGTTCGAGGACACACCGCTCGAGGTGATCCTCGTGAACGCCCGCTCCGGCGAGGCGCCGGTCAAGGCGCAGGCCATCGCCCAGGCCAACCTCGCGGGCGGCGGTGATGTCGAGCGCGGGCGCGCCACCTCGCCGCTGCCGCCTTCGGCGTTCATCGAGCTGGGCGAATCGGCCGAGTCGGCGCACAAGCAGATCGAGCAGCTGCAACAGGCGCAGCAACGCCTGCTCGCGCAGGTGCGCCGCGAGCTCGCGCTGCTGCCCGCGCCCGACCCGCGGCGCGACGAAGGCAGCGAAACCGCCCGCCAGGAAGAAGAGAAGCGCCGCCAGCTGCTGCAGCTGCTCGCCGAGATCGAGAAGCGCATCAACGAAGAGAACGCCCGGCCGCGCAAGAAGTACGTCAGCCCGGCCACGCGCGAAGCCGTCTACGCCATCTACTACGACGGCCTGCGCCGCAAGATCGAAGACCGCGGCACGCGCAACTTCCCCGAGCACCAGGGCCGCAAGCTCTACGGCGAACTGGTGATGAACGTGACGGTCAACCACGACGGGCGGGTGGTCGAGACCGACATCGTCCAGCCCTCGGACTCGCGCATCCTCGACCGCCAGGCGGTGGCCATCGTGCATGCCGCCGCGCCTTTCGCCACCTTCAACGCCGAGATGCGGCGCCAGGCCGACCAGTTGGTCATCACCTCGCGCTTTCGCTTCACGCGCGAGGACGGCTTCGAAACCCGGGTCGAGGAGAACCCGCTGCTGCGATGAACACGCCCGCGCGCTACGCCGTCGCCGGCCACCCGGTCGAGCACAGCCAGTCGCCCTTCATCCATGCGCAGTTCGCGCAGGCCACCGGCGAAGCGGTCGAGTACGGGCGGCTGCCCTGCCCGCTGGACGCCTTCGAGGCCACGGTGCGGCGCTTTGCCGGCGAAGGTGCGCACGGCTGCAACATCACCGTGCCCTTCAAGTTCGACGCCTACCGGCTCGCGCCTCGGCGCAGCGCGCGGGCCGAGCTGGCGCAGGCCGCCAACCTGCTGCGCTTCGATGAACAAGGCTGGTTCGCCGACAACACCGACGGTGCCGGCCTGCGTCGCGACATCGAGCACAACGCCGGCGTGGCGCTGGCCGGCCAGCGGCTGCTGATGGTGGGCGCCGGCGGTGCGGCCGCCGGGGCGCTCGCGCCGCTGATTGCCGCGGGGCCGGCGGAGCTGGTCGTCGCCAACCGCACCGTCGAGCGCGCCGATGAGCTGGTGCAGCGCCACGCGGACCTGGCCGGTGCACACGGCGTGCGGCTCGCCGCCACCGGGCTGGGCGAGCCGGGCGCGGGCTTCGACGTGGTGGTCAACGCCAGCGCCAGCAGCCTCGCGGGTGCCGGCGTGCCGGTGCCGGCCGCGGTGCTGCGCCCGGGCACGCTGGCGCTGGACATGATGTATGGCCCGCCCGCCCGGGCTTTCCTCGACTGGGCGGCCGCCCACGGCGCCACGCCGCGCGACGGCCTGGGCATGCTGGTCGAGCAGGCGGCCGAGGCCTTCTTCGTCTGGCGCGGCGTGCGCCCGGCCACCGCCGAGGTGCTGGCGGCCCTGCGCCGGCGCATGGCGCAGGCATGAAGCACGGGCTGCGGCATCTGTGGCGCCTGGGCGCCCTGCTGCTGGTGAGCGCGCTGGCCCTGCAGGTCTACTTCCTCGCCCGGGTGGCGGGCATGCGGGTGGTCGATCCGGCCTCTACCAGCTTCCAGCGTTCGGAGGCCTGGCGCCTGCTGCGCGAAGACGCGCGGCCCGCCTGGGCACAGCAATGGGTGGACTACGGCGCGATCTCGGTGAATCTCAAGCGCGCGGTCATCGCCTCCGAGGACGCCGGCTTCTCCGAGCACAGCGGCGTCGAATGGGATGCGCTGGAACGCGCCTGGGAACGCAACCAGCGCGCGCTGGAACGCGCCGAACGCCAGGCCGAACGCCGCACCGGCGACGCGAAGACCGCGCTCGCGGCGCGCGCGCCGGCAAGGGCGAAACTCGTGGGCGGCTCGACCATCACCCAGCAGCTCGCCAAGAACCTGTTCCTGAGCGGCGAGCGCAGTTTTGCCCGCAAGGGCCAGGAAATGCTCATCACCTTCATGCTCGAGGCCGTCCTGCCCAAGCAGCGCATCCTCGAGATCTATTTGAACCACGTCGAATGGGGCGAAGGCCTGTTCGGTGCCGAAGCGGCCGCGCGCCACTACCACCGAACCAGCGCCGCACGCCTGGGCGCGAACGCCGCGGCCCGTCTGGCGGTGATGCTGCCGGCGCCCAAGCGCTTCGAGAAGCGGCCGAATTCGGCCTATGTCAGCGGCCGTGCGGCCACCGTGCAGGCGCGCATGAGCGCCGTCGACGTGCCCTAGCCCTGGATCCGGAAAGAACACGATGCCCGCTACCCTCAGCGCCGAGATCGCCGCCGCCGCCGCCCGGCTGGTGGTCGAAGAAGGCATGGAATACGGCCCGGCCAAGCGCCGCGCCGCCCGCGACCTGGACCGCCGCAGCGTGCGCGCCGCCGAACTGCCGGGCAACGACGAGGTGGAGGACGAGGTGCGCGCCTACCTCGACCTCTTCTGCGCCGACACCCAGCCTGCCGAACTGGCCGCGCTGCGCCAGGTGGCGCTGCTGTGGATGGAGCGCCTGGCGGATTTCCGGCCGCACCTCACCGGCGCCGTCTGGCGCGGCACCGCCACGCGGCTCAACAGCGTGCACATCCAGCTGTTCTGCGACGACTCCAAGGCCGCCGAGATGGCGCTGATCGACCGGCATGTGTCCTACGACGTGGGCAGCCTGCCGGGCCCGCGCGGCGAACCGATCGATGTGCTGAGCGTCTCCACGCCCAGCCCGGCGCTGGGCGAAAGCGTGACGGTGCATCTCAGCGTGCTTGACCATGACGACCTGCGCGGCGCCTTGAAGCCCGATGCGCGTGGGCGCTCCCAACGCGGCGACCTCGCGGCGCTGCGCCGACTGATGGACGAGGCATCGGCATGAAGCGCCGGCATTGGCTGGGATTCGCAGGCGCCGCCGGCGTGCTGGCGGTGGGCGCGGGCCTGATGCTGCGCCGCGCACACGAGGCGGCGAACGTGCCGCCGCCGGGTCAGACGGCCCTGTGGCAATCCTCCTTCGACCGGCTGGACGGCAGCCGCCTCGAGATGGCCAGCCTGCAGGGCCGTCCGCTGGTGGTGAACTTCTGGGCCACCTGGTGCGCGCCCTGCGTGCGCGAAATGCCGCTGCTGCAGCGCTTCCATGACGAACATGCCGCCGCCGGCTGGCAGGTTTTGGGCATTGCCGCTGACAACGAAGCGCCGGTGCGCGAGTTCGTGCAGCGGCTTTCGATCCGCTTTCCGGTGGCGCTCGCCGGTGCCGCCGGCATTGCGCTCAGCCGGGAGCTCGGCAACGACCTCGGCGGCCTGCCGTTCACCATCGTCTGTGATCCGGCCGGCACCATCCGAGCGCGCAAAAGCGGGGAAGTGCATGCCGAAGACCTGGCTGAATGGGCGGGTCGCCTGGGATCCGGGCCCAGCCGCTGACGAGTGGTCCAGATCAACCGGTAAAGGGTGATTCGGCCCGGAACTTCGCCCAAATGGCGTAAAGTCGCACCCTTCGCGCGAGGATGGTCCTGTTGCCCCGGCCGCCACACCGCACGAGAACACTTTTCGGATGGCAGCGCTTGCTCTTCGTTCGAAGCGCGCATGCGGTCCTTTTTGCCCAGGAATTCCCGGCAGTTCAATGCAGAAGCAGTTCTGAGCGCGTCGCAGCGTCGTCCTCGACGGTTTCGCCTTCAGGCTTCCCACTTTCCTCAACTTCAACCATGCGATGGCGGGATCGATCCGGCGCACAGCCGTGTTCGCCCGCCGCCCCCAGGAGACCGTGATGGACCTTCGCAAGCTCAAGACACTCGTGGACCTCGTCTCCGAATCCAACATCTCCGAGCTGGAGATCACCGAGGCGGACGGCAAGGTGCGCATCGTCAAGTCGGAGCCGGCGGTCGCGCCGCAGATCCACTATGCCCCGGCGCCGCAGGTGGTCGCCGCCGCGCCGGCGCCGCAGGCCACCGCGCCCGCACCGGCGGAGGTCGCCGAGCCGGTGGCGGCCGGCCATGCCATCAGCTCACCGATGGTGGGCACCTTCTACCGTTCGTCCAGCCCCGGCGCCAAGGCCTTCGTGGAGGTGGGCAGCCAGGTCAAGGAAGGCGACCCGATCTGCATCATCGAGGCGATGAAGATCATGAACGAGATCGAGGCCGACAAGTCCGGCACGATCACCCGCATCTGCGTCGAGAACGGCCAGGCGGTCGAGTTCGGGCAGGCGCTGTTCATCATCGAGTAAGGCCGCACTCGATGTTCAAGAAGATTCTCATTGCCAACCGAGGCGAAATCGCCTTGCGCATCCAGCGCGCCTGCCGTGAGCTGGACGTGCATTCGGTCGTCGTCTATTCCGAGGCCGACCGCGACGCCAAGTACGTGAAGCTCGCCGACGAGGCGGTGTGCATCGGCCCCGCGCCGTCGACGCTCAGCTACCTCAACATGCCGGCGATCATCGCCACCGCCGAGGTGACCGACGCCGAGGCCATCCACCCCGGCTACGGCTTTCTCTCCGAGAACGCCGACTTCGCCGAACGCGTCGAGCGCAGCGGCTTCACCTTCATCGGCCCCACGCCCGAATCCATCCGCGTGATGGGCGACAAGGTGTCGGCCAAGCAGGCCATGATCAAGGCCGGCGTGCCCTGCGTGCCCGGCTCCGAAGGCGCGTTGCCCGAGGACCCGAAGGAGATCGTGCGCATCGCGCGCAGCATCGGCTATCCGGTGATCATCAAGGCCGCGGGCGGCGGCGGCGGGCGCGGCATGCGGGTGGTGCACACCGAGGCCGCGCTGGTGAACGCGGTGGCCACCACGCGCAGCGAGGCGGCGGCGGCGTTCGGCAATCCGGCCGTCTACATGGAGAAGTTCCTCGAGAACCCGCGGCACATCGAGATCCAGGTGCTGGCGGACCAGCACAAGAACGCGGTCTGGCTCGGCGAGCGCGACTGCTCCATGCAGCGGCGCCACCAGAAGATCATCGAGGAAGCGCCCGCGCCCGGAATCCCGCGGCGCGTCATCGAGAAGATCGGCGAGCGCTGCGCCGCCGCCTGCAAGCGCATCGGCTACCGGGGCGCGGGCACCTTCGAGTTCCTGTACGAGGACGGCGAGTTCTATTTCATCGAGATGAACACCCGCGTGCAGGTGGAGCATCCGGT
>JBIQKU010000189.1:0-6245 GCA_044506225.1 Rubrivivax sp. | reverse complement strand
GATGCGGATGGTGCCGCGGTTGGTGATCAGGTCGACTTGCTGGCTCATTTCGATTGCTCCACGGTGGCTTGCTTGATGACAACGGGTTCCAGCGGCATGTCGCGGCTGTTGGTCGGCACAGCGCGGATCTTGTCGACTACCTCCATGCCGGAGATCACCTTGCCGAAGACGGCGTAGCCATGACCATCGGGCCGGGGCGCGTCCAGGCGGCTGCTGTTGTCCACCACATTGATGAAGAACTGCGAGGTGGCCGAGTCGGGCACCGAGGTGCGCGCCATGGCGATGGTGCCGCGTTGGTTCGACAAGCCGTTGCCGGCTTCCAGCGGGATAGGCTTGCGCGTGGGCTTGGGCTTGCCGTCGGCCGTCATGCCGCCGCCCTGGATCATGAAGCCGTCGATCACGCGGTGGAAGACGGTGCCGTCGTAATGGCCCGACTTCACGTACTGCACGAAGTTGTCGACGCTCTTGGGGGCCTTCGCGGCGTCGAGCTGCACGACGATGTCGCCGGCACTCGTGGCCAGCTTGACCTGCTGCGCGAGCGCGAGCGAGCTGAAGGTGCCGGCCACGGCCAGCAGCGCGGCGGCTCGCCAGGGCAGGGGGCCTGTCTTTCGGTGCATGGTGGGTGTCTCGTTCGAGGGGCAGGGTGGCGGTGCCGCACATGCCCGAAAACCGGTGGAATGGCTGGTGCCGCCAGTGCGCCGCGACGAGGCCGCAACAGGCCTTGCAGCCACTCGCGTCGGCCCGCGCCGCTATACTGAATCGATTGTAGAACAGGGGTTCCGAACGCCTGTTCCGCGGCCGCCGCAGCACGCGGTCCGCCCCTTCCAGCGCCCGAAGCTCGCACGCCACCGCCATGGTGCGGCCCTGGACATCTCGCCATCTCTTCGGACCATGACCCTGCGCATCCACAACACGCTGACCCGTACGACCGAGGTGTTCGAGCCGATCGAGCCGAACCATGTGCGCATGTACGTGTGCGGCATGACCATCTACGACCTCTGCCACATCGGGCATGCGCGTTTCATGATGGCGTTCGACGTGGTCTACCGCTGGTTGCAGACCCTCGGCTACCGCGTCACCTACGTGCGCAACATCACCGACATCGACGACAAGATCATCAAGCGTGCGCTGGAGCGCAACATCTCCATCCGCGAGTTGACCGAGGAGATGGCGGCCGCCATGCACGAGGACGTGGCCGCCATCGGCATCCTGCCGCCGACGCACGAGCCGCGCGCCACCGAGCATGTGCCGAAGATGCTCGAGATGATCGGCGCCCTCGAAGCCAAGGGTCTGGCCTACCGCGCCAGCAACGGCGATGTGAACTATGCGGTGCGCCGCTTTCCCGGCTACGGAAAGCTCTCGGGCAAGTCGCTCGACCAGTTGCGCGCCGGCGAGCGTGTCGCCGTACTGGACGGCAAGGAAGACCCGCTGGACTTCGTGCTCTGGAAGGCCGCCAAAGAGAGCGAGCCGGAAGACGCCAAGTGGGACAGCCCGTTCGGCCGCGGCCGCCCGGGCTGGCACATCGAGTGCTCGGCGATGAGTTGCGCGCTGCTGGGCGAGCACTTCGACATCCACGGCGGTGGCCTGGACCTCACCTTCCCGCACCACGAGAACGAGATCGCCCAGAGCGAAGGCGTGACCGGCAAGCCGTTCGTCAACTACTGGATGCACAACGGCTTCCTGAACATCGACAACGCGAAGATGTCGAAGTCGCTGGGCAACTTCTTCACCATTCGCGACGTGCTCAAGCGTTTCGACGGCGAGACGCTGCGCTTCTTCATGCTGCGTACGCATTACCGCAGCCCGCTCAACTTCAGCGACACCAACCTGGAAGACGCACGCGCCGCCGTGCGCCGCCTGTACACCGCGCTCGAGATCGGGGCCGACATTCCGGCGGTGCCGGTGGACTGGGACCAGCCGCAGGCCGCCGCCTTCCGTGCGGCGATGAACGAGGACCTCAACACGCCTGCGGCCATCGCGGTGCTCTTCGATCTGGCAAGCGAGCTCAATCGCTCGCAGGCTCCCGACACGGCCGCGCTGCTCAAGGCGCTGGGCGCCACGCTCGGCCTGCTGCAGCAGCCGCCGCGCGCCTTCCTGCAGGGCGGCGCCGCGGGCATCGACGAGGCCGTGATTGCGCAGTTGATCAGCGAACGCGCCGACGCCAAGAAGGCGCGCGATTTCGCCCGTGCCGACCAGATCCGCAAGGACCTCGCCGACCAGGGTGTGCTGCTGCAGGATTCACCCCAGGGAACGACCTGGGTGAAAGCCTGACCATGCCGCGGGCTCGGGCGGTGGATGCGGTCACCCCGGCCTACTGGGAAGAGGCCTGCAAGCACCTCGCCAAGCGCGACCGCGTGATGCGCAAGCTCATCCCGCAGTTCGGCGAGGCCTGTCTGCAAAGCCGCGGGGATGCCTTCACCACGCTCGCGCGATCCATCATCGGGCAGCAGATTTCGGTGAAGGCGGCGCAGTCGGTATGGACGCGCTTCGCCGCGCTGACGCCGGGGGATGCCGCGCGCATCAAGCCGGCCAACGTGCTTGCGCTCGACATCCCGGCACTGCGGGGCGCGGGGCTGTCGGCGCGCAAGGCCGAGTACCTCATGGACCTGGCCCAGCATTTCGAGTCCGGCGCCGTGCACGTGCGGCAATGGCAGCAGATGGACGACGAAGCCATCATCGAGGAACTGGTCGCGATCCGCGGCATCGGCCGCTGGACGGCAGAGATGTTCCTCATCTTCCACCTGATGCGGCCCAATGTGCTGCCGCTGGACGACATCGGCCTGCTCAAGGGCATCAGCGTGAACTACTTCAGCGGCGAGCCGGTGTCGCGCGCCGAGGCGCGCGAGGTGGGCGACGCGTGGGCGCCGTTCCGCTCGGTGGCCACCTGGTACCTGTGGCGGAGCCTGGACCCCCTGCCGGTAGACTATTGACCGCTCTGCGCCAGCCGAAGCGGAGCCAAGGATTCCCATTCATGAGCAAGCGACATTTCCTCGAATTCGAGCAGCCGGTGGCAGAGCTCGAGGGCAAGATCGAAGAATTGCGTTATGTGCAGAACGAGTCGGCCGTCGACATTTCCGACGAGATCGACCGCCTGAGCAAGAAGAGCCAGCAGCTCACCAAGGACATCTACTCGAGCCTGACGCCGTGGCAGGTGACGCAGATCGCGCGTCACCCGCAGCGGCCCTACACGCTCGACTACGTCAACGAGATCTTCACCGACTGGCACGAACTGCACGGTGACCGGCATTTCGCCGATGACCAGTCCATCGTCGGCGGCCTGGCGCGCTTCAACGGCCAGGCCTGCATGGTGATCGGCCACCAGAAGGGGCGCGACACCAAGGAGCGTGGGCTGCGCAATTTCGGCATGCCGCGCCCCGAGGGCTATCGCAAGGCGCTGCGCCTGATGAAGCTCGCGGAAAAGTTCGGCGTGCCGGTGTTCACCTTCGTCGACACGCCGGGGGCCTACCCCGGCATCGGTGCAGAGGAGCGCGGCCAGTCCGAGGCGATCGGGCGCAACATCTTCGAGATGGCGCAGCTCGAGGTGCCGGTCATCGTCACCATCATCGGCGAGGGCGGCTCGGGTGGTGCGCTGGCCATCAGCGTGGGCGACCAGGTGGTGATGCTGCAGTACTCGGTGTACTCGGTGATCACGCCGGAAGGCTGCGCGTCCATTCTGTGGCGAACGGCCGAGCGCGCGTCCGAAGCGGCCGAGGCGCTGGGCATCACCGCGCACCGGCTCAAGGCACTGGGCCTGATCGACAAGATCGTCAACGAACCGGTGGGCGGCGCCCATCGCGACGTGAAGCAGATGGCGGCCTACCTCAAGCGTGCGCTCAACGATGCGCTGCGCCAGGTGAGCGACCTCAAGCCCAAGGAACTGCTGCAGCGGCGCCATGAGCGGCTGCAGTCCTTCGGCCGCTTCATCGACACCACCGAGCATTGAACGCTGCGCATGAGGACGTGCCACCGCACGGTTTCATGCCGGCCGATGCCATCCCCGACCCGCAGCGGCTGAACCGCCGGCGCGTGGCCGTCGCCTGCAGCGGCGGGCGCGATTCCATGGCGCTGCTGCATGCCACCGCGGCCGTCGCCACGGCGCTCGGCGTCGAGGTGATCGCGCTGCATGTTCACCACGGGCTCAGCCGGCAGGCCGATGCCTGGCAGCGGCTGGTCGAGCAGCATTGCGACGCGGCCGGCCTTCGCTGCATGGTGACCCGGCTGCGTTCGCGGCCGGCCAAGGGCGAGAGCATCGAGGCCTGGGCGCGCCGCGAGCGCTACGACGCGCTCGCGCGCATGGCGAAGGCGCAGGATGCGGCCGTGGTGCTGCTGGCGCACCACCGCCGCGACCAGGCCGAGACGGTGCTGCTGCAGGCGCTGCGTGGCGCCGGCGTCGCGGGGCTGGCCGGCATGCCGCGCACCGCGCTGCGCGACGGCATCACCTGGATGCGGCCGTGGCTGCAAGGGCCGCGGCAGGCGATCGAAGCCTATGTGCTGCGGCACCGCCTGACGCATGTGGACGACGACAGCAACACCGACACGCGCTTTGCGCGCAACAAGCTGCGCATGGACGTCTGGCCGGCCCTGACCGGCGCGTTCGCACATGCCGAGGCCTCGCTGGCCGACGCTGCCACCTGGGCTCGGCAGGCGGACGAATGCGCGCGCGAGCTGGCCGCAATCGACCTGGCGGCGGTCGCCTCCGCGGCCGGCTTCGAGCTTGCGACCTGGCGCGCGCTGACGCCGGCGCGGCGCAGCAACGTGCTGCGCGCCTGGCTGCGGAACACGCTGGGCGAATCGGCCCCCGCATCGCTGGTGAACCGGCTGATGGAGGAACTGCCGCAGCCGGGATCTGCGGAGTGGCCGTGCGGGCCCGGCCTGCTGCGGCGCTATCGAGGCCGGCTTCGGTACGTGCCCCGCGAGCCTGAAGCGGCGCCCGTCACGCCGCCGGAGACGACCTTGAGCATCCGGCGCGCCGGAACCTACCGCCTGCCCGGATGGGGCGGGGCGCTGTGCGCAACGCGCGTGCGCGAGGGCGGTGTGCCGGCGGCGTGGCTCGCACGGCTGGACCTGCGCCCGCGCACCGGTGGCGAGCAGTTCCAGGCCGGCCTCGGCCGTCCGCCGCGCAGCCTGAAAAAGCAGTACCAGAGCGCCGCGCTGCCGCCGGCCGAACGGGACGGCCCGCTGGTGTACAGCGGCGGCCAGCTGGTGTTCGTGCCGGGCCTGGGCATCGACGCCCGCGTGATCGCGCTGCCGGGCCAGCCGCAGTTCACGCTGCGCTGGCTGCGTTGAAGCACGGCGAGGGCGCCCGGCAGGGCGCCGTTTAGAATTCGCGATTTTCCGGCGCCTTGCCGCCTTGCGCGGCCCGCCGGCAGCGGCACGCACCACGAACGCATTCATGGCACTTTTCGTCCACAAGTACGGCGGCACCTCGATGGGGTCGCCCGAGCGCATCCGCAACGTCGCCAAGCGCGTCGCCAAATGGGCGCGTGCCGGCCACCAGATGGTGGTCGTGCCCTCGGCCATGAGCGGTGAAACCAACCGGCTGCTCGGCCTGGCCAAGGAACTGTCGCCCGAGCAGTCGACGCCGCAACTGCGCCGCGAACTCGACATGATCGCGTCGACCGGCGAGCAGGTGTCCGTCGGACTGCTGTCGATCGCGCTGCAGGCCGAAGGGCTGGAGGCCATCAGCTACACCGGCTGGCAGGTGCCGATCAAGACCGACAACGCCTACACCAAGGCACGCATCGAGAGCATCGACGACACCCGGGTGCGCGCCGACCTCGACGCCGGGCGGGTGGTCATCATCACCGGCTTCCAGGGCGTGGATGCCGAAGGCAACGTCACCACGCTCGGGCGCGGCGGCTCGGACACGTCGGCCGTGGCGGTGGCCGCGGCGATGAAGGCCGACGAGTGCCTGACCTTCACCGACGTGGATGGCGTCTACACCACCGATCCGCGCATCGTGCCGCAGGCGCGGCGCATGACGACCATCAGCTTCGAGGAAATGCTCGAGATGGCCAGTCTCGGCTCCAAGGTGCTGCAGATCCGCTCGGTCGAGTTCGCCGGCAAGTACCGCGTGCCGCTGCGCGTGCTGTCCAGCTTCACGCCGTGGGACATCCCCATCGAGGAAGAAGCGAAGTCGGGCACCCTGATCACTTTCGAGGAAGACGAGAACATGGAACAAGCTGTCGTATCCGGCATCGCATTCAGCCGCGACGAAGCCAAGATCAGCCTGATCGGCGTGCCCG
>JBIQKU010000188.1:0-6329 GCA_044506225.1 Rubrivivax sp. | reverse complement strand
ACGCCGCCTGCGCCGCCTTGCGCCAAAGTGCTTTCATCGTCTTCATCGTCGTCACTTCAGTTTTCGAAAATCAGTTCAGTACCACGTCGCGGCGAGCGCGACTGCATCGGCCTTGTGGGGACCCCGCACGTCATCCGGGGGAACGCGGCGCGCGGGCAAGGCGCTCACGCAAGACGGGCAAGGAGGTGCGCTGGTGCGCCGAGGTGTTCGCCGCAGCGGCAGATGCCTCGACCTGCAATTCGAGAGCCCTCACCAAAACCGCAGAATTTTAGCCCAGCGCAACCTTTGTTCACGAGGGTGCGCGACGGCCTGCCTTCACGAGCGCGCGCATGTCCTCGAGCGAGACCGTCGTCGGCTCCCCGGCGCGCATGCGTGGAGCGGCCTTGAACGCGTGACCGTAGGCGATCTCGAAGCGCATGGACAGGCGCCCGTCCAGCCCCGCGAGGGCGTGCAGTTCGCGCTCGAGCCGCGCGCGCCAGCGCGGCGTGCGCAGACCCTCGAAGCGCGACTCCGCGACATTGCCGCCCAGCGCGCGCAGCTCGGCCAGCAGCGAAGGCGCATCGGACCAGCTCAGCGTGAGCGTCTCCTGGTCCATGACCGGGTCGGCGAAGCCGGCCTGCACCAGCATGTCGCCGAGGTCGTGCATGTCGACGAACTCCGCGAGCGGCGGCGGCCAGCCGAGCCGCGCATACAGCTCGCGCAGTTCGCGCAAGGTGTCGGGGCCGAAGCAGGAGAACATGACGAAGCCGTCGGCGGCGAGCGCGCGCTCCCAGCGCGCCATGACGGCCGGCGGCTCCTTGGTCGCATGCAACATCATGTTGGCCCACACGAGCTGCATGTGGCCGGGCGGCTCCTGCGCCTCGGCGACGACCTCGACGCTGCTGCCGCGAAGCCGCGGGGACCACCAGGGGCGACGGTTCGCTTCACGCGCACGCGCGACGAGCGCCTCGCTCGGTTCGAGCGCGATGCGCTGGGCCTTCGGATAGGCCGCATCGAGCAGCGCACCGCCTGCACCGAGGAATGACCACCAGTCGAGGATGCGCCCGGGCTGCAGCTTGACGATCCGCAGGCGCTCGGCCATGCGGCGGGCCACCTCCTGATGCAGCCAAGGCGGCGAAGGCTGCGCCGCCAGCCGCCGCAGCACCGTGGCCACGGCGTTCTCGTCGAGCCGACGGCTCGCGGCGGCAGAGGTCTCGGGCATGCCGGGCAGTATATTGAGCCGGTGCTGCCGCCCTCGCCCACCGCCTCCTCGCGCCTGCCTTGGGCGGCCCGCATCGCCGCCCGCTTGCCGACGCAGTGCGTGCTGTGCCGCGGCTGGGGCACGAGCCGCGTGTGCGCAGCGTGTGTCGAGCGCTTCGCCGCCGTCGTGCCGCGCTGCCGGCGCTGCGCACTGCGGGTGCCGGCCGGCGTGCACACCTGCGGTACCTGCCTGGCGGCACCGCCCGCATTCGAAGGCGCAGTAAGCGCCGTCGACTACGCCTGGCCGTGGGACGGCCTGGTGCGCCACTTCAAGTTCCACGCCGCGCTCGACCTCGCACCGGCGCTTGCGCAACGCGTCGCCGCCGCCTGGCTGGCACGCGAAGAGCCCGCGCCGCAGTGGTTGCTGCCGGTGCCGCTGGCCGCGCCGCGCTTGCGTGAGCGCGGCTACAACCAGGCCTGGGAACTGGCGCGCCGTCTCGCGCCGCGCATCGGTGGGCAGGCGCACGCGCGCGTGCTGCAGCGCGTGCGCGACACGCCGCACCAGCTGGCCCTCCCGCACGATCGGCGGGCTGCCAACGTGCGCGGCGCGTTCGCCGTCGACGCTGCACGCGCTGGCGCGTTGCGGGATGCGCATGTGATGCTGGTCGACGATGTGATGACCACCGGCGCGACGGCGGCCGAGATCGCACGAGTGCTCCTGCAGGCGGGAGCGCGCAGCGTCACCGTCGCGGTGCTCGCCCGCACGCCGCGTCCCGGCGACTGAGATGTTTCGCATCGTCCTCGTTCATCCGGAGATCCCGCCGAACACGGGCAACGTCATCCGGCTCGCCGCGAACAGCGGCTGTGCGCTGCATCTGGTCGAGCCGTTGGGCTTTTCGATGGAGGACCGGCTGCTGCAGCGCGCGGGCCTCGACTACCACGAGTACGCGACGGTGCGCCGCCATGCCTCCTGGCCGGCGTTCCTCGCGGCCGAGAAGCCCGATGCCACGCGGCTCTTTGCCTTCACCACGCGCGGCGAGCGGCGTTTCGCCGACATGCGCTGGCAGCCGGGCGACTGGCTGGTGTTCGGCTCGGAGTCGGCCGGCCTGCCGCCGGCGGTGCGCGACAGCGTGCCGGCGATGCAGCGCTTGCGCCTGCCCCTGCGGCCCGGCCAGCGCAGCCTGAACCTCAGCAACGCCGTCGCGGTGGCGGTGTTCGAAGCCTGGCGCCAGAACGGCTTCGACGGCGCCGTCTGAGGCGCCCCGGTCTGCGCTGTTCGGCCTGCGCTGTTCGGCCTGCGCTATTCGGGCTGCACGCCCGCGGCCTCGATCACCTTGGCCCAGCGCTCGCGCTCGCTGCGCATCAGCGCGGCGAGTTCCTCGGGCGAACCGGCGGCCGGGCTGAAGTACAACGCCAGCATGCGCTCGCGTGCCGCCTCGGTCTGCACGATGCGGGTGATCTCGCGCGACATGCGCTCGACGATGGCCCGCGGCGTGCCCGCCGGCGCCAGCACTGCCTGCCATGAGATGGCCTCGAAATCGGCGTGGCCCTGCTCGGCCAGCGTGGGCATGTCCGGCAAGGCCGGCGTGCGCTGCAGCGTGGTGACCCCGAGCGCCTTCAGCTTGCCCGCCTGCACCGGCCCCATCGCGATGCCCGGCACCATGAAGGCAGCGTGGATCTCGCCCGCGAGCATCGCGGTGACGATCTGCGGAAAGCCCTGGTAGGGCACGTGCAGCAGATCGACGCCGGCACGTGTCTTGAAGAGTTCCATCGCCAGGTGCGAGGCGCTGCCCACACCGACGCTGCCGTAGTTGAGCTGGCCGGCACGCTGCCGGGCGATGCGCACGAAATCGGCCACGCTGTTCGCGCCGAGCGCCGGATCGACCAGCAGCACGTTCGGCGAGGTCGCGATCAGCGACACGGGCGCGAGGTCGCGCGAAGGGTCGTAGCCGAGGTTCTTCTTCAGCGAGGGCGCGGTGACCAGCGGCCCCTGGATCGTGAACAGGAAGTGGTAGCCGTCCGGGGGCGACTTCGCCGCCACGCCGGTGCCGACATTGCCGCCCGCACCGGCCCGGTTCTCGATCACCACGGGCTGGCCGAGCGACTGCGCGAGCGCCTCGCCGACCAGCCGGCCGATGATGTCGGGCGAACTGCCGGCCGGGAACGGCACCATCAACCTGATCGGCCGCGAGGGCCAGTCCTGTGTCGATGCAGCGCCTTGCGCCCACGCGGGCAGCGCGAGGCCGGCGGCGCTCGCCATGCCGCATCGGATCCAGTCGCGTCGTTTCATGTCTTGTCCTCCGGCGGGTGCCGCCCGTTCATTCGGATCGGGCCTCGCGGCCCATCAACTGCTCGAGCGCCTGCTGCGGCGTGATGCGCCCGTCCAGCACGTCGACCACGGCACCCGTGATCGGCATGTCGATGCCGCGCGCGTGTGCACGCTGCAGCACCATGCGCGCGGTGTGCACGCCCTCCGCCACATGGCCGAGCTCGGCGAGGATGCGCGACAGCGGCAGGCCTTGCGCGAGCAGCATGCCCACCTTGCGGTTGCGGGACAGATCGCCGGTGGCGGTGAGCACCAGGTCGCCGAGGCCGCTCAGGCCCATGAAGGTGTCGCGCTGCGCATCCAGCGCCACGCCCAGGCGCGTCATCTCGGCCAGGCCGCGGGTGATGAGCGCCGCGCGGGCATTGAGGCCGAGCTGCATGCCGTCGGCGATGCCGGTGGCGATCGCGAGCACGTTCTTCACCGCGCCGCCGACTTCCACGCCCACCGGATCGGCGGACGTGTACACCCGCAGCACATCGTTGTGCAGCATGTCCACGGCCCGCTCGCACAGCGCCGCGTCGGCGCTGGCGGCGACGAGCGCCGTCGGCTGGCCGCGTGCCACCTCGAGCGCAAAGCTCGGACCCGACAGCACGCCGGTGCGCAGCCGCGGCGCGGTCTCGCGCGCCACCTCATGCGGCAGCCAGCCCGTGCCTTCCTGGAAGCCCTTGCACAGCCAGAGCACGCCGGGCATCTCGCGCAGCGCGCCGGCACACGCCTGCAGGCGGCGCAGCATCTCGGCCAGCGCAGACACCGGCGTGGCCACGATGACCAGCCCGCCTGCCGCGTGAGCCACCGCGGCGTCGAAATCGTGGGTGATCTGCAGCGCCGGCGGCAGCGCCACCTCGCCGAGGTAGCGGATGTTGCGCCGCATCGAGCGCATCTGCGTGGCCTGCGCCGCGTCGCGCGCCCACAGGCGCGTCGGATGGCGGCCGCAGGCGCTCAACGCCAGGGCGGTGCCCCAGGCACCGGCACCCAGCACGGCGAGGTTCACCGCGGCACCCCGGCCTGCCGATGCGTGGCGACGGTGATCAGGCGGCGGCCACGCCCGCGCCGTTGGGCGGGGTGCCGGCCTGGGCCTGCTGCGCCTGCTGGGCTTCGTACATCGCCTGGAAATTCACCTCGGCGAGCATCACCGGCGGGAAGCCGGCGCGGGTGCATACGTCGGAGACGATGGCACGCAGGTACGGATAGATCATGCCCGGGCAGGCGATGCCGATGATGGGCTGCAGCTGCTCGTCGGGCAGGTTTCGGATCTCGAAGATGCCCGCCTGCTTGGCCTCGACCAGGAACAACACCTTGTCGTTGACCTTGGTGGTGACCGTCGCAGTCACCGTGACCTCGTAGATGCCGTCGGTCACCGCCTCGGCGCCGAGCCCCAGGTTGATGTCGACCTGCGGCTGCGCCTGCTCGAGCAGGATCTTCGGCGAGTTCGGCTGCTCCAGCGACAAGTCCTTGAGGTACATGCGCTGGATCTGGAACACGGGGGTGAGGTTGGTGTCGTCGGCCATGGTGTCTCGCAATCAAAACAAAGCCCGCCACCGGAATGGTGCGAGCTGTGGGGCGGGAATTATCACCGGGCGCTTCCGCGCGCCCGTGACGACTCAGTCCTGCGCCAGCAGGGGCGCGAGGCCGCCGCTCTGGTCGAGCGCAATCAGGTCGTCGCAGCCGCCGACATGGTGGTCGCCGATGAAGATCTGCGGCACGGTGCGCCGCCCGGTGATCTGCATCATCGTCTGGCGCTCGGCCGGATCGAGGTCGACGCGGATTTCCTCGATGGTCTCGACGCCGCGCCGCTTCAGCAGCGCCTTGGCATGCTGGCAGTACGGGCACACCAGCGTCGAATACATCTTCACTTTGCTCATGAATACGTCTGCGTCCGTCGACCGGAGGCGCTCAGGCGGATTTCTCCACCGGCAGGTTGGCTTCACGCCACGCCGCGAGGCCTCCGGCGAGCGAGGTCGCCTTCTCATAACCCAATTTGCGCAGGATAGCCACGCCGCGCGACGCGCGTGTGCCGGTGCGGCACAACACCACGACCGGCACGGCCTTGTTCTTGGGCAGGCCGGTGGCCTTCTCCAGCGTGGCGAGCGGCACGTTCTTCGCGCCGGCCGCATGGCCGGCGGCGAATTCCTCGGCGTCGCACACGTCGATGAGCACGGCCTTCTCACGGTTGATGAGCTGCACCGCCTGCGCCGCGCTCACCTTCGCGCCGCCACTGCGCGTGATCGCCGGCCACGCGAGCATGCCGCCGGAGACCAGCGCGATCAGGATGAGGTACCAGTTGTCGAGAACGAATTTCACGGGTGCGGTCCGGTCGGTGGGCGTGCTGTGAAAGGCCGCAGACCACCCCTTCGGGGGCGCCGGGCAAAGCGGCAGATTATAGAATTGCCGGCTTTGCCCACCGCAGACAGAAGCTCCCCATGCACAAGCTCGTACTCATCCGCCACGGCGAATCGACATGGAACCTGGAGAACCGCTTCACCGGTTGGACCGATGTGCCGCTCACGCCGCTCGGGGTCGAGCAGGCACAGCAGGCGGGCCGGCTGCTCAAGGAAGGCGGCTACGACTTCGACATCGCCTACACCTCGGTGCTCAAGCGCGCCATCTGGACGCTGTGGCACACGCTGGACCAGATGGACCGCACCTGGCTGCCCATCGTCAACTCCTGGCGGCTGAACGAGCGCCATTACGGCGCGCTGCAGGGCCTGAACAAGGCCGAGACCGCGGCGGAGTACGGTGACGAGCAGGTGCTGCTCTGGCGCCGCAGCTACGGCACGCCGCCGCC
Organism: Rubrivivax sp.; assembly: GCA_044506225.1. Classification (GTDB taxonomy): domain Bacteria; phylum Pseudomonadota; class Gammaproteobacteria; order Burkholderiales; family Burkholderiaceae_C; genus JAKFDI01. The sequence goes on along the minus strand of JBIQKU010000188.1, from coordinate 39 downwards.
GGCGCTGGCCGCCGACGCTCCGCGCAGCGAGCGCGGCGA
>JBIQKU010000187.1:0-6337 GCA_044506225.1 Rubrivivax sp. | reverse complement strand
GCACGGCCGGCTCGGCCAGCGGCGCGAGCGTCGCGGCATGCGCGATCAGCCGCTCCATCCATGCGAGCTTGTAGTCGAACTTCGGCCCGGGCTGCGGATTGCCGTTGGGCAGGTAGAGGCAGCCGACGACGATGCCGTGCACCGAGGCTTCGAGGTAGCGGCTGTGGCTGTCCTCCGTGCCGCCGGGCAGGCCGCGCCGGCGCTCCACCGGGTCGGCGCCGCGCGCGAGGATGGCCACGCCGTTGAATCCCTTCTGGCCGTGCCAGATGGCGCCGTAGCCGGCGTCGCGGACGGCGGCTTCGGGAAAGCTGTCGTCCGCCGCCTTGAGTTCCTGCAGGCAGGCGATGTCGGGCTGCGACTCGGCCAGCCATTCCAGCAGGCGCGGCAGGCGGCTGCGAATGCCGTTGACGTTGAAGGTGGCGATCTTCATGGGTGCATGGGCGCCGGGCGCCAGAAGTTTGAAGCCGGCGCACGCGGTGTCGTGCGCGACGGTTGAAAGCGTCGGCGCAGCGGCTGCGGCCGGCCGGCGCCAGCGCGATGATCGCCCACCCCGCGCGCGCGGGCATGGCGCCACTGCGCAGGCCCGGGTCTTGTCGCGTCCGGGACCGGGTCAGGCACGCGCGGCTCCTAGACTCTGCGCATCCTCGCGCGAAAGCCTGCCGGGCGCCCGAGCCCCGCACCGACCCACGTTTTTCAAGGAGAACTCCCATGGCAGAAGCCTTCATCGTCGCCGCCGTGCGCACCGCCGCCGGCCGGCGCAACGGGCGCCTGAGCGGCTGGCATCCGGCCGATCTCGGCGCCGAGGTGCTCAATGCGCTGGTCGATCGCACCGGCATCGATCCGGCGGCGGTCGAGGACGTGCTGATGGGCTGCGTCGGCCAGGTCGGCGAGCAGTCGAGCAACATCGGGCGCAACGCGGTGCTGGCCTCGAAGCTGCCCGAGTCGGTGCCGGGCACGTCCATTGACCGGCAGTGCGGCTCCTCGCAGCAGGCGCTGCATTTCGCGGCGCAGGCGGTGATGTCGGGCACCATGGATTGCGTGATCGCCGCGGGTGTGGAGAGCATGTCGCGCGTGCCCATGGGCACGCCGAGCGAACTGCCTCGCAAGAACGGCATGGGCCACTACATGAGCCCGCGCATCCAGGCGCGTTATCCCGACATCGAGTTCAGCCAGTTCATGGGCGCCGAGATGATCGCCAGGAACTACGGCCTGTCGCGCGAGCAGCTCGACCGCTACGCCTTGGAAAGCCACCGGCGCGCCATCGAGGCCACCCGTGCCGGCCGCTTCGCCGACGAAATCCTGCCCATCGCCGTGCGCCGTGCCGACGGCAGCACCGATGCCGAGATGCACACGGTGGACGAGGGCATCCGCTTCGACGCGTCGCTGGAGAGCATTGGCGCGGTCAAGCTGCTGCAAGAAGGCGGCACCATCAGCGCCGCCAACGCCAGCCAGATCGCCGATGGCGCAAGCGGTGTGATGGTGGTGAGCGAACGTGCGCTCGAGACCTTCGGCCTCACGCCGCTCGCGCGCATCCACCACCTGACGCTGCTGGGCCATGACCCGGTCATCATGCTCGAGGCGCCGATCCCGGCCACGCAGCGCGCGCTGCAGAAGGCGGGCCTTTCGGTGTCCGACATCGACGCCTTCGAGGTGAACGAGGCCTTCGCGCCGGTGCCGCTCGCCTGGCTGCAGGTGACCGGCGCCGACCCGGCGCGCCTGAACGTGAACGGCGGAGCGATCGCACTGGGCCACCCGCTGGGTGCTTCGGGCACCAAGCTGATGACCACGCTGCTCAATGTGCTGAAGCAACGCGGCGGCCGCTACGGCCTGCAGACGATGTGCGAAGGGGGTGGCATGGCCAACGTCACCATCGTCGAGCGGCTGTGAGCATGGCGGCGGCGCTGCCGGCCGGGCGCTCGCGATGAGCGGCCCGCTCGCCGGTCTGCGGGTGCTGGAATTCGTCGGCCTCGGGCCGGCGCCGTTCTGCGCCATGGTGCTGGCCGACCTCGGCGCGGATGTGCTGCGCGTCGCGCGCCCCGGCAGCCGCGCGAGCGCGGCCGACGTCACCGGTCGCAGCCGCCGCACGCTGGCGCTGGACCTGCGCAGCCGCGAAGGCGCCGAGGCCGCGCGGCAGCTGGCCGAACGTGCCGATGTGCTGATCGAGGGCTTTCGCCCCGGCGTGATGGAGCGCCTCGGCCTCGGCCCCGAGCCGCTGCTGGCACTCAACCCCGCGCTGGTGTACGGCCGCATGACCGGCTGGGGCCAGCACGGGCCGCTGGCGCAGGCGGCGGGCCACGACATCAACTACATCGCCATCACCGGCGCGCTGCATGCCATCGGGCGGGCCGGCGAGCCGCCGGTGCCGCCGCTGAACTACGTGGGCGACTTCGGCGGCGGCGGCATGCTGCTCGCCGTGGGTGTGCTCGCGGCGCTGCATGAACGCCGTGCATCCGGACGCGGCCAGGTGATCGACGCGGCGATGACCGACGGCACGGCGCTGCTCTCGGCCTTCTTGTACGGCATGAAGGCGCAGGGCCAGTGGCGCAACGAGCGTGCGAGCAACCTGCTCGACGGCGCCGCGCCGTTCTACGACACCTATGCCTGCGCGGACGGCCGCTTCATCGCCGTGGGAGCGCTCGAGCCGCAGTTCTATGCCGAACTGCGCGAGCGCTGCGGCATCGACGACCCGCTGTTCGATCTGCAGCTCGATACCGCGCGCTGGCCGGAGCTCAAGCGCCGCCTGGCCGACATCTTCCGCGGCCGCACGCGCGACGAATGGTGCGAACTGCTGGAAGGCACCGACGCCTGCTTCGCCCCGGTGCTCGATTGGGACGAGGCGCCCGCGCATGCCCATAACCGCGCGCGCGGCAGCTACGTCGACATCGACGGCGTGATGCAGCCGGCACCGGCGCCCCGTTTTTCGCGAAGCGCCAGCGCCCAGCCGCAGCCGGCGCGCGACACGACGCTGGCCGAGGCGCTGCGCGGCTGGGCAGCCAGCGACGCGCCGCAAGACTGAACCCCGAGAAGGAACGACGTGAGCGAGCCGAACGAAGAACGTGTGCGGGTGACGCTCGCCGAGAACGGCGTTGCCGAGGTGGCGCTTGCGCGCGCCGACAAGATGAACGCGCTGGACATCGCGATGTTCGATGCGCTCAATGCCGCCATCGACCGCCTGCGCGACGAACCGCGCCTGCGCGCGGTGGTGCTGCACGGCGAAGGCCGCGCGTTCTGCGCCGGGCTGGACATGGGCCGCATGGATCGCATGAGCGCCGGCGAGACCGGCGGCACGCTGGGCGACCTGGTGCCGCGCACCCGCGGCCTGGCCAACGCCGCGCAGCATGTGGCCTGGGGCTGGCGTGAACTGCCGGTGCCGGTGATCGCGGCGGTGCACGGCGTCGCCTTCGGCGGCGGCCTGCAGGTGGCGCTGGGCGCCGATATCCGCTGCGTGCGCCCGGACGCGAAGCTGTCGGTGCTGGAGATCAAGTGGGGGCTGGTGCCCGACATGGGCGGTTGCGTGTTCCTCAGCGAACTCACACGCGCCGATGTGGCGCGCGAGCTGACCTTCACCGGGCGCATCGTCAGCGGCGACGAGGCGGTGGCGATCGGGCTGGCCACCCGCGTGTGCGAGGACCCGCTGGCGGAGGCACGGGCGCTCGCCGCCGAGATGGCCACGCGCAACCCCGATGCACTGCGTGCCGGCAAGCGCCTGCTGAACGGCGCTTCACCGGTGGCCGCCGCGGCCGTGCTGCAGGCCGAGTCGCATGAGCAGCAGCGCCTGATCGGCAGCCCCAACCAGGCCGAGGCGGTGCGCGCGGCGATGGAGAAGAGGGCGCCGGTGTTTCGGTGAGGTGGGGCACCGGGCGGAGGGGAGGCAACCGAACCCAGGACCTCACGTGCTCCACCACCCCGTTCGCCCTGAGGTATCGAAGGGTGAACGCGCGCAAGGGCTTCGATACCTCAGCCCGATCCTTCGATGCCTCAGGATGCGCGGGTTCGGGGTTCGATGCCTCAGCTCGACCCTTCGGTACCTCAGGATGCGCGGGTTCGGGCTTCGATACCTCAGCCCGACCCTTCGATACCTCAGGATGATCGGGTTCGGGCTTCGATACCTCAGCCGGAACGGGTTTTGGTGGGCCTGTGCAGGGCGTCACGCCCCTGCATACAGCCCCGCGATCTCCTGCGCATACGCCGAGTAGATGCTCGCGCGACGGACCTTCATCGTCGCGGTGACTTCGCCATCGTCATGGTCCAGCTCCTTGGTGAGCAGGTGAAAGCGCTTGATCTGCGACACCGGTGCCAGTCCGGCATTGCCTCGGGCGACTTCGGCCTCGATGAGTTCGCGCACCTGCGGCATCTCCACCAGCGAGCGGAAGTGGGTGAACGGCAGGCGTTGTGATTCGGCCCATTTGCCCACCGTCTCGGCCTCGACCTGGATGAGCGCCGAGACGAACTTGCGGCCGTCGGCGATGACGATGCACTCCTTGATGTAGGGGCTGGCCTTCATCGCGTTCTCGATTTCCGACGGCGTGAGGTTCTTGCCGCCGGCGGTGATCATGATGTCCTTCAACCGGTCGACGATGCGCAGGCGGCCGTCTTCCTCGGACACCACGTCGCCCGTGTGCAGCCAGCCGTCGCGGATGGTGTCGGCCGTGGCCTGCGGGTTCTTGTAGTAGCCCATGAACACCATGGGCCCGCGCAGCAGCAGTTCGCCCTGGTCGCCGATGCGGTGCTCGGTGAGCAGCGTGGGTTCGCCCACGGTGCCTATGCGCACCCGCTCGGGGTGCTGGCCCGTGACCATGCCGCTCGATTCGGTCAGGCCGTACACCTCCACCAGCGGCACGCCCAGCGTGCGGAAGAAGCGCACCACCGAGGGTGGGATGGGCGCCGCACCGGTGAGCGCGATGCGCGCGCGGCGCAGGCCGATGAAGTTCTGCAGCGCGCGGAACACCAGCAGGTAGGCGAGGGCGAAGGTGAGCCGCTCGCCCAGGCTGCGCTGCGAGGGCGCCTTCTCGGCAAACGGCCCGCACGCCTTCATCGCCCAGGCGAAGAGCGTACGCTGCAACGCGCCCGTCTCCTGCATCTTGATGGTGATGGCGGCGTGCAGCTTCTCCCAGATGCGCGGCACGCCGAGGAACATGGTGGGCGCGACCTCGCGCAGGTCTTCCTGCACGGTGCGCAGCGATTCGCCGAAGTTCACCGTCGAGCCGAGGTACAGCGGCACGAAGGTGGTGAGCATCTGCTCGGCGACGTGGCACAGCGGCAGGTAGGACAGATGCGAGCTGTCCGCATCCAGCCCCAGGCGGTCGACGATGCCGGGCACCACGCCGCGCAGGTTGGCATAGCTCAGCATCGCGCCCTTGGGTTTTCCGGTGGAGCCCGAGGTGTAGATCATCAGCGCGAGGTCGTCGAGGCGCTGGCGGGCCAGCACCTCGTCGATCACGGCGCCGTCGCTCGCCGCGCGCACCTTGCCGAGCGCCTCGAGCTCGTCGAAGGACATCACGCGCTCGCGGTGTTCGGGCGGGGTGCTGCGCAGGCCCTTCTTCTCGCAGACCACGATGTGCCTGATGCGCGGCAGCTCCGCCAGGGCCTCGAGCACCTTGTCGGTCTGTTCCTGGTCTTCGCAGATGACCACTTCGACATCGGCATGCGCGAGCACGTACGCCACCTCGTTCGTCGGGCTGGTGGGATACACACCCACCGTCACCGCGCCGACCAGCCCCGCGCCCATCTGCGCGAGCACCCATTCGACCCGGTTCTCCGAGATCACGCCCACATGCCCGCCGGCGCCCAGACCCAGTGCGCGCAGGCCCAGGCCCACGTGGCAGGCGCGGCGGTGGTACTCAGCCCAGCTGATCGGTCGCCAGATGCCGAAGTCCTTCTGGCGGATGGCGGTGGCGTCCGGGCGGCGCTGCGCCTGCTCGCGCAGCATCTGCGGCAGCGTCTTCTCGGGCAGGGACGACATGTTCAAGGTTTCAGCCTCCCGATCGTCCTGAGGTATCGAAGGGCCCGATCGTCCTGAGGTATCGAAGGACCTGGGGGATCGAAGGACAGGGCTGAGGTATCGAAGTCCTTGGGCGCCTCGACAACGGTGTGGGGCTTCGATACCTCAGCCCGAACGGTTGGAGGGGTACTCATGACAACCACCGCTTGCGCCGCTTGTAGTGCTTGAGCTCGCGGTAACTCATGCGAGCGCCCGCGCCGCCCATGCCGAGGTAGAACTCGCGCACATCCGCATCGGCGGCGAGCCTGGCGGCGCTGCCGTCGATGACCACCTTGCCGGTTTCCATGATGTAGCCGTAGTGCGCGATGGCCAGCGCCACCGAGGCGTTCTGCTCCA
>JBIQKU010000186.1:0-6404 GCA_044506225.1 Rubrivivax sp. | reverse complement strand
ACATAATATACATTGGCGCGCTCAGGCGGAACTGACCCGACCGCCGAAGCCGGGTCGTCACCGCCTCACTTGTGCGACAGCACCCATTCCGCCAGCACGTGCGCTTCCTTGTCGCTCACCGGCTGCGGCGGCATGGGGACGGCGCCCCAGACACCGGAGCCGCCTTTCATGATCTTGGTGACGAGCAGGTTCGACGCCTGCTTGTTGCCGGCGTACTTGGCGGCCACTTCCTTGTACGACGGGCCGACGAGGCGCTTGTCCGAGGTGTGGCAGGCCAGGCAGTTCTTCTGCTTGGCCAATGCGGCACCGTCTTGCGCCTTGGGCTGGGCGTGGGCTGAGGAAAAACCGGCCGCTGCGACGCAGGCGGCAAGGATCAGGGTTCGTTGCATCGTCACTCCTTGGGCTGTGGACCTTGCGGGCCAGCAAGGTGGGTTCCCGCCGCCGCGGCCGGCCCGCGCGTGACTGCGCTGCGGTTCAGGCAGTGACCGCGGCGTCTTCGCGGGTCAGCGTCAGGCCGGTGGACACCTCGCGCAGCGTGCCATCGGCCCCGAGCGTCAGCCGTTCACCGCCGTCCAGCCGGTATTCGAGCTTGCCGGTGGGCTCCCAGCGGTCGTGGCCATCGACCAGGATCGACTCGTCGCGCACCTGGCATTCGAAGGCGCGCACCTTGTACTGCGCGCCATCGCCGCCGCGGGCGAAAAAGGTGTCGAGCAAATGAAAGCGTGTTTCCATGTGGGCCTCCTTCGTGCAGATGAACCGGGCCGCCGTGGGCGACTCCGTGCGAGGTAGTTGGATGCCCTGTGGCGCGCTCGGTTCACCTCATCGCCCCATGTCCCTGCGGCCGAGTGCGGCTCTGCGGTGCACCGCGAAGGCTCAGCTCTGCACCAGCCGCTTCATCCAGTCGAGCAGCACGGCGGGCAGCAGCTCGGGCCGCGGCAGCAAGGCGTAGTGGTGCGCGCCGAACACGGCCGGCAGGTAGGCGGCACCTTGCCGGTCCACGGTCAGACAGAACGATTGCACCCCTTGCAGCCGCGCCTCGGTCACGGCCTGGCGCAGGTCTTCGACGCCATAGCGGCCTTCGTAGTCGTCGATGTCATTGGGCTTGCCGTCCGACAGCACGAGCAGCAGGCGGTGCTGCGCGGGCTGTCGCATGAGCAGCGCGGTGGCATGGCGCAGCGCGGCGCCTGCACGCGTGTAGTGCTCGGGCTCGAGCGCGACGATGCGGCGCGCCACCTCGTCGCCGTAGGCTTCGTCGAACGTCTTCACCGGCCGCACCACCACGCCGTGAGGTCCTTCGCCCGAGAACGCGAGCACCGCATGCGGCTCGCCCAGCCCCTGCAACGCCAGGCACACGAGCAGCAGCGCCTCGCGCTCGACGTCGATCACCCGCTTGTGCTGCGAGACCCAGCCGTCGGTCGAGCCGCTGATGTCCACGAGCAGCAGGATGGCCAGGTCGCGTCGCGCCGCGCGGTGCAGGGCATAGAGGCCCTGCGGCATTGGCAGCCCGGCCCGCAAGGCAGCCAGCGCATCCACGCAGGCGTCGAGGTCGATGTCGTCGCCATCGGGCTGCTGGCGCAGCCGCACCGGGCGCGCACGCAGCATCTCGAAGCGGCGGCGCACGGTCTGTGCGAGCGCGCGGTGCTCGTCGAGGATGCGCTCGACGTCCGCCAGCGCGCCCTGCCCGGCCGGCCGCACGTGCACGGTCGCGCCATGTTCGCGATAGGCCTGTGCCGCACAGTCCCATTCGGGATAGCGGTGTTGCTGCCCGCCCTCGGGCGCGTCGGCTGCCATGGCGCGGGCCCGCTCGGCGGCGATGCGGTCTTCGGCCAGCAGCACCTCCTTGGGCTTGCCGGGCGCGCTCACGAGCCGCGCCTCGGGCAGCTCGGAGAGCGCATCGGCGTAGTCCTCGGCGGCCGTCTCCGCGTCGCGGTCGGTCGGGCGCTGCATCCCGGCCGGGTCCTCGGCCTGCTCGTGAGGCTGCGCGGTCTGCACCATCCAGGCGCCCGGCTGGGCGTCGTCGTCTTCGTCGTCGGGCGGCTTGCGTGCCTCGGGCGCGCGCGGCAGGCGTGCGCTGCGCGGCGCGGCGCCCTCCTCGCCGACCGGCTGCGCCGCAAGCGGTGCGAGCCCGCCGCTGCGGGCGGGTTCGCGCAGTTCGCCGGTCCACGCATCGGCGTAGAGCGTGAACTTGCCGGTGCCAGGCGGCGCGGGCGGCGGCTCGGTTGACGCGCCCGCCATCACCGCGCGCACCCATGCTTCGAATGGGCGCTGCGCGGCGGGAAAGCGCTCGATCGCCGGGCGATCCGCCAATGCCGCCTCACGCAGCCGCCGCACGCCGTCTGCGGCGCCCGGCAGCAGCCGCGCAAGTTCGGCCTCGGCGGCGCGGGCCTCCTGCACCACGGCCACGGCCCGTGGCCAAGGGTCCACGATGTTCGCCACACGCGCGGCGGCCCGGCAGTGTGCGCGCATGGCCTGGTGCAGCGCGAGCGCGCGGTAGCGGTCGATGGCCGCGAAGCCGGGTTCGTCGCGCAGCATCGCGGGCAGCCAGATCTGCGCGTCGTCGGTGGCCGGCACGGGCGCGCTCACGCGAGGCCCCTCGCGGCGGCGGAAGACCTGCGTGAGAAACGTCGGCGGCGCCGGCGGCTCGGCCACACGCAGCGGGTAGCTTCGGCCATACACGGCGCGTATCAGCAGGTCGAGCCGCTGGGCCACGTCGCGCAGGGCCGTCTGAGCCGGGCCCGGAGCGCCCTTGCGATGCCGGCGCCAGAGCGACTGCGCATAGATCGTCGCGTGGCGCGCAACGTCGGTGATGACGTCTTCAGCCTCGGCCATCGCGGGTGCCCTGGCCGTTCAGACGAAGGTGGCGTCCACCAGATCGCGCATCGCACCCACGAGCGTCGCGTCGTCCGACAGCGGCGAGACGATGGCGCAGCGGCAGGCCTCGCGCACCTCCACCCCGCCTGCGATCAGCCGCCCGGCCGCGATGAGCAGCCGCGTGCTGGGCACTTCGGCGAGGCCGCGGTCCTGGAGGCCACGCAGCCGTTGCGCCAGCTGCACGAGGGCACGCGCGATGGGCTCGCCCGCCCCGCTCTCGCGCTGCACGATGCGGGCCTCATGTTCGGGTGACGGGAAGTCGAACTCGAGCGCGACGAAACGCTGCCGCGTGCTGGGCTTCAGGTCCTTGAGCAACCGCTGGTAGCCGGGGTTGTACGAGACGACGAGCTGGAAGCCCTGGGCCGCTTCGACGAGCTCGCCGGTCTTGTCGATGGGCAGCAGGCGGCGGTGGTCGGTCAGCGCGTGCAGCACGACCACCGTGTCCTGCCGGGCCTCGACCACCTCGTCGAGGTAGCAGATGGCGCCGGTGCGCACGGCGCGGGTGAGCGGGCCGTCCTGCCACTGCGTACCGTCGTGCGTGATGAGGTAGCGGCCGATGAGGTCGCTCGCGGTCAGGTCGTCATGGCACGACACGGTGATGAGCGGGCGGCCCAGGCGCCACGCCATGTGCTCCACGAAGCGCGTCTTGCCGCAGCCCGTCGGCCCCTTGAGCATCACGGCGAGCGCGCGCGCATGCGCTTGCTCGAAGACCTGCACCTCCGCGCCGGCGGGCAGGTACCAGGGCTCGGCGCCCTGCCCTGCGCCGCCCGCGGGCGCCGGCTCAGAACCTGGCCGCACTCAGCGGTGCCCCCGGCTCGGGCGTCTCGGGCTCGGTGCTCAGCTCGAAGCGAGGCGCGTGGCGGAAGAAGTCGATGATGAAGAGCGCCACGCCCGTCGCGAAGACGCTCGCGGTGGCCAGCAGCATGAGGAAGTGGACCTGGATCTTGAGCTGCGCATCGAGATAGCCGAGGCCGAGGATGCGCTCCAGATAGACCTGCCCGATGCCCGCCGTCGCGAAGGAAAGCGTCATGCCGAACATGCCGGCCAGCTGCAGCCAGAAGGCCCAGTACCCCATGCTCGTGCCCTGCTCGCGCCGCCCGGGCACCATCGCCGGCAAGGCGTAGGTGATCATGGCCAGCACGATCATCGCGTAGGCCCCGTAGAAGGCAGCATGCCCGTGCATCGCGGTGATGAGCGTGCCGTGCGTCCACTTGTTGACCGAGGGCCAGGTGTGGGCGAGGCCGAGCAACCCGGCGCCGAAGAGCGTGAAGACGGCGCTGCCCACCGTCCAGTGCAGGGCGAGCGTGTTGGGGTGCGCCATGCCCGAGCGGCGGATGGCCGAGTAGGCGTAGATCGCCATGCCCACCAGCGCCACCGGCTCCAGCGCGCTGAAGATCCCGCCGATCGGCAGCCAGTAGCCCGGCACGCCGACCCAGTAGTAGTGGTGCGCGGTGCCCAGGATGCCGGCGATGAAGACCAGGCCCACGATCACGTAGAGCCACTTCTCCATCACCTCGCGGTCGGCACCCGACAGGCGGATGAGCAGGTAGGCGAGGAAGCCGCCCTGGATCATTTCCCACACGCCCTCGACCCAGAGGTGGATCGTCCACCAGCGGTAGAAGATGCTCACCACGTAGTTCTCGTAGTGCAGCAGCGCCGGGATGTACAGCACCGCCGCGAGCGCGAGGCCGAGCACCAGCACGCCTTCGGTGGTGGTGAAGCGGCCCGACTTCCTGATCGTCATGCCGATGTTGTAGATGAAGATCAGCATGGTCACGACGATCGCGATCTTGTGCGGCAGCGGCTGCTCGAGCAGCTTGTTGCCCGTGCCGTAGCGGAAGAGATAGCCGATCACGGCCGTCACCCCCATCACCACCCAGATCGCTAGCTGGATGTACGCGAGCTTCACGCTGTGCAGCTCGGTGCGGCTCTCGTCGGGCACCATCCAGTAGGTGGCCCCCATGAAGCCGGTCAGCACCCAGACGATGAGCAGGTTGGTGTGGATGACCTTGGTGACGTCGAACGGCAGGATGTAGAGCAGCGGGTCGGGCCCGAGGTACTTGGTGGCCGACAGCAGGCCGAAGACGATCTGCAACCCGAACAGCACCATCGCGACCGCGAAGTACCAGTAGGCGACCTGTTGTGATCTGTAGCGCATGGCGGCTCCTTATTTCAGCGACGCGAGGTAGGCGACGAGCTGGTCCACCTGCTCGGGCTTGAGGCTTTGCCCGTAGGTGTTGGGCATGAAGCTCACGCCGTTGGCGGAGTACATGGTGCCCGGGATCACATGGGCGCTCGGCTCGACGATGGCTTCGCGGATGTAGCCCTGCACGTCTTTCGCCTTGCCCTTGTAGTCGGCCGAGCCCACGATGCCCGCGGCACGCTCGCCCAGCCCGGCGAGCGTCGGCCCGGCCATGTTCACGCCCGGTGCGACCGAGTGGCAGGCGTTGCAGGCCGGCGTGGCCGAACGGAAGAGCCGCTCGCCGAGCGCGATCGGGTTCTCGGTCCCTGCGAGCGGCCGCGCGCCCGGCGGCACGGCGCTGGCCGCGCCGGCTGCGGGTGCCGCCTGCGTGCCAGGCTGGTGCTGCTGCTGGGCGGCGCTCATGTCGGTGCCGGGGATGGTGGCGCCCGTCACGAGGATGGGCCGCGGCGGCCAGCCCTGGTTGTCCACGTTGCTCACCCAGTCGAGGAAGGCGATCAGGTCCTTGATCTCCTCGTCGCTCAAGTCCTGCTTGGGCATGAGACGGCGGTGTTTCTGCTCGTCGTAGAACTGCGACGGGTCCTTCATGTAGGCCGTGAGATAGGCCTCGCCGCGGTGCTGGGTGATCTTGGTGAGGTCGGGCGCGTAATAGGCGCCCTCGCCGAAGAGGGTGTGGCAGTTGATGCAGTTGTACTTGTGCCAGACGTCCTGGCCGTGCCTGACCTGCGGCGTGATGTTCTGCGCGTTGGTGAGCTTCGGAAACTGACGGTGGCTGTCGATCGTGAGGCCCAGGAAGGCCAGCGCGGCGATGGCGGTGGACGCGATCGCGAAAAGCCGGGTCTGTCGCTTGTTCATGGCGTCTCCTTCCGCGTCAGACGCCGATGCCCGACCAGTACTTGATCGAGATGTACAGCGAATAGAGCGCCGCCAGGGCCATCAGCGCCACGATCGCGTAGCTGGCCCACTTGAGAGGTCCGTGCATGGCCCACCTCCGGGTTGTTCGTTCGACGTTGTGATCGGCCTGTGCGCGCAGGCCGGGCGAGGCACTGCGCTGGTGCAATCCGCGTTCCCTCCTTTACAGGCCTTTCGCACGTAGGAAATCGGGAAACCTTTCCGATAGGTCGCTCTCTTTCCGAAATAAAAAAAGCCCGCGAAGCGCGGGCTTGGCATTCAGACGGAGGGGTTCAGTGCGCCATCTTGTGATCACCGATGGGCTGGTAGATGCTCGGGTCGGCCTCGCCGGTCACCTCGAGCGCACCTGCGAGGCCCTTGCCGACGCGCGACAGCGCGTGGTCCACGAGCAGGAACTTGCCGGGGTAGTTGACCTTGAAGT
>JBIQKU010000009.1:0-41401 GCA_044506225.1 Rubrivivax sp. | reverse complement strand
AATCCGGCACGCTGTTCGGCTTGACTTCAAACACGGTTGCTCAGCGCGAACGGGTCTTTCGCCTCCGCCCGAACGGGTTTGGGTGGAGAGCGCTTCGACGAGCACAGCGCCAACGGGTTAGGTGGCGAGCGCTTCGATACCTCAGCGCGAACGGGTTGGGGTGGGAGAGGGCTTCGACAGGCTCAACGCGAACGGGTTCGCGAGCCCGGTGCTTCGATCGCGCAGCACGCACAGGTCGATGGGCAGGACGCCCATTACCTTGGCGCGAACGGCAGAAACCGAGCGCGCCTTCGACACCTTGTATGTTCCAACCACACCACATCACACCCACCACACAGCCCACCCCACGATGAAGTTCTTCGACGCCGCCGCCACCCGCGCCGCCCTTCCCTTCGACCGCCTGATCCCTGCCCTGCACGACCTCTTCGCCCAGGGCTGCAACGTCCCGCGCCGTCATGTGCACGAGATCGCGGCGCCCGATGGCGGAAAGATGACGGTGCTCATCATGCCGGCCTGGCTCGAGGGCAAGTACTTCGGCGTGAAGACGATCAACATTGCGCCGGGCAATGCCGCGCGCGGCCTGCCGGGCCTGCATGCGAGCTATGTGCTGTACGACGCGGTCACCGGTGTGCCGCTCGCGCTCATGGACGGCGACCAGATCACCGCGCGCCGCACCGCTGCCGCTTCGGCGCTGGCGGCATCGAAGCTGGCGCGGCCGGATGGGCAGCGGCTGCTCATCGTCGGTGCGGGGCGCATCGCGCAGCTGCTGGCCGATGCCTACCGCGCGGTGCTGCCGATCACCGCGGTGACGGTCTGGGCGCGCGCCGCAGACAAGGCCCAGACGCTGGCGCAGACGCTGCGCGGCCAGGGCCTGGACGCGAGCGCGGCGACGGATCTCGCCGCGGCAGCGGCCCGTGCCGACATCGTGAGCTGCGCCACCCTCGCCACCGAGCCGGTGGTGCATGGCGAATGGCTGGCGCCCGGCAGCCATCTGGACCTCATCGGCAGCTTCACGCCGGCGATGCGCGAGGCCGACGACGACTGCTTTCCCGGCGCCAGCCTCTATGTCGATGCCGAGGATGCACTGCACAAAAGCGGCGAATTGCTGGGCTCGATGTCGCGCGGCGTGTTCACGCCGGCCGACGTGCGCGGCACGCTCGCGGACCTGTGCCGGGCCGCTTCGCCGGCACGCCACACGGCCGAGGAGCGCACGGTGTTCAAGTCGGTGGGCATCGCGCTGGAGGACCTGGCGGCCGCGATGTTGGTGATGGCACGCTGAGATCGGCACAGGCCTCACCCCCCGGGCGGGGGTCAAAGTGCGCAAATCGCACGGTGTGGGCGAAAAACGCCCAACCGAAGCCGTAACATCCACATACGTTTTGTTACGCGCCGCCATTGTTGTCCAGATGCCCACCCGCGCCGTCCACCGTCTCGCGTCCTTCCTCGGCCTTGGTCGTGCGCCGGCCCGCCAAGTGCGGCGCCAGCGCCCGGTCGTGGCAGCGGACGGCGAGGCGGCGGCACCGCGGCGCGGGGCACCGCATCCTTCACAGGCCTATCTGTCATCGATGGCGCACGCCTGGCTGGAATCGCTGCCGCCGGCCGTCGTGCCGCGCGAGATGGCGCGGGCCTACCCGCGGCTGGTGAACCGCCTCGCCCTGTGCTGGCGCGATGCGGCATTGGCCGACATGCTGCTGGACGAACTGCTGGTGGACCGCCGTGGCGGGCGCCGGGGCTTTCCGCCCGCGGTCGCGGCCGAGCTGCTGCGCCTGCGCGAATGGCAGGCGATGCGCTCGGACGCCGCGCCCGCCGATCGGGGCGCGCGCTGGGATTCACGCAGCATGGCCACCAGCGATCGCGACAGCCGATTCGACCGCGACAGCACGCTCAGCCGCTTCTAGCGCTCTCGACACCCGCCGACCCTTCGGCAGCTCGGGCTACGCTTGGCGGCGATGCCCGACCGCGCCACGCCCGCCTCCGTCGCCGCGCCCGACACCGACCGCGACACCCTCGCCCCGCTGCACGCCGCGCTGCGGGATGCGCCACGGCGCTACCGCATGCCGCCCCTGCCGGCCGATGCGGCAGCCGCTGAAGCGGCCGGCGCCGAGACCGCGCTCGCATTTGCGCTGGAAGGCGTGCGCACTGCCACCGCGGCTGGCCATGCCCCGCCCGAGGCCTTGCGCGCCGTCTTCACGAACGCGCTGCACACGCTGATCCGCAAGGCGATGGCGCCCGAGGGCGGCGACCCGGCCTTCCAGGCACAGGTGCTGCGCCTGAGGGCGCCGGCCGTGGACACCTATGCGCGGCTCGCGGCCCAGGCGCGGCAGGACGCGCGTGCGCTGCGCACGGCGGTGAACGCGCTGGCGCATCCCGCGCGGCTGGCGCAACGCCCGCCCGGCGCGCTGCGCGAGCGGCTGGCGCAGCTGCATGCGCATGCCGTGGCGCACGCCTGGGCCGAGCTGCGCCAGGCCGCCGAGGCCCTCGCTGCCGAACGCCTCGACGAGCCGCTGCTGTGCGACACGCTGGCACGGCTGCTGGCCCGGCCGGCGCTTGCGCGCATGGCGCAGCGTGCCGCACTCCAGGGCGACGTCGACGTGCGTCGCTACCGGGCCCTGGTCGCCCAGCGCGGCCCGCTGGCGGCGAGTGCGGCCGCTGCGGCCCAGGGCCGCGCCTCGGCCCGTGCCGGCGCAGCGGCGGAGGCGCAGACCCTGGCCGCCTTTGCCGGCATCGCCGAGCACCTGAACACGCTGGCCCCGGCCGACGCGCGCTTTCACGCGGTGCACGGGCTGCGCAATCCGCTCGCCCTGCCGGCGGCGGACAAGGCCAAGGGCGAATGGGACGTGGTGCTGTTGCGTGATGCCGCAGGCAGCGATGCGGCGGACCTGGTGCTGGTGGCCGAGGTCAAGGCCTCCCCCGCCGCCGCGGCGCCCGACCTGCCGCGCCTGTTGCGCGGGCTGGCCACGCTCGCCGCAGCGGATGGAAGCCGCGAGTACCGCTTTCGCTCGACGCGGGGCGAGCTGCTGCTGCGCGGCGCCTCGCTGCGCCGGCTGCAGCCCAAAGGCCGGCACCTGCCGCCGCACGCCATCTACTGCAGTGCGGCCGACGAGCCGGTGGCGCCCATGCTCAGCGCCGCCGCCCGTGCCGTGCTCATGGCCGAGCCGGCCAGCCTGGCTCTGGGTGCGGCCATCGCGGTGGGCGACCCGGCTGCGCCCGACAGCCTCGAGCCGGTCTGGCAGGCCCTGCACGCACCGCGCCTGCGCACCGCCGTTCACCAGTACGACACGGCCCGCGCCGTGCGCGAGGTGATGCTGCATCCGCAGGACCTGCTCGCGGCGCTGGAGAGGGCGGCCCGCCTTTGAGCCGCGCGGCCTGCGAAACGCCTAAGCGGCCAGCGCGTAGTGTTCGCCGACCCGTTGCACCTGCCCTTGTTCGATCAGTTCCTCGAGGTGCATGGCGATGCTGCGGCGCTCCACGCCGTCGACGAAATCCGCCTCGTAGTCGGCCGGGTACAGCACCCGCCGCGCGGCGAGTTGCGCAAGCGTCTGCGGGCCGTCGCGCAGATGGCCGAGCAGGCGCTCGGCGCGTTCGTCCAGCCGGGCTGCGAAGCGGGCCAGCTGGGCCAGGAACTCGCCGCGATCGGTGAGCACGCCCCGGTGGTGCGAAGTGACCCACACCCGCGCGTCGAGCGCCGCCACCGCGTGCAGGCTGCGCCGGAAGTCGCGCAGGCTGGAGGTGGCGTCGCCGTAGTAGGGGCCGAAGCCGCTCAGGTCGATGTCGCCGATGAAGGCCAGGCCTTCGTTCTCCACCACCAGCGCGCAGTGTCCGGCGGTGTGGCCGGGCAGGTGGTGCGCCCGCACCCGCACGCCGCCGCCCAGGTCCCAGTGCGCGCCGTCGCTGTAGCCGGTGGCGTCCGGGCGCGGCTGATAGTGGAACTCGCGCTCGATCTTCGTGCGCATGGCGGCCAGCATCTCGGGCGGGTAGCCGTAGTGGCGCGCGAGGCCGGGCCAGGACTGCAGCGCCGCCAGGTCGGCCTCGTGGACGTGCACGGGCGCCTGGGGCACGCGATGCAAGCCCGCGATGTGGTCTTCATGCACATGGCCAAGCACCACCAGGTCCACCTCGTCGAAGGCGGCGCCGATGCGGTTGGCCACCTGCGGCGTGTCGAAGGCGACGCGGACGTCGGCGCCTTGCACGATCACCTGGTTGCCGTCGGGGAACTTGCCCGATTTTTCTCCGCAGTAGATGGACACGGCGCCGAAGCGCAGGGACGGTTGCATCGGGGTGGACTCCTTTGGGGGCATTGTCCCGGCGAGGGCGGTCAGGCAGCAGCGGGCTGGCGCGGCCCCTCACCCCAGCCCTCTCGTTAAAGGGCAGAGGGAGTGGGCGTCAGGCCGCGCAGAGCGCGGGCAGGCACTCGCCGATCGGTGCGCGGATCACCGCATCCGCGATCTCGTCCATGCCGGTGGGCTCGTCGTTGACGATCACCACCTTCGCGCCGGCCGCCTTGGCCGCGCTCACCGTGCCGGCCACCGGGTACACCTGCAGCGTGCTGCCCACCGCCAGCATCACATCGGCCTCTTCGGCCACCTCGAACGCACGCGCGAGCACCTCGGGCACCAGCGCCTGGCCGAAGGAGATGGTGTCGGTCTTGAGGATGCCGCCGCAGTCGGCACACGGCGGGTCGGCTTCGCCGGCTTCCACGCGCTGCAGCACCTGCGTCAGCGGCAGGCGGCGCTGGCAGCTCCAGCACACCACGCGCCGCATGCTGCCGTGCACCTCGATCACCCGCTCGGGCGGGTGGCCGGCGCGCTGGTGCAGCTCGTCGATGTTCTGCGTGATGAGCGCATGCAGCCGGCCGCCGCGCTCGAGCTGCATCAGCGCCCGGTGACCGGCGTTCGGCTCGGCATGCAGCGCCGGGTGGGCCAGCCGCGCCTGCCAGGCGGCGCGGCGCACCTCCGGCTCGGCCAGGTAGGCCTGCAGGTTGGACATCTTCTCGGCCGCGGGATTGCGCGTCCACAGGCCCTGCGGGCCGCGGAAATCGGGAATGCCGGATTCGGTGGAGATGCCGGCGCCGGTGAGCACGACCACGCGGCGTGCCTCGGCGAGCCAGGCGCGGGCGGTGCGGATGAGGCTGTCGTCCATGGCGTCGTCAAGCAACGAATGAAGGAGCGCGCGGGCCACCTTACGTCACCGGCCCTGGCGCCACTGCGTCACCGGCCAGCAGCCCGTGTGCCTTCAGCACCTGGCGGCACATGGCCCACAACTGCCGTTCGCCCGGCGCCACGCGCGCCAGCGCCGGCAGCCCCAGCATCAGCGCCATCAGGGCGAGCGCGGTGCTGCGGCAATCGATGTCGCCGACCTCGCCCTGCGCCACCGCCTGGCGCAGCAGGCGTTCGAGCGAGGCGGTGCGCGCCTTGACCGCGGCATCGACCAGGCGCGCCACGGCCTCGTCCATGGCCGCGGCCTCGCTCGCGCATTTGCTGACGAGGCAGCCCTCCCCCTGGGAATGCGCCCGCAGCCGGCACATCTCGCGCAGCACCGCGGCGATGACGGGCAGCACCGCATCGCCCGGGCGCACGCGGTCGAAGGCGGCATCGGGCGCACGCTCGGCATAGCGCGCGAGCGCCTGCGCGAACACGCTCTCGCGGGAGCCGAAGCTGTTGTAGAAGCTCGAGCGCTGCAGCGCCATCGCCTCGGCCAGGTCGCTGGCCGACACGCTCGCGAAACCGCGCCTGCAGAACAACTGCATCGCCGCCTCGACGGCGGCGTCGTGATCGAAGCTGGCGGGGCGGCCCCGCCGGGGTGCGGGCTCTTCCATGGGATCAGTGGCCAAGACGGTTCTGGACATTGTCGTCCAGAAACCCACGCCACTCAACGGGGATTTGGACAGCCCTGTACAAATCGTGCGGTCATTCGACGCCCCTTCCACCCCTTTCCTCGAAGCGAGCCTGCCCATGAGCCACACCGCCCACCCCCCTTCGTTGTTCGACCCGGTACAGATCGGCGAGATCAAGCTCGCCAACCGCATCGTCATGGCACCGCTCACACGCAACCGCGCCGCCGCGGGCGGCGTGCCGCATCGCGCGGCCGAGACCTACTACGCCCAGCGCGCCGGCGCCGGCCTCATCGTCACCGAGGGCACTCAGGTCAGCGCCCTCGGCCAGGGCTATCTCGACACGCCCGGGTTGCACAACGCCGAGCAGGTCGCCGGCTGGCGCCGCGTGACCGACGCGGTGCACGCCCGCGGCGGGCGCATCGTCGTGCAGCTGTGGCATGTGGGGCGCATCTCGCATGTGTCGCTGCTGCCGCCGGGCGAGCAGCCGGTGTCGTCGACGAACCGCGCCGCGGCCACCAAGACCTTCACCCGTCAGGGCTTCGAGCCGGTGTCCGCTCCGCGGGCGCTGCGCACCGAGGAAGTCGCCGGCATCGTCACCGCCTTCCGCGAGGCTGCCGGGCGTGCGCTGCAAGCCGGCTTCGACGGCGTGGAGATCCACGGCGCGAACGGCTATCTGTTCGACCAGTTCCTGCGCGACAGCATCAACGACCGCAACGACGCCTACGGCGGCAGCATCGAGAACCGCACGCGGCTGCTGCGCGAGGTGGTGGCGGCCGTGGCGCAGGAGATCGGCGGCGGGCGCACCGGCCTGCGGCTGAGCCCCGTGACGCCGAGCAACGATGCGGCGCTCGACAGCAACCCGCAGGCCTTGTACGAAGCCGCGGTGGAGCAACTGCGCCCGCACGGCCTGGCCTATCTGCATGTGGTGGAAGGCGCCACCGGCGGCGCGCGGGATGCCGCGCCCTTCGACTACGAAGCGCTGCGCGAGCGCTTCGACGGCGCCTGGATGGTGAACAACGGCTACGACCGCGCCATGGCCGACGAGGCACTGAAGGCCGGCCGTGCCGACCTGGTGGCCTTCGGGCGGCCGTTCATCGCCAACCCCGACCTCGTGCAGCGCCTGCGCCGCGGTGCGCCGCTCAACGAAGTCGACCGGGCCACGCTCTATGGCGGCGGCGACAAGGGCTACATCGACTATCCGGCGCTGGAGGAGACCGGTGTGCGCGTGTAGCGGGGGACGGTCCGCTTCGTTCCCGCAGGCAAACATGCACCGCGCGCAGGGCCAAGCGAGTCATTACGGGTAAACCCTAGGTCATTGGACTAAGCTCTTTGTCGGCGCCGGGCGCTTCACCCCGAAAGCGCGGCGCCGACTGTGAGGTTGAACAATGACCACTTCGTCTGCTTCAGGTGCCAGATCGGCGTCAGCTTCCCGCACCCCTTCCCGCACCAAGGCGCGCAGCGCACGCCGTCCCGCGGCACGCGCGCTGAACCGGCGTGGCATGCCGGCGCGTGTCGCGTCGGCCACCGGCGCCCTGGCGCTTTCCTTCGGCAAGGCCACCTGGGACTTTCTCGAAGCCTGCGGCCGTCAGCGCGCCTCGCGCGAGATGCTGGCCGTGGCCGAGTCGATGCAGTCCCAGCATCCCGAGGCCGCTGCGCGCTTGCGCGCCGCCGCAAAGCGCGACGCCTGAGTCTCGACGCTAGGCGCGCGCGCTGTCCGCGGCCGCGGCGCCGGACAGCGCCTGTTGCAGCTGCGCCTCCTGGTCCGGTGAGAGCGAGGACTTCAGCACCGTGCCCTTGAACTGCGACAGTTGCTGCAGCACCTTTTCCGGCTGCGCCTTGCGCACCAGGACGAAGAGCGCCGAGGTGTCGGGCTTGAGGGTGTCGGCCAGCGAGCGGATGAAGTCGTCCTTGATGCCGTAGTCCGCCAGCTTGCCCGACAACGCACCGCTGCCGGCGCCCACGGCGCCGCCCAGCGCGAAACCGGCGAGCGGGTTGAGGAACAACAGTCCCACCAGCGAGCCGAACAGCCCGCCCCACAAGCCTCCGGACAGCGCACCGGCGCCGACGAGGTTCACGCTCTGCTTGATCTGCACCTTGCCGTCGGGCTGGCGCACCGCGACCACGGCGTCCGCAAGGTCGACGAGGTATTCGGTCTGCATGCGGCCCAGTTCAGTGAGCGCACGGTCGGCTTCGAAGGGCGAGTCGAAGCCGACGACGACGAGTTCGGACATGGCGTTTCCTTCCATGGGCAGGCCGCCTGGCGGCCGGGATGGGGTGTGCGCCGAATGCGGCGCGCATGCCCCTTCTATCGCAGCGAGCGAACCCGGGTCGTAGCCGCCGGTAAGCGGCGAGGCCTGACGCATCGTCGATGCGTCAGGCCCGCCGCCGAGAAACCTTGCCCTGCGAATCGGTCCATAGTTCCCCGTTGACCCACGATGCCCGCCGCCGCCATGCCCGCTGACATGCCCTCCTCCTCCGCCGCCCACCGCATGCCCGTGCTCTTCGTGCCGCACGGCGCCGGGCCCTGCTTCTTCATGGACTGGAACCCGCCCGATGCCTGGGACGGCCTGGCTGCCTACCTGAAGGGCATTGCGGCCACGCTGCCGGTGCGCCCTCGGGCGATCGTGCTGGTCTCGGGCCACTGGCTGGCGCCACAGTTCAGCCTGACCGGGCATGAGCGCCCGCCGCTGATCTACGACTACTACGGCTTTCCGCCGCATACCTACGAGCTGACCTATCCCGCGCCCGGCGACCCGGTGCTGGCCAGCGAGGTGGCGCGACGGCTCACGCAATCCGGCCTGGCCGCGGCGGTGGACCCGACACGCGGCTTCGACCACGGCGTGTTCATTCCGCTGAAGCTGATGTTCCCGGACGCCGACATCCCGGTGCTGCAATGCTCGCTGCGCAACGACCTGGATGCGGAGGCGCACGTGGCCGCCGGCCGCGCGCTCGGCGGCCTGCGCGACGACGGCGTGCTCATCGTCGGCAGCGGCATGAGCTTTCACAACATGCGCGGCTACGGCGATCCGCGCTTCACGCCGATCTCGGCCGAGTTCGATGACTGGCTGAGCGCCGCCGTTGCGGCCGAGCCCGAACGCCGCGACGCCCTGCTCGCGCAATGGACCGAGGCGCCGCACGCCCGCCTGTGCCATCCGCCGCGTGCCGAGGAGCACCTGCTGCCGCTGATGGTCGCCGCCGGCGCGGCGGGCGACTCGCGTGGGCAGCGCCCGTACTCGGAAGTGCTCATGGGCACGACGATCTCCGCCTTCCGCTTCGGCTGAGACTGCACACAGGAGCACCGCATGCAAGCACGCCCCCTCGGCCGCACAGGTCTCGACATCGCCCCGCTCGTCTTCGGCGGCAATGTGTTCGGCTGGACCGCCGATGCCAGGCGCTCGTTCGAGCTGCTCGACCGCTTCACCGAACGCGGCTTCAACGCCATCGACACGGCCGATGTCTACGCCGCCTGGGCGCCGGGGCTCGCGGGCGGGGAGTCCGAGACGGTGATCGGCCAGTGGCTCGCGCGGCGCGGCCGCCGCGACGACATCGTGCTGATGACCAAGGTCGGCATGTGGGGCCCGCGCAAGGGCTTGTCGGCGGCCAACATCGGCGCGGCGGTCGAGGATTCGCTGCGCCGCCTGCACACCGATTTCATCGACGTCTATTTCGCTCACATCGACGACACCGAGGTGCCGCTGGCCGAGACGCTGGGCGCCTTCAGCCGGCTGGTGGACGCGGGCAAGGTGCGGGCGCTGGGCGCATCCAACTACAGCGCGGAGCGCTTGCGCGAGGCGCTGGCGCTCGCCAAGGCGCAGGGCGTCGCGGCCTATGGCGTCATCCAGCCCGAATACAACCTGCACGACCGCGCCGGCTTCGAGCAGGCGCTGGCCGGTGTGGCCGAGGCCGAGGGCTTGGGCGTGGTGTGCTACTTCGCGCTCGCGAGCGGCTTTCTGAGCGGCAAGTACCGGCGTGTCGAAGACCTGGCGGGCACCGCGCGCGCCGACTTCCTGAAGCGCTACTTCGACGAACGCGGCTTGCGCCTGCTCGACGCCCTGCGCGGCGTGGCGAACGAGGTGGGCGCGACACCCGCGCAGGTCGCGCTCGCCTGGCTGATGCAGCGCCCCGCCGTGACCGCGCCGATCGCCAGCGCCACCAGCGTCGCGCAGCTCGACGAGTTGCTGGGTGCGGCGGACCTGTCGCTGCCGCCCGCGGCGGTCGCGGCCCTGGACGAGGCGGGGCGCTGAGGCCGCGCGGCCTCAGGTCTCCTGCTCGGCCTGCGCCGCGTCGCCCGCGGCCGGCAGCCGCCGCGCGGTCGGCCAGGCGCCGCGGTCGATGAGCGCGTTCAGCTCCTGCTCGACGATCTCGCGCACCCGGTCGATGGCGAGCGCGCCCATCTCGCGGCGTGTGGTGGCGAGGTACATCTTCCAGTTCACCAGCGGCGAGGAGAACGGGATCGCCACCAGCCGGCCCATCTCGACCGCATAGCTCCAGCTCGTGCCCATGCTGAACAGCGTGGTGCCCAGGCCGCGCTCCACCAGGCCGCGGATGGTGCTGTTGCCATCGGTCTCGTAGCTGATGGACGGACGCAGGCCGTTGCGCGCGGTGAGACGGTCCACCAGCAGCCGGATGGGATGCGGCTTGTGCGGCAGGATCAGCGGCAGCGTCGCCAGGTCGGCGATGCTGCACGCCTCGGGCAGGATGTCGCCGAAGAGCTGCGTCGCGAGCTGCGGCGAGGCGAACAGCAACAAGGGCTCCAGAAACCAGGGCCTTGTGGCGTAGCCGGTGCCCAGGTCGGCGTTGTAGGTCATGGCGATGTCGGTCTCGCCGCGCATCAGCCAGCCGTGCACGTTCGACGGCGTGCCCTCCAGCACCGTGAGCTTCACCAGCGGCAGCTCGGCGCGGCAGCGCTCCACCACCGCCGGCGCGAGCAGTCCGCTGGTGCGCTGAGGCAAGGCGATGCGCACCTCGCCCGAGGGCGTCTCGACGAAGGAGGAGAGATCGCGCTCCATCTCGGCGACCTCGCCGACGAGACGCTGCGCGCGCTTGAGGAAGTTATGGCCCGCGGTGGTGAGCGCCACGCCGCGCGCGCGGCGCTCGAACAGCGCCGTGCCCATGCGGTGCTCGAGGCGCTGCACCCGCTTGCTGAGCGCCGACTGCGCAATGCACAGCTCGGCCGCCGCCTGCGCGAAGCTGCCGTTGTGGGCCACGGCCACAAAGGCTTTCAGATCCTCGAAGACCACGGACGGCGTTCCTCCACGCGGCGGCCTGTCGACAGCCGCCGGCCCGTGCGCCGCCGCGAAGATCGCCCTAGCCTGCTGCACGCGCCGGCAAGACCGTGCCGGCACATTCGCCGAAGCCGATGCGGACAGCGCCCGGGCGGCTGCACCAGCCGCGGATTCTCACTGAATCACCATCCTCGAGGTAGGCGCGGGTCTCTGCGTTCGCAAGCGTCAGCGGCTGCCGGCCGCCTTGCGTGAGCTCGAGCAACGCCGCGGCCGATTCGGGCGTCGGGCCCGACAGCGTGCCGGTGCCCAGCAGGTCGCCCGGCTGCAGGTTGCAGCCGCCGACCGTGTGATGCGCGAGCAGCTGGGCCAGCGTCCAGTAGGCATGGCGGTAGTTGGTGCGCACGAGCGGCTCGCTCGGCATGCCGGCCTCTCGCATGCGCGGCGTCTGCAGCAGCAGCTCGAGCTCGACGTCCAGCGCACCGGCAGCGCGGTTGGCCTCGCCGTCCAGATAGGGCAGCGGCTGCGGGTCGGCCGCCGGCCGCTCGAAGGGCAGGCGGTAGGGCGCGAGCGCTTCCAGCGTCACGATCCAGGGCGACACGCTGGTGGCGAAGTTCTTGGCCAGAAAGGGTCCGAGCGGTTGGTTCTCCCACGCCTGGATGTCGCGCGCCGACCAGTCGTTGAGCAGGCACAGGCCGAACACATGCGCCTCCGCCTGTCCGAGCGGGATGGCCTCGCCCAGTGCATTGCCCGGGCCGATGAACACGCCCATCTCCAGCTCGAAGTCCAGCCGGGCGCAGGCCTGAAAGCGCGGCTGGCTCGTACCAGCCGGCAACACCTGGCCGTTGGGGCGGCGCACGGGCGTGTCGGAGACCACGATGCTCGACGCCCGGCCGTGGTAGCCCACCGGCACCCAGTGGTAGTTGGGCAGCAGCGGGTTGTCCGGGCGGAACAAACGCCCGGCGTTGGTGGCGTGGTCGATGGAGGTGAAGAAATCGGTGTAGTCGCCGATGCGCGCCGGCAGCGCGAGTTCGGCATCGGCCATCGGCACCAGGCAGGGCTGCAGCCGCGCCTGCGCCGGCGAGCCGCTGCGCAGCGCACGCGACAACGCCAGGCGCAGCGCCGACCAGGCTTGCGGGCCGAGGGCCATGAAGGCATTGAGCGTCTCGTGCGTGCAGGCCTGCGCGGCAGTGAGCGCCTCGCCGGTGAACACGCCCGCATCGCAGGCCGCGGGGAGGTCCAGCACCTGGTCGCCGATGGCCACGCCGCCACGCAGGCGCTCGGTGTTGCCGCGGCGGCGGAACACGCCGAAGGGCAGGTTCTGGATGGGGAAGTCGCCGTCCGGCGCCTGGGCGGATTCGACCCAGCTGCGCAGTTGCGGGTCGTGGGTTTCGTTGAGCCGGCCCGTCATGCGGCTGCGCGCTCCGGCAGCGCATGGGCGCTGGCGTGCTGCGTGAGCGCACCCAGCACGCGGCGCGTGGTCGCCAGATCCTCGGGCGACAGGTCGCGGAACACCTGCTCCTCGAAGCGCTGCACCCGCTGGCGGCTGGCCGTGGCCGCCGCCTGGCCCGCGGCCGTGAGCCGGTAGCAGCCGTCCACGCCCAGCACCACATGGCCGCGCTCGATCAGCTCGGCCAGGCTGTCGCTCGCATCCTGGTTGCCGAGAAACGCCAGGCGCTCGAGCTGGGCCAGCGTGCGCGGCTGGTTGAGCAGCCAGCTGTAGATGCGGAACTGGCCGACGGTGAGCCCGGCCGCGCGCCGCTTCGCGTCGAAGGCGGCGGACATTTCATGGCTCGCGAAATGCAGCAGGCGCAGCAGCGAGCAGTCGTCGGTGTCCGTCGCCGCAGGGCGCGCGCCGTCGCGCAGTGCGGCGGGGTGGTCCTGGCTGAGCGCATAACGGCCTTGCGCGAACAGCAGCGGCTCGCCGGCGCGCCGGGTGAAATGCAGCACGCGGCCGACGATGATGAGGTGGTCGCCGCCTTCCAGCACCTGCTCACGCGCGCACTCCAGCGTGGCAACCGTGCCGGCGAGCACCGGGCTGCCGGCCACGCCGGGCGCCCAGTCGGTGCCGGCGAACTTGTCGATGCCGCTCGCGGCAAACCGGTTGGCCACATCGATCTGGTCCCCGGCCAGCACGTTGACCGCGAAATTCGAGACCTCGGTGAACGCCGCGAGGCTGCCCGAGGCGCGGCGGATGGACCACAGCACCAGCGGCGGCTCCAGCGACAGCGCGGCGAACGAATTCACCGCCATGCCGGCGCGCAGCTCGCCGTGCTGCGCCGTCATCACGGTCACGCCGGTGGCGAACTGGCCGAGGCAGCGGCGAAACGCCCGGGCGTCGGCCTCCGGCGCGCCTTGTTCGAGGATGTCGGCGGCGTTCATGCGGCGCTCCCGTGGCCGATCACGGCAAACATGTCGCACTGCATCTGCATGCTGGCCGGCAGCGTGTGCGAGACGATGACATGGCGCGCGGGGCGCGAGGCCTCGTCGGGAAACGCCTGCACCCAGTGTTCGTTGACCAGCTCGCGCGAGGCCTCGGGGCGCAGGTAGAAGGTCATCTTCAGCACGTCGGCAAAGCTGCCGCCGGCCGCGGCGAGGATGCGCTGCGCGTTGTGGAACATCAGCCGGCATTCCTCTTCGGGCTGCGGCGCCACCTTGCCGGTGGCCGGGTCGCTGCCGAAGATCGCGCCGGTCATCAGCAGGTTGCCGATGAGGCTGGCCGCGGGCGTGGGGTTCTTGCCGTGCGAGAAACCTTCGATCGTGATGCTCTTGCGCATGAGAAAAATCCTTGGTGTGTGGGCGCGCGGTCAGCGCGTGGCTTCGAGCGCAAGCAGCCCGTAGCCCGTGAGCATGGGCGCCCAGTAGTGGCGCTGCACGCGGCGCGGCGCCGGCTCGTCCAGCGCGCCGCGCATGGCCAGCCAGATCATCATCTCGACCGACTCGGCGCCGCCGCGCTGCATGTAGTCCTCGTGGCTCGCCTCGGCCAGCACCTGCGGCTGCGACTCGAGCAGGTCGAGGAAGCGGTTGTCCCATTCGGGGTTCACGAAGCCGAAGTCCGGCCCGTGCAGCTGGTGCGACAGCCCGCCGGTGGCCACCACCGCCACCCGCGCGTCGCCGTCGAACGAACGCACGGCCCGGCCCACCGCCTGGCCGATGCGCCAGCAGCGCCGCGGCGTGGGCAGCGGCTCGCGCAGCACGTTCACGTTGATCGGCACGATGCGCAGCGGCCACGGCGGGCTCGCGAGCAGCGGCAGCACCGACATCACGCCGTGGTCCAGCACCATTTCCTGGCAGACCGTCAGGTCGAACTCTTCCGCCACCAGCCGCTCGGCCAGGTGCCAGCCGAGCTCGGTCGCACCCGGCACCGGCGGAAAGGCGCGCGGGCCCGCGCCTTCGTCGGCCACCGGCATGGTCTCGGCCACGCCCAGCGCAAACGTCGGGTACGCGGCGAACTGGAAGTGGTTCAGGTGGTCGTTGTAGAAGACCACCAGCGTGTCCACCCGCTGCGCCGCCAGCCAGTCGCGCACCGGCGCGTAGGCGTCGAACATGGGCTTCCACTCGGGCCGCTCGCCGTGGCCATGGTCCATCGCATGGGCGATGGACGGCGCATGCGAGGAGCCGATGCCGCCGATCAGAACTGCCATGGCCGCCCCTGGTTGCGCGCGCGGCGCTCGGTCGTGAATTGGGCGGCGCTCTGGCCGCGCCCCTGGGCGCCGCGCGCCACCAGCGTGGTGCCCAACGCCGCCGAGGCCTTGCCGATGGCGACGTTGGAAGCGCCGTACTCGAGCATGCCGTCGTAGTCGCGGCGCTCGATGAGCCCGCGCTCGTGATCGCTCAGGCCGGCGCGTGCCATGCAGGCCTGCGGGTCGGCGGCAAAGGCGGCACGCGTGGCCGGGTCGCGCATGCTTGTGAGAAAGCAGGTCAGCCGGTAGCCGCGCTGCGCGCGCTGCGCCGTCATGCGCACCAGCCCGCGCAGCGGCGCGACCGGCCCGAGCAGCGAGGTGTCGGCCATGGTGTCGCTCATTCGCGGATGCCGCGCACCAGCGCCTGCGCGGCCTTGCCGAAAAGCGTGCAGTCGTTGCTGACCATCACGAAGGCAAACCCTCGTTCGCTGGCGGCACGCGCCGCCGCCGCGTCGCCCACGGCCGTGCCGCAGGGCATGCCGCGTTCGCGGCAGGTGGCGAGCAGGCCGTCGATCAGCGCGGCGTTGTCGGGATGGCTGGCGGGCTTGCCGGTGGACAACGCGAGGTCGCCCGGGCCGACGAAGGCGGCGTTGATGCCGTCCACCGCGAGGATGTCGGCCGCATCGCGCAGCGCCTTCGCATCCTCGAGCTGCACCGCGCGGAACACCTCGTCATTGCCCTCGGCCACGTACTGCGGCGTCGGCTTCAGGCCCCAGTGCCCGGCGCGCGAGGTGATGCCGAGACCCCGGCTGCCGGTCGGGCCGAAGCACAGGCTGTCGGCCACGGCCCGCGCCTCGGCCACGTTGCGCACGCGCGGCACGAGCACGCCGTCGGCGCCGCTGTCGAGGATGCGCTGCGCCAGCGCACCGCCCGAATCGGGCAGCCGCACCAGCGCCTGCATGCCGAATCCGTGGGCGCCGACGATCAGCCGGTAGGCCTGCTCCAGCGTGTGCGGCGCGTGCTCCATGTCGAGCACGACGAAGTCGAAGCCGGCAATCGCCAGCATCTCCAGCGTCTCCAGCGTGCCGAGCTTGACCCAGGTGCCGAACTTGCAGCCCTCACCGGGCGCGAGCTGGCGAAGAAAACGAGCCATGCCCTGCCCCCTCAGCCCGCGTTCGCCAGCCGCTGCGGCAGCGGGTATTCGTCGGCGTTGCACACGAGACCCGGCTTGAGCGAGAAGTCGTCGCGCGGCGGCGAGAAGATGTCGACCAGCTGCATCGGCGGCTCGCCCACCGACTGCGAGGTGTGGATCACCTTCGCCGGCATCAGGCACAGCGACGGCGAGCCGATGCGCGCGTGCTCGTCCTCGCGCCAGCTGGGCATGTCGGGCGTCCAGGGGTAGCGCAGGTGGTGCACGTAGCTGCCGCGCAGCGCGAGCGAGCCTTGCTCGAAGTCGGCATGCGAATGCGGCGTCATCTTGCGCACGTCGCGCGGCGCCTGGCCGGGCAGGAAGATGTTGATCATCAGGTTGGTGCTGCGGAACAGGCGCATGGTGGTGTCGCTGCGCGCATGCTCGGCCAGGCGGTAGTGGCGCAGCTTGAAGCCGCCCACGGGCTCGGGCCAGTCCTCGAGCGGCGCCAGCTCCGGTGCGCCGTCCGCATAGTCGGCGGCATTGCAGGCACGCGCGGCCAGGTCCTCGGCGCGGTGGCTGAACACGCGGTAGATCCAGCCCGCACCGGCCGCGGTGACGCTGCTCGCGCCCGGCGGCACGATGGAAAGGCTGTCGCCGTCGCTGGCCACCGTGTCGGCGCCGGCGGCGATGCGTGCACGCGTGCCCTCGGGCAGCAGCACCATGTATTCGTCACTCTGCTCGGCGGCCGTGCGCGCGAGCACCGCGCCCTCGAGGGCCTGCGTGGCAACGACGACGAAGTTGCCGCCGCGGATCACCCAGTGACGGGTGCCGTCGGCATCGGCCCAGGCGGGCGGGTCTTCGTAGAAGCGCGCGCTGCGCGCGGGGCGGATCGGGTGGGTCATGTCGGTCAATCCATCCTCAGGTTGATGGCCTTCACCAGTTCGCCGGCGCTCTTGAGCTCCGAGGTCATGTGGGCCTTCATTTCATCGGGCGTGCTGGCGGCGGGTTCGGCGCCGGGCACGGTGCGCAGCCAGTGCGAGATCTCCGCGCTGTTCAGCGCCTTGACGAAGGCGTCGTTCAGGCGGGCGACGACCTCCGGCGGCGTCTGCGCCGGGGCGACGATGCCGTGCCAGTACTGGTACGAGAAGCCCTTCAGGCCGGCTTCATCCAGCGTGGGGATCTCGGGCACGACGGCGTTGCGCTTCGGGCCGGAGACGGCCAGCGTCAGCACGCGGCCGCCGTCGATCTGCGCACGCGCCAGGCGCACGCCGCTGAACATGACGTCGATGGTGCCGGGGATGAGGTCTTGCATCGCCGGCGCCTCGCCCTTGTAGGGCACGTGCTGGATGGAGATGCCGGTGGCGCGCTTGAGCGACTCCATCGCCAGGTGGTGCGGCGTGCCGTTGCCCGGCGTGCCGTAGGACAGCTTCTCGGGGTTCTTCTTGGCGTAGGCGATGAACTCGGGCACCGTCTTCACCGGCAGCTGCGTGGACACCGACAGCGCCAGCACGCCGCGGATGGCGAGCGTCACCGGCGCGAAGCTCGTCATCGGGTCGTAGTTGAGCTTGCGGTAGACATGCGGGTTGACCGCGTAGGTCGCGTTGTCGCCCCAGAGGATGGTGTAGCCATCCGGCTTGGCGTTGGCCACATCGGTGGCGGCGATGGTGGTGCCGGCGCCCGGCTTGTTGTCGATGACGATGGTCTGGCCGAGGTGTTCCTCCGCCGCCTTCGCCACCTTGCGGGCGAGCACGTCGGTGCCGCCGCCGGCGGCATAGGGCACGACCAGGCGCACCGGCTGCGAGGGATAGGCCTGGGCGGCGGCGAGCATCGGGCTGCCCAGCAGTGCGCCGGCGGCGAGGGCGACCAGCGTGCGACGTTGAATCTTGGACATGGTGTCTCCGTTCGGGGAAGGATCCGAAGCCGGCGCGGCTTCAGGCGTAGTAGTTCTGCGAGGCCGTGGTGTCGCCGAGCAGGGTGCCGGCCCAGGCATTCGCATGCAGCTGGTAGTTGTTCAGCTGATGGGTCTGGATGGCCATGATGTCGTTGAGCAGCCGGCCGAAGGCGTGGCTCTCGTAGACCGCATGGCCGCCACAGATGCGGAAGAGCTCGTTGGCGAGGCGGGCGCAGCGCGGCGGGATCTGCGAGCTCTGGAAGCGGAACATGCGCCGGTCATCCATGGAGACCTTCGGCCCGCCCGCGAGTTCACTGATCACGCGTGCGTAGTTCTTGTAGACCTGGCTCTTCATCTCCTCGACCTGCGACAGCGCCTCGGCCACCGCAAGCGTCGCCTCGGGGTTCTGGCCGATGCTCACGCCGCGGCGCGAGACCTTGCCGGCGTTGAAATCGATGAAGGCCTGCACCATGCCGCGCAGCGCACCGAGCGCGCTGGGCGCCTGCGTGGCGCGCGAGAAGATCTGGAAGAACGGCATGCGGTACAGCGCGCCGGTGTTCTTCGCGAGGCCCGGTGCGTCGTTGGTCAGCACCTGCTCCCACATCAGCGTGCGGTACGCCGGCACGAAGGCGTCCTTGACGACCACGTCGTTGCTGCCCGTGGCGCGCAGGCCGTGCACCTGCCAGTTGGGCACGATCTCGTAGTCCTTGCGCGGCAACAGGAAGGCGTACTGCGCCATGCTGGCCGAGCGCGCGACCTGGGTGTTCTCCTCGCCTTCGATGTTGGCGCCGAGAAAGGTCCAGGCGCAGTGGTCGCCGCCGCTGGAGAACGACCAGCGGCCGTTGAGCACGAAGCCGCCGTCCACCCGCTTCGCCTTGCCGGGCGCATAGGGCGAGCTGATCAGGGTGGTGGTGTCGTCGCCCCAGACCTCGGCCTGCGCCCGGTCGTCGAAGAAGGCGAGGTGGTAGGCGTGAATGCCCACCACGCCCAGCACCCAGGCGACCGACGGATCGCCCTCGGCGAGCACCGCCGCGACCTCGAAGGACTCGATCGGCGAGGTCTCGCCGCCGCCCCAGCGCTTGGGCTGCAGCATCTGGAAGAAGCCGCACTTCTGCAGGTCGGCGATGGTCTCCTTGAAGACCATGGGGTGCTTCCACTGCTCGCGGGCGCGTTCGCGCAGCACCGGCACCAATTCGCGGGCCTGCTGCACATAAGTCGACCGGCTGAAGTCGCCGCGCACAAAATCATTGACGAGATCGAGATCCATGACTGCTGATTCGTTGACGTGTATCAACGATTACAGCAACCGACCGCGCAGCGAGAAAGACCGAAGCAGAGTCCGGAGCTATCTCGTTTCGAGATGGATCCCGAGGGTTAACCCCCATCAAGCCCCGCCCAACAACTCCTCCAGGATGGCCTCGGTGTGCTCGCCCAGCCGCGGCGGCGCCACCGGCGCGCGCACCGGCGTGCCGCTCATGCGCAGCGGCGAGGCGACGAGCTTCAGCGCGCCGATGGTGGGGTGCTGGACCGTCGTCACCATGCCGCGTGCCGTCGCTTCCGGCGATGCCAGCGCCTGGCCGACCGAGCGCACCGTGCCGGTCGGGATGCCGGTGTGCGCGAGCCGCTGCTGCCAGTGCGCCGCGGGCTGGGTGCGCAGCACGGCTTCGAGCAGCGGGATCAGCGCGTCACGGTGCTGCAGCCGCGCGGCGTTGGTGGCGAAGCGCGCGTCGGCGGCGAGCTCGGGCCGGCCGAGCACGTCATCGCACAGCAGCTTGAACTGCCGGTCGTTGCCGACCGCGAGCACGATGTCCGCATCCTGCGTGGCGAGCAGCTGGTAGGGCACGACCGAGGCATGGGCGTTGCCGAAACGCGCCGGCTCCTCGCCGGTGACGAGCTGCGCGCTCGCCACATTGGCCAGCATGGCGAGCTGGCAGTCGAAGAGCGCGAGGTCGATGAACTGGCCCTGGCCGTCGTTGTTGCGCGCGATCAGCGCGGCCAGGATGGCCTGCACCGCGTACATGCCGGTGAACAGGTCGGCCACGGCCACGCCCGCCTTCATCGGCGCACCGTCGGGCTCGCCGGTGATGGCCATGAGCCCGCCTTCGGCCTGCACCACGTAGTCGTAGCCGGCGCGCCCGGCCAGCGGGGAGTCGCGGCCATAGCCGGAGATGGAGCAGTAGATGAGGTCCGGGCGCACCTTGCGGAGGGACTCGTAATCGAGCCCGTAACGCGCGAGCGTGCCGGCCTTGAAGTTCTCCACCACCACGTCGCAGCGGGCCGCCAGCCGGCGCAGCAGCGCCTGGCCGTCGGCGCTGGACAAGTCCACCGCGATGCTGCGCTTGTTGCGGTTGGTGCACAGGTAATACGCCGACTCGCCGCCCGCGAACGGGCCCCAGCCGCGAGTGTCGTCTCCGCCCTTGGGGTTCTCGACCTTGATGACGTCCGCGCCCAGGTCGGCCAGGGCCATCGTGCACCAGGGGCCGGCGAGCACCCGCGAGAGGTCGAGGATGCGGATGCCGTGCAGTGCCGAGCGGCGGGTGGTGGAAGACGAGGTCATGGCGATCCGGTCAGCAAAGAGAACGTGCGAAGTCGGCCGCCAGCGGCAGCGGCGAATCGAGAAAGCGGCGGCCGAGCTCGCGATGCCAGTACGACTCCGAGCCGTGGGCGATGCGCCATTCGTGCAGGCGCCGGGTGTGGAGCTGAAGGTCGTGTTCTTCGGTGATGCCCATGGCGCCGTGCACGGCGTGGGCAATGGAAGCGATCGTCTGCGCCGCCTCGCTGGTGCGGGCCTTGGCGACGGCGCAGGCGGCCCATGACGGCAAGGTGTGGCCGCGACCGAACCCACGCTGCGCCGCCGTGCGCGCCATCGCCACCTGCTCGGCCATCACCGCGAGCTGGTGCTGCACCGCCTGGAACTTGCCGATGGGCTTGCCGAACTGCACCCGGTCGTTGGCATGCGCCATGGTCAGCTCGAACA
Organism: Rubrivivax sp.; assembly: GCA_044506225.1. Lineage (GTDB taxonomy): Bacteria > Pseudomonadota > Gammaproteobacteria > Burkholderiales > Burkholderiaceae_C > JAKFDI01. Next base: position 20,723 of record JBIQKU010000009.1, on the reverse strand, counting down.
CCCGCTCGAGCGCACCGGCCAGCAGGCCCGCGTGCAGCAAGGCGCCCAGCGGGCCGAGAAGGGCGGCGTCCGCCCCCGCAAGCACCTGCGCCGCCGCGCCCGGCCATTGCAGCGAGGCGGCGAGGCTGCGGTGCACGCCCGACGGCTGCATGCGCGCGCCGGCCACCGGCAGAAGCACGATGCCGTCGTCCAGCACGCCCAGCACGTGATCGGCCGTGCGCGCGAACGGGACGTGCGCGGCATGCAGCGCACCATCGGCCGCACGCACCAGATGCGGCGAGAAGGTGAGCAGCCCCTCGGGCAGCGCCTGACCCGGCGGCACGAGCGCACGCGCGGCCAGCGTCTGCGGCAGCGGCAGCGGCACGGCGCGCGCGCCGCACAGCCGCACCACGTCGAAGAACTCGTCCCAGGGCGCGGCGGCGCCGCCCTGCGCTTCGGGCGCCAGCAGTTCGTGAAAGCCGGCCTCGGCGATGGCCGCGGCGAGCGGGCGCGGGCTGGCGCCGGCCTCGATGGCGCGCACCACGGCGGGCGTGCAATGACGGGACAACAGGGTGGCGATGGCGTCGGCAAACATCGGATCGGACTTCCTGGGTTCAGCGCAGGCCGAGACCGCGCGCAATCATGCCGCGCAGGATTTCGCGGGTGCCCCCGCGCAGCGAATAGGTCGGCGCCATGTGGCTGACGAAGGCGGCGGTGCGCAGCAGTTCGTCATCGACCGGCTGCGCCGGATCGGCGCCGAGTGCCGCCTCCACCGCCGCCGGAATCGCCTGCTCGAACTCGGTGCCGATGTCCTTCACCAGCGCCGCCTCCACCACCGGGCTTTCGCTGGCGGCGAGCCGGGCCGTCACCGCGATCGACATCTGCCGCAGCGTGGCGAGCTGCGACGCGAAGCGGCCCAGCGTCTCGAGGTGGCGCTCGGCATCGCCGCCGGCGCGCAGCCACGCGAGCCACGCATCGAGCAGCACGATGCTCGAATAGATGCGCTCCGGCCCGCTGCGCTCGAAGGCGAGCTCGGCCGTCACCTGCTGCCAGCCCTGCCCTTCTTCACCGATGAGTGCGTCTTCGGCGAGCTGCACATCGTCGAAGAACATCTCGGCGAAATGCGCATCGCCGGTGAGGTCGACGATGGGCCGCACCGTCACGCCCGGCAGCCGCAGGTCGACGATGAACTGCGACAGGCCGGCGTGGCGATCCGCCGCGCTGCCGGAGGTGCGCACCAGCGCGATCGCGTAGTCGCATTCATGGCCGTTGGTCGTCCACAGCTTGCGGCCGTTCAGGCGCCAGCCGTTCTCGGTGCGCTCGGCGCGCGAGCCGACGGCGGCAAGGTCGGAGCCCGCGTTGGGCTCGCTCATGCCGATGCCGAAGAAGATCTCGCCGCGGCAGATGCGCGGCAGGTAGTGTGCCTTCTGCGCCTCGCTGCCGAAGGTCAGGATGAGCGGGCCGCTCTGGCGGTCGGCGATCCAGTGCGCGCCCACCGGCGCGCCGACCGCGAGCAGTTCTTCCACCAGCACGAAGCGGCTGAAGGCGTCGAGCTCGGCGCCGCCGTAGCGGCGCGGCAGCGTCACGCCCACCCAGCCGCGCTGCGCGAGGCGGCGGCTGAATTCGGCATCGAACGCGAGCCAGGAGCGCGCCCGCACATGCGGCGGCAGCGGGGGCAGGTGCTCGGCGAGAAACGCCTTCACCTCGGCGCGGAAGGCCTCGGCATGGGGCGGCAGGTCGGCGATGCGCAGGGAGTCGAGAAGGGCGGACATGGCGAAGGGCGGTTGAACGGCGCGCAAGGTTAGGCCGCGCGGCTGCGCCGCGTCCAATACCGATTGGCGGCTGCGCCATATGCAAATGCGAATAGCCGGGCGGGGAATCGGTATTGGACGCCGCCCCGCGCGGCGTCTAGCCTTGCGGCATCCAACGAGGTGCACCCATGAGCGACGACTTCCTGATCTACGAACAGCGCGGCCCGGTGGTCACGCTCACCATGAACCGGCCGGAGCAGCGCAACCCGCTCACCGGCAACACGGCGGTTGCCGAGTTCCTGGCTGCCATCGAGCGCATCGAGCGCGACCGCAGCGTGCGCTGCGTCATCCTCACGGCCAACGGGCCGTCGTTCTCCGCCGGCGGCGACATCCGCGAAATGAAGCGCCAGGCGTCGCCCGAGGTGAGCGAAATGGACATCCGCCAGGACTACCGCGGCGGCATCCAGCGGCTGCCGCTCGCGCTGTTCAACCTGGAAGTGCCGGTGATCGCCGCGATCAACGGCCATGCCATCGGCGCCGGCCTGGACCTGGCGTGCATGTGCGACCTGCGCATCGCCAGCGAGCGCGCGAAGTTCGCCGAGAGCTTCGTGCGCCTGGGCATCATCCCGGGTGACGGCGGCGCCTGGCTGCTGCCGCGGGTGATCGGCCTGGCGCGCGCCTCCGAGCTCGCCTTCACCGGCGACACCATCGACGCCCAGCAGGCGCTGGCCTGGAACCTGGTCTCGCGCGTCGTGCCGCCCGATGAGCTGCTGAACGCGGCCCACGAACTGGCCGACCGCATCGCCGCCAACCCCGCGCATGCGCTGCGCCTGACCAAGCGGCTGATGCGGGAGGCCCTGCATGCGCGGCTGGACACGGTGCTGGAACTCTCGGCCGCGTTCCAGGCGATCTCGCACAAGACGGCCGACCATGCCGAGGCGGTCGATGCCTTCCTGGAGAAGCGCGCGCCGCGGTTCTCCGGCTGAGCCCGGCCGTGCAAACTACGATGCGCCGCCATGGACCTGCGCCGCATCCGCCACTTCACCGTTCTTGCGCAGACGCTCAACTTCAGCCGCGCGGCCGAGCGGCTGCACATCGCGCAGCCGGCGCTGTCGGTGTCCATCCAGAAGCTGGAGAGCGAACTCGGCACACGGTTGTTCGAGCGCACGCCCAGCGGCGTGCGGCTCACCGACAGCGGCCAGGCCGCGCTGGTCGACGCGCGGCGGCTGCTCTACCACGGCGAGCAGCTGACCCGGGCCGCGCGCGACGCCACCGCGGGCACCACCGGCCGGCTGCGCATCGGCTTCGTCGGCTCGGCGGTCTACGGGCTGATCCCCACGCTCGTGCCGGCGTTCCGCGCCGAATACCCCGACGTGGAACTGGTGCTGCGCGAAGACACCTCGGCGCGCATCGTGCAGCGGCTGGAGGAAGAGACGCTGGACATCGGCCTCGTGCGCACACCGCTGATGCAGCCGACCACGCTCGAACTGCTGCCCCTGCAGCAAGACCGCTTCATCGCCGCCCTGCCCCGCAGCCACCCCCTGGCCGCCGCACCGCGGCTCAGCCTCGCGGCATTCGCCGACGAGCCCTTCGTGCTCTACACCGCCGCCGATGCGTCCGGCCTGCACAGCGCCGCCATGGCCGCCTGCCAGTCGGCCGGTTTCGTGCCCCAGGTGGCGCAGCAGGCCATCCAGGTGCCCACCGTGCTGGCACTCGTGGCCAGCGGCCTGGGCGTCGCACTGGTGCCGGAGGTCGTGCGCGGGTTTCTCGGTGAGAAGGTCACCTATCGCGACCTCGACGACCAGACCGCTGCACCGCCGACCGCCCTGGCGCTGGCCTGGAACGCCGCCCTCGAAAGCCCGGCGGGGGAGCGGTTCATCCGACTGGCACGGGGTCTTGCGAACGGGCACGCGTCGACGCACGGGGATGAGGCGGGCGCCGCCTGAGCGGCGCCGGGTCATCGTGCGACCTGCCCAAAAAGCAAAACCCCCGAGGATTTCTCCTCGAGGGCTTGACGTTTCTGTGCCGGCAACCGTTTTCTTGCCGCATTTGCAGGCGATTTGTTGCCGCGGGCGCGGAGTCGGCTTCGGCTACGCCGGGGGCCGACGATGCATGATGACCGTCAAGAACGAGCCTTGCAAGCACTCTATTGCCGCGCGTCAAACTGGAAGGCAAATCGTTGCCGCGTGGAAGCGCGACGGCGAATGCCGATTCCGACGGGGGGCCAAGAGGCAGCAGCAGGCATGCAGGCATATCGTTGCCCGTCACCAACCCGTGCGGCAACGAATCGGCCGCAAAGCGGTCCTTATCGAATCGGTCGTCGTTGGCGAACCGGGCCTTAAGTCGGCTGCACATGCATGGCCGCGGTGCGGCGACGCCGATGCATCCGAACGACGTCGTCGGCAGCCGTCCGGGTCATATCGCTTCCGTGCTGAGGCGATACACCTGCGCCGGCTTGTTGGCGCCGCCACGCATCATTCCTGGCCCTGGCGCCACCAGTGCCCGATCGGCAAGCTTTGCGTCGGAATGAAGCCTTGTCGATGGCGCGGCCCAGGATTTGCGCAGATCGATTGCAACTCGCTGAGCGTGAACAGTTCGGGAAGGTACGCGCCTGCGGCCAGGAAGTCGCCGCCGCCGGCCGCGACGGCCGCGAAGCCGCCTACGTCGCCATGCGCGCAAAGAGCCGCGCGGTCATGGAGCAACTGCTCGACGACGCCCGTGCCGCACCCTGGGAGGCCGACGCCGCGCTCCACGCCGCCGCGCTCGATCTCGCGCAGGCCGGCATCGGCGAATTGCGCAAGCGCTGACGCAAACGGCGAAGCCAAGCAGAAGGCGCTTGGCTTCACCGGCAAACAGCGCGTTCTTCACCTCAACCGATCAAACCCTGCAAGGAGCAAGAGATGACCACCCCCCCCAACTGACCCCCGCCCAATACGCGATCCTGGCCCACGCCCTCGAACGAAGCGCCGGCAAGATCGCCTGGTCCCCGGACAACATTAAGGGCGGTGCCCGCAAGAAGGTGCTCGACAGCCTGCTCAACGGCGCGCTGATCACCACCGACGGTGGCGACTGCTTCGTCGCCGCCGAGGGCTACGACACGATGGGGCGAGAACGCCCCGTCGCCGTGTCCCCGGAAACCGACCCCGAGATCGAAGCCGCTGTAACGGCCGCCGAAGCAACGTGGGCGAAGGAGCGCACGGTCACCAAGCCGCGCACGCGCGAGAACAGCAAGCAGGCCTAGGTGATCGCGATGCTGCGCCGGTCCGAGAGCAGCACAGTTCGCCAGATCTGCGCGGCCACCGGCTGGCAGGCGCGCACAGTGCGAGGCACCTTCGCCGGCGCCTTCAAGAAGAAGCTCGGCCTCGCCATCGTCTCCGAGAAGCCGCAGGGCGGGGAGCGGATCTACCGGATTGCCTGAGAAGAAGAATCAGGAGGCGAGCGGTCTCGGATTCGGTCGGGGACCAAGGCCAAGACTACAGCAGCGACGTCACGCGGCTCCAATGCCTGCTGCTGCCACTTGCAGGGAACGGACTGCTACTGCTCGAAACTGGCCTTATGAGAAAAGGTTTCGATCTCGTCAGTCAGTTCCTTTAAGAGCGCCTTTAGCGACTCCGTCAGCACATCCCACTCTTCGACCGACACCTTCTCGCGATCGGCGAACGAGGCGATCTGGTCTCCCAATTTCGCGATCGAAGAAGCGCGAACTCCTATCACTCGGGCAGTAGCACAAGCTTGAATCAAGGGATCTTGAAGTCTTGTCATTTCTGTTCTGCCTTTCAGAGAAGTTTCTCAGTTATTTTGTCACTGCGATGCCGTTGCCCCGCCCGATCCCGCCGCATAGAACAATCCTGGGCCTATAGAGAGACGGGCAGATCGGGCAGTTGCCCCTTGGCAATCGAGCAGTACTTGTGCTCAATCTGCTGGACGCGCCCGAGATTTTCGTGGTTTTCGGCGTAGATCGCATTTGCCTTGCCCACGGCATCAAAGATCATGCTCTGAGCCACATCCTGTGGAGTATTGATTTCGGTGAACTTGTAGATCACATACCCATTGATCTTTACGGCATCGTCCACTCTGCCGAGTTTTTTCTTCAAACTCGCGCACGTGATCGCTGAAATCAGAGCGGCCTCAACACCAGACGATGCGACCACCTCACCCCCTCGACCGGTAGAGCGATCCTCACGTTCTAGCCGCTCGCTCGCTGCGCCAACATTCAACCTGCGTTCATTCGCCTGGCCCAACTGCGCCGAAAGAAATCCAAGCACAATTAACGCAGCCAAGAGCAGGCCCACGATCTTGTACCAACCTCTGGCAATCCGAAGGATTGCTGCAAGGTTTCTCTTGGCCTGGAAAAACAACGCGACCGAGATATGAGGTATCGGGAGAAAAAGCGCAAACACAAGGCTGCCGAGAATCTTGGTGGGATGCCACCACAAATCGCGCGAATCCCCGTAGCAGTACACGATGCCGCCACACTCACTCCCAGCCACCATCAGGCCGAAGATCGTGGCAGCGCAAAGCAAGTACCACCAGAGAGTGCCCTGCAAACGAATTGGTCTTGTCGCTTCTTGTTCGTTGTTGTCCACGGAATTCCTCCCAAGGCGGCGATACTACCAGCCGGTGCACTTGCAACCTGAAGCCCGCCTGCATGGGCGCATCAAGAAATTGATCGTTCGCAGGTAGCCTGCTTGCCCGTCCAGTCCTGCCAGGGGCGAACGATCACGTCCACGTATTTGGGGTCGAGCTCGATCAGCCGCGCCTGCCGCCCTGACTTCTCGGCGGCGATCAAGGTCGTGCCCGAACCCCCGAACGGATGGGGCACCACGTTCCCGGGTAGGCTGGAATTGCGGATCGCACGCTCGACCAGCTCCACCGGCTTCATCGTCGGGTGCCGGTCGTTCTTCTGCGGCTTCTTGATGTTTCCAGACGTCGCCCTGGTCGCGGTCGCCGCACCAGTGGCGCTGCGCACCCTCCGGCCATCCGTACAGGATGGGCTCGTAACTGGCGCTGGTAGTCGGCGCGGCCGAGGGTGAAGGTGTTCTTGGCCAAGATGATGAAGGTCGACCACTTGCCACCGGCGGCGCGGAAGGCGGCCTGCAGGACGTCGAGTTCACTGGAGGACATCGCCACGTAGATGCCACCCCGGCAATGGGCGACGGTCGGCGTCAACGCCGCCAGCAGAAAGTCGTAGGAAGCCGTCACCCAGGGCCCACATACCGTCGGCCACGTAGTCCGCAGCCCCTTCATCAGGGAAGACTGGCTCGCAGATCGCCTCATCACGGTCGTACCGGCGCCGCTCAAAGCAGTGGAGCAGGTCTACCGAGCTCCGGTATGCGACGCTGCGAACCCGCACGAGCGCATCATTGGTTAACTACGACGCGAGTGGGCACCATGGCAAGGCCGACGGCGCGCGACGCGCGAAGTGGGAGCTGCTCAGTCAAGATGGCTGTAGCGAGCGCCAGTAGCCATTGCGTCGCTAGAAACGTCTATCGTGCAAGAGTGCCGTGAGAACGGCGGCGTGCCCTCGAAGACCACATCGAGTTGCGGCAGACCGTTCGACCAATAGCCCAAGTAGCGAGAAGACGCGCCCGACTGCTCGGCGCGTGCAATGACAGACGTTGCACGTTCCCCCGCGGCGACAGTGGCGCAGAAATCGCGGGCTGCACGTTCGGCTCGAGGCTCTGCGTACGCGCCGTAGGCGAAGTAGCCGGCAAACAGGACAATCATGCCCGCCACCAGCCACAGCGTGGCGCGGACCACGGAACGAAGACAGCGCAACAGCCAGCGGAACATTCGGCCTCCAGACGTAAGGCACATTGTTTCTGATGCTGTTACCAAGTACGTCTGCCCGCCGCGGGTTCCGCGACGTATTGCACAGACATTTCGGGCAACTCGGAGCACTTGGCCTGCGAGCCGCTTGTTTAGCGGCCGCTCGTGTTGGCGCGCACTCGCCGCCAGAAGTCGAACCACGACCTCCTTTGGGCACTTGCGAACTGCTCCGGGACGATCTCAGGTCCCGTGGCGCCTCGAGCACCGTCCCCGATCAGGGTCGCAGGTATGGCCGTGGCGACTGCGAACACAAACCCTCGCAGATCGGTTGATGTGAGTGGATGAAAGGCGCGAAGGTACATCGTCTGCCTCGACGCCCGAGGTCGCTCAGGTCTTCGCTGGCAGTCGCAGCGGCTGCTACGCATCGCCGACGGGTGCCATCGTCCAGCCGTCGTCGATGAGCGAATGCCAAGCCAGCGTCAGGAGCACCTCCAGATCGGACGTGCCCGAAGGACCAACGAACGCAGGACGAACTGGGGCGCCTGGCCGGTAGATGGCAAGCGCCCATTCCGAATCACCCGTGCCCAAGGCACTGAACCGATCCGACGGTCCGAGGAGCCAAGCCGATCGAAGAATAGTCTCGACGGTGGGATTCGAGTAGAAGACGGCGCGGACCGCGCCCGCCGGGTCAAGCAACTGGGTACGTGGCATGGAAACCAAGAGTTGATGCGTGCCCCGAATTCTCGCGTGCACGGTGCCGCAATCCAGTCATCGGGGCGCTTGGCGCAACGCCCGGGAAAGCCGACGACCATCCTGCCACGCGCGACGCTCTACCGCCGACCGCTCTTGAACTCATTCGAATTTCCAACGGGCCTTTGCCGTTCACCAGCGCGCGCGCTGGCGTGCTACGCCGCGTCATTCTCGGCGCCCGACTCGTCGATTCAGCACCCACGTCGATTCCTGTGCGGTTGAGGCGACGACAGACCCGCTCGTCCCTCTGTCCCGACGCGTCGCGCGTTACCGCACTGCTCAGACCCAAGGCGCCATCGCACGGACGAGACGGGCCATCAGCCAATCCGGCCATTCGTGCGCAGCGTCGTCGATGCAAACCGGGCCGCCGGCCTGCGGCGGCTGACGCCTGCGCAGACCTCCTCGCCCCGGTCCGTGGCTACGAACATCAGCGCAGTTTCGTATGGCGTTGACTGTTCGCGCGGCACCATCGTCCTTTGTAGATGCGGCATCTAGGACAACACTGGACGAACCCTAAATGCCTAGGACACCGCTGCCGCGCCGATAGCGGAAATGATGGCCGACCACTCGCCGTACTCGATCGCGGCTTCGCGCCCCTCGCCGCTGTCTGAAACGAGCCTATCGAGATCCTGTGCGGAGAAGAACGTGACCGTGCCGTTTGAGCAGCCGGCAACGAACACCCGTGAGCCTTTTCTCAGCTGAAACCGTGCGGTTTCGATGTCATAGACGTTGACTTCTCGGTCAGTCGCCACGCGAAGGATCACCGTGCCCCCGCGTTCGCACGCATGGCGCACGTGATCAATGAACTGGGGGACCGTCGTCGTGCCGAACATCTTCCCGTCCTGGAAGAAGTAGACCCCTTCGCTCGGTTCATCGCTGCGGAACTCGGGGTTGAAGCCGACTACAGACGAGACGGCGACTCGTTTGATGCCTGGTGTCGCAAAGACGGCCTGCACCAACAACGTGGCGGAAATGTCGAGGCCGGACGCAAGGGAATAGGCCGCTAGCCGCTGGAGCGGTGGCATGGCACTGATGGCTTCAAGGTTCTGCATGCAAGTTTGTCCCTGGAGGACAACGTAGGGCCGGGCGGTGCACGACGTTGTTCCTTGGCGGTTTAAGAGAAGCGCGGGATTCTCCGGCATCACACGGCGATCGTCGTGATGCGCCGAGTTGTGCGCCGACCGCATGCCTTGCAGTCGCGTCGCCACGGCGCTCGTACTGTCCTTGCGAGTGCAAGCGCTGCAGGCGGTGCGCATGCCGGCGCCGCGCACTCGAATGCGCGAAATCAGCGCGTCAGGCGCGCACGGCCTCGTCGCGTCGTCTGTCTCCTCCCATGAGAGCGGTTCAAACCCGCCGCGCACGGGTGAGGGGGAATCTCCTCTGACTAGGCATCGGCCTGCTCCACGAAGCTGAATCGCCCGCCCTCAGGCCGCCAGCAATCGGCGATTCGATCGATCAGCTGGCGTCTGCCTGGAGGTGCCGGCGCAGCAAGGAGCGACACATGACCGATGAGGAGCCGACCGTCTGGGCACTCACGGCGCATTCACGCGACGGAGCCTGTCTCCGTTGAGCCTCAGATCGAGTTGGCTCATTGGTTCAGGAGGAACAACCCCGTCTGGCGCCCGCCTACCGTGTGATTGCTTCAGCACCCAACCCGCCGTCCCCGCCCATCGCAGATGAGACTTCTGATTCTTTCCGACTTGCACCTCGAGCACGCAACTTTCGACGTGCCGCAGGACGTGGAGTACGACGTTGCCGTGCTTGCGGGCGACATCCACTCGCCCGGCACCAAGGCCGTTGATTGGGCGCAGCGCCCGTCCACATTCGGTGGGAAGGCGGTCGTGTTCGTCCCCGGAAATCACGAGTGGTACCGCACGTGCATGCAAACCGAGTCGGCTGCGATGCGCGACGCGGCGCAGGGCAGCAATGTGCACGTGCTGGACCGAAACGCCGTCGTGATCGACGGGACTCGCTTCCTCGGCACGACACTCTGGACCGATTTCCATCTGCCGGTGCAGCGCGCCGACGGCACGGACGAGGTCAACGTCACGCGCGCCCTGATAGAGGCGCAGCAAGGGCTCAACGATTTTCGGTGCATTGACGTGGCGTACAAGTATGCCCCGGTACGCCAGGATCAATTGCCTCGGGCGCGCAGGCGACCGCTCACGGCCGAGGACACGCTCGCTCGACACCACATCGACCGCGACTGGCTGCGCCGCGAGTTCGGCGAGCCCCATGCGGGGCCGCTTGTCGTCGTCACGCATCACGCGCCGACACGAAAGTCGGTCGCACCGCGCTATGCCCGCAATTGGTTGAGTCCCGCGTTTGTGAGCGACCTTCCTCTCGATGCCTTCATGGGCCCTGCCTCCCTGTGGGTCCACGGTCACACCCATACCTCATTCCGCTACATGCACGGGCTTTGCACCGTTGTCAGCAATCCGCGCGGGTATCCGACGCGGCGTGGGTTCGAGAACACCGAGTTCGACAGCCGGCTGGTCGTCGATCTTGATGACTTGGCGACGTGTTCAAGGCTGCGGTCGGCGAAGGAGTAGTGCTCGAGAGCCGATGAGAACAGCGCGCGACGCGTTGCCATAGACCCACGACGAGGAGAGGCCGCCGACAGAACTCCGGACGATCGCTCACATGTTCACGGCTGGTAGGAGAAGCGCTCTCCGTAGAGGGTGTGCCGCCCGCGTCGGGCTCCGTAGCGACCGCGCCATCTCGAACCGGGAGACGCCTGCGCTTAGCGACGAACGATCGCGGCGTCGATCGCATGAATGGCCTCTTGGCGGGCAACCGAAAGGCGCCTGGCGCCGCCTCGCGCGCCAAGCGACGAGGTCTCTCTTGACACGTTTGCGTGAGAGCAGACGCACGAGTGGACGATGGGTGGTCTCGGCTCCATGCTGCGCTGGTGTCCGTCGGGGCGGTCAGCTTGCTGACCACGAACTGCAGGAGTAAAGCCTCATGGCGTTTCGCATCGACTACATTCAGCTGCGTTTCGCGCCACTCGGCTGGCGACTGATCGTGGATTTCAAGGGGTTTCGCGGAACGGGCACTTACGCCACTGCAGAGATGGACCTCGACGATTGACCGCCACGATCAGGTCGTGTTGCCCGCGCACGAACCGCGCGCGTTCGATGAGCGCGAGCTCCGCGCCTGGTGCGCTCGCTTGCTGAACGACCTGGGGTGGGGGCCGCAGCTCGACCAGCGCGATCGGCCAATGGAACCGACGATGAGGGCGGAATGATGGAGCTTGGCATGCTCGCGATAGTCCTCGTCGGACCCATTCACACCACTGCCCCGCTCCGCGAGGAGCCGCCGCGGGGGAATCGCGGTTCCCGACGCTCGTAGAGCGCCGGCACGAAGGAAGTGCTCATGTCCAGAACCCGCCGCTACGTGGTCTTGACGGTGACGGGCGGCGTTCATAGCGTTCCCGAAGTCGACGCCGAGCCGCACATTACTCTCGAGCGGTGGTGCGTCTATGAGACTCAGGACGGACGTCAGCATCTTGTTGGCTGGCACGTCGAGGGCAGAGAGGGCCGGGTGAGCACGAGCATCGGCTCGGTTGATGCCACGTCAAGAATCATCACGACCATGTCGGGCAGGCGCTATCTGTTGGCCGGACCGCCCGGGCATGACAGGGATGCTGCGTACGTCTGGTCCTCGTGGATGCACGCCAACGGACATCACAGCGCGACCGATGTCACGTCAGAGTTGCACGCAGCTCTGCTCCGGATGGACACTAGCGAGCGCAGGAACGATTCACGCTGATCTTCCCGGTGGCTCGACCGCAAGCAGTCCAGCGAGCGCGGTCCCCGGGTCTAGGGATTCGCTCGTCATTGCGCAGCGTCAGCGACAGATCCGATCAAGCATCCGGGCCAGCGCTTCACGAGTTGCCGTACTGCTCAACCCGAGGTCGCCATCGCATGCAACAAGATGCCTGCGCAGGTCGGCTCCAGAATCGTCGACGGCGTCGTCTATCGCGAACCAAGCCCTCGGCCTGCGCCGGTCGAGCGCCGGCCGTGTGGCGTCGCCTTGGGTGCCGTCGCCTGCAGCCAGCGCTTCAGCTGGCTCACCACCCTGCCATCCGAAACGCCGCGGCCAGGATCGCAAACGATGAGGTGCGGCGGAGGCGGGTTCGGAAAGTTGTTCATGCTGTTGTCAAGAACGCAGTAGTCGGCGATGCCAGGGTTCATCGTGAGCACGAAAGAGATCCAGTCCCAGCGGTCGCCAGGCGGTGTGCAGCCAAGAAGGTGCAGCCCTGCCTGACCGAACAGCTTCTCAAGTTCAGCGGGTGTCGTCATGAGCCGGCAGGTCGAATGCACGACGAGAGCGACATCACGATCGTGTTCCAGCGCTCGAGCGAGCAGCGCTAGCCAGACGAACGGCTCGCCAGACACGATGTGCCCTGCTGGCTTGCCGTGCAGCATTCTTGTCGTCGTGCACGTTGGCAGGGGATGGAGCACGCCATCGACATCGAGGAAGAGCACGCGCATCGTTCATGCCCCCAAATCACTGAAGTACCGTCGAGCGCAGCTCGGTGATCGCGCGCCACAACAGGTGCGTCATGTCAGTCGTCGTCACGCCGTTCAGGCGCTGCCACTACTCGAGCAGGTACGCGGAAGACGAATCAAAGCCCGGCTCGCCGACGAGGTGGTAGAGCCGACCGCTTTCGGTGATCGCGACGGGCGTGTACGTCATGCGTGCACGATGGCCCGGCGCAGCCGACCGCACAACTGGGACCATTGCGCTCACTGTTTCCCAGCGCGAGAGAGCATCTCTCGGGACAGGAGACATCGGCTATGTCGCGCTGCCTCGTGCCCAATCGCCGAGCGAGCTGGTGCGCCACGAGCCTTCAGACGCTCGGCTCACTTGCGCGAGGGAAGACAGTGTGAGGACTCGGCTTTCGAAATCGTCGCACACGGCCTCAGCCTGGGACGTCGCCGTTCCTGCGTGTGCGCGCTGCCCGGTCACGGTCGTGCCGAACAATGACAGCGCGTCGATCAGAGTTGAGCCCGCGGAGAAGGCAGACTAGCCTGCGTCACACGCAAAGGAGTACATGCACGCCGCTTCGGTATCGACGAAATCGGGCAGCGAACTCGCTTGAGGCAGCGTTGGAGTGCGTTGAACCTCGGTGCGACCCCGCGTCGCCGGGTCGACGCGTTCAAGGAACGCATAGGGGCAGGTCGACGTCTCGATGCCATCGCGGGTTCCTCGCATCCAGTGACGCTTTATCCACCCCAACGTTGCTGCGACCACTTCGCGCTCCTCTCCATGGCGTTGCGCCTTGCACGCCTGAGCGGCGATCTTCGGCACGCGCGCGAGGGTTGCATATCGCGATGAGGAGGGCCCCCTTCAGGGGGATACTGACGAATTCCCTGCGAGCGGTCGCTGACAACTGATAAGCCCGCACGAAGATCAGTCGACCTCTTGCTTCGCTGCGCTCCATTGAAGCGCAGGGGGTGCGCGCCTCTACTTCCAGAGCCACTCTCGGGTCAACGCGACCAGCAAAGGCGCCTCAGCGCGCGACCGACTGGCGAAGCGGAAGCTGCGACCGGCGTGACCACCATGGGCTCAGTGAGGGGACGCCGCCGACTGGGCCGCATCGCGACCGGCACGGGCAGTCGACGGGAGCGATCGCCGCGCTGTCTAGGGCCGGCTCGACAAAGGCGGGGCAGCGTCCGCCGAGAGAGCAGCTTGTCCACGGCCGGGATGCGATATCCGGCTGGTCGTTTCCGGCACATCGCCATCTTTGAGGTATGCGGCTATCCAAGCCACTGCCACTTGATGCGCGCAAAACAAGTGGATCACTAGCGCTTGGTGATCCGGCGCGGCCTGGTCCAAGGGTATTTTTAGTCCGGTCGAATACTCGCTTCTACCGATGAAGCTCAATATATCAGCAGTACGTGCGTGCTCCATACTCCAAGACTCGACAAAGGTTCCGATGGCGGCAGCGTATACCCTTTGCCACGGCCAACCGATATATTCAGCGATGGAGTCCAAGGTCGGTTTTCGACAGCGCGCGATGAGTGAAGGGTTTCGTCTTAGCCGATACCAGTGACTCGGGCTCGTGCCTAGGGCGCAAGCAAGGTCGGCAACAGTGTGCTTGCGGGTCTGCTGGCTGTGTACGACGGCCCGGATCAGGGGATTCGCTTCGCTTACCGTTGTGCCTTCACTCATCACGCCCTCCGAGTCCGTTTGGCCGCGCAACGCTAATTCCGGACTATGGCCCTGTCAAAAGTTATCCGACAAGACAAAGTGCCTACTCTTCAAGATCACTTCGGCGTCCGTTGTCGCTTCACAAGTAGCTGAACCGCAGCGATCGGCAGGGGGGAGAGATAATCGGTATGCTTTAAATAGAAGTCGGGTTATCAAGGTATGCTGAAAGTAGCAGCTCGGTCATCGGTCCTGCGAGCGTCCTCAAACGCTAAGTTGCAGCGGCGTGGTCCGCTCCAGAGCGCCGAACACGGCCGACGACAGCTGGGACAGTTGGCAGCACCGCTGTGTGGTGCTGAGACCCACAGACGCTGGCGACAACTTCCGAACTAGCAGCTGAAGTGGGTTCTGTCGACCTGGTCGTATCGCGCTTCGGTCATCGTGTCTGCCTCGAAGGTTGATGGCGTGGCGCCGCCGCAACCCGATCGCTGCCAGGGTTCCGAGGACCGTGCGCTGCGGTTGCAGGCAGGATGCGGTGGTTCGGTCGGCGAGCCGGGTTCTTAACTGGACCGCGAGAGCTGGCCGATATCAGGTGCAAGCCGCCGCAGGCGGCACATGACATCTGGCAGCCTCTTGCGCTGCTCGGCCCGCATCGTCGACGCCGCATTGCAAAGGAGCGGGGCGAGCGCGCGCAAATGGTGCCCGCATTGCCTGGACGAGTCCCTGGCTCACGGCACACCGTTCATGCCGCTGCTGTGGACGATCGGCATGGTGACCGCATGTCCGATTCACCACTGCGAGCTCGAAACCGTCTGCCCGCATTGCAGCCTGGGCGAGACGCCCACTGGACGATCCGCAAAGCGCTTTGCGATGTCTGCGCCGGGCGTGTGCGGTTCGTGCGGTAGCTGGTTGGGAGCCTACGACGCGGCCGACGCGACGTTGCCCCCGCGCCCGTCCACACCCGCGAGCGACTATGAGGTGAGCATCGCCGGACAGGTGGCCGGTCTCCTGGCGCATCCTCTTCAGAAAGGTGAGGAGATCGCGGTCGGGCGCACGCTCACAGCTGCGGCGCAGTTGTACTTCAAGGGGTCGGTGGTCCGGTTGAGCGAATGGCTGGGGCTCAACAAGTCCACGGTGCATGGCTGGATGAAGGGGACCGTGCTGCCTGAACTTGGTCGGCTCGCAGACATGGCGATCAAGCTGCGCATTCCGTTGCGTGACCTGATGGTGGGCAACGCCCAGGTGCTGCCGGAAGCGTTGTGCGAGAAGTCGGCCAACCTGAGCAGTTATGAACGCAGCGCACCCAATCCCCATGAAAAGCGCGCCGGGATCCTCGCGCTACTCGATCACGACCCGGGAATCTCGGTACGCGCGGTTGCGCGCGAGTTGGGAATGAACCACCGCGACATCTACCACTACCAGGGGCAGGCGGTGCGCGAGCACAGCGAGATCGGCCGGGATGTCGTCGCCGACATCAGGGGCATCGACTTGTCGGAGGTCGAACAGGCGGTCGCGAAACATCGCGACGACATCGTTGCCTCCGGACTTGTGCCGGGCGTGCGCGCATTGCGCGAGGTCGCGGTGCGGGCAAACCCGCGTCTGACCTACACCGACCAGCAAGCCGTGGTGCATAAGGTTCTGGCGGCCGGGCAAGCGCTCGCTGGTCCTGGCAACGATCACCTGTAGCCGCGGGTACTCAACTTCAGGCCGGCGAACCCGGCTTCACCCAAAACAAAGGGCCGCTCGATGAGCGGCCCTTTTTCTTTGCCTAACGCACCAGGGTTAACCCAGGTGCGACCCTCTTCTTGTGCAGGCAATTCGTTGCCAGATGGCAGCGAAATGGTTGCTGGCACAGTTTCCGTGGCCGGCCACGGCATGGATTCAGTGGTGGAGAGGAGGAGGATCGAACTCCCGACCTTCGCATTGCGAACGCGACGCTCTCCCAGCTGAGCTACCCCCCCACTGGGTCGCGCAGTTTAGCAAATTCGGCGGCGGGGCGTCGCTCAGCGTGTGGCTTCCCGCACCATGTTGCGCGCGATGACGATCTGCTGGATCTGGCTCGTGCCCTCGTACAGGCGGAACAGGCGCGCGTCGCGGTAGAAGCGCTCGATGCCGAACTCGGCGATGTAGCCCGAGCCGCCGAAGATCTGCACCGCGCGATCGGCCACGCGGCCGCACATCTCGGAGGCGAAGAGCTTGCAGCACGAGGCCTCGGTGGAGACGTTCTGGCCGTTGTCGCGCCGGCGCGCGGCGTCGATCACCATGCAGCGGGCCGCGTAGACCTCCATCTTGCTGTCGGCCAGCATCGCCTGCACCAGTTGGAATTCGGCGATCGGCTGGCCGAACTGCTTGCGTTCGATGGCATAGCGCAGCGCGTCGTCCAGCATGCGCTCGGCCATGCCCACGCAGATGGCCGAGATGTGGATGCGGCCTTTTTCCAGCACTTTCATCGCGGTCTTGAAGCCCTGGCCCTCCTTGCCGCCGATGAGGTTGGCCGCGGGCACGCGCACGTTGTCGAAGATGACGTCGCAGGTGTGCGCGCCGCGCTGGCCCATCTTCTTGTCGCGCTTGCCGAAGCTGATGCCTGGGCTCTTCGCATCGACGATGAAGGCTGACACGCCGCCCGAGCCCTTGTCCTTCGGGTCGGTGCGCGCCATCAGGGTGAACATGCCGGCATGCGGCGCGTTGGTGATGAAGCGCTTGGTGCCGTTGACGATGTAGTCGTCACCATCGCGCACGGCGCTGGTGCGCACCGCGCTCGCGTCCGAACCGGCTTCGGGTTCGGTAAGCGCGAAGGAGGCCATGATCTCGCCGCTGGCCAGGCGCGGCAGCCACTGCGCCTTCTGTTCCTCGGTGCCGTCCATCAGGATGCCTTGCGAGCCGATGCCCACCGTGGTGCCGAAGACCGAGCGGAACGCGGGCGAGGTCTTGCCCATCTCCATCATCGCCAGCGCCTCTTCTTCCATCGTCAGCTCGAGGCCGCCGTAGGCCTCGGGGATGGTCAGGCCGAAGAGGCCGAGCTCGCGCATCTCGGCCACGATGGCTTCGGGAATCTCGTCGGTTTCGGCCACTTCATGCTCGGCCGGCACCAGGCGCTCGCGCACGAAGCGGCTGATGCTGTCCAGCAGGGCGTTCAAGGTTTCCTGGTCACGAATCATGGCTCCTCGGGTCTCCGTTGTGTTGCTCAAGGGCTGGATTGTCGCGGCGCGCAGATGCTCAGAACGAGCGCGGCAAGCCCAGCACATGCTCGGCAACGTAGCTGAGGATGAGGTTGGTGGAGATGGGCGCCACCTGGTAGAGCCGGGTCTCGCGGAACTTGCGCTCCACGTCGTATTCGCAGGCGAAGCCGAAGCCGCCGTGGAACTGCAGCGCGGCATTGGCCGCCTCCCACGAGGCCTTGGCGGCGAGGTACTTCGCCATGTTGGCCTCGGCACCGCAGGGCTTGTGCGCATCGAACAGCCGGCAAGCCTTCCAGCGCATGAGGTTGGCGGCCTCGACCTCGATGTAGGCCTCGGCGATCGGGAACTGCACGCCCTGGTTCTGGCCGATGGGCCGCCCGAACACCACACGTTCGCCGACGTACTTGCTCACGCGGTCGATGAACCAGTAGCCGTCGCCGATGCACTCGGCCGCGATCAGCGTGCGTTCGGCGTTCAGCCCGTCGAGGATGTACTTGAAGCCCTGCCCTTCCTGGCCGATGAGGTTCTCCGCCGGGATCTCCAGGTTCTCGAAGAACAGCTCGTTGGTCTCGTGGTTGACCATGTTCGGGATCGGCCGCACGTCCAGGCCGTGGCCGATGGCTTCGCGCAGGTCGACCATGAAGATCGACATGCCCTCGGACTTCTTCTTCACCTCGGCCAGCGGCGTGGTGCGCGCCAGCAGGATCATGAAGTCGGAGTGCTGGATGCGCGAGATCCACACCTTCTGGCCGTTGACGACGTAGCGGTCGCCCTGCTTCACCGCGGTGGTCTTGATCTTGGTGGTGTCGGTGCCGGTCGTGGGCTCGGTCACGCCCATGGACTGCAGCCGCCATTCACCGCTTGCGATCTTCGGCAGGTAGTGCTGCTTCTGCGCGGGCGAGCCGTGGCGCAGCAGCGTGCCCATGTTGTACATCTGGCCGTGGCAGGCGCCGGCATTGCCGCCGCTGCGGTTGATCTCTTCCATGATGACCGAGGCTTCCGCCAGGCCCAGTCCCGAGCCGCCGTACTCCTGGGGGATAAGCGCGGCCATCCAGCCGGCCTTGGTGAGCGCGTCGACGAAGGCCTCGGGGTAGGCACGTTCGGCGTCCACGCGGCGGAAGTACTCGTCGGGAAAGTTGGCGCACAGCGCACGCACCGCATCGCGGATGTCCTGGTAATCGTCGGTCTGGGTCTGCATGTCGGTCGATGTCCGTGCCGTGTTCACACCATGCCGGCAGCGCGCCAGCCGGCGATCTGGGCGGCGTCGAAGCCGAGTTCGGCCAGCAGCGCATCGGTGTGCTCACCGAGCGCCGGCACACCGTCCATGCGCGGCGTGAAGCCGCTGTGGCGCCCCGGCGGGTACAGCGCCGGCACTGCGCCGGCGGGCGTGTCGATCTCGGTCCAGCGCCCGCGCGCGGCAAGCTGCGGGTGCTGCCAGAGGTCTGCCGCGGTGTTGACGCGGGCGGTGGCGATCTGCGCACGTTCGAGCCGCGCCTCGGCCTCCTCACGCGTGAGCGTGGCGAAGCAGGCGGCGATGCGTGCGTCCAGCGCGGCGCGGTTGGCGGTGCGCCGCGTGTTGTCGGCAAAGCGCGGGTCGTCGGCCAGCGCGGGCTCCTGCAGCACCTCGGCGCAGAAGCGCTTCCATTCGCGCTCGTTCTGCACGCCCATCATCACCGTCAGGCCGTCGCCGGCGGTGAACGGGCCGTAGGGCACGACGCTCGGATGGAAGGCGCCGGTTCTCGGCGCAGGCGCCCCCCCGCCGTGCGTGTAGTACATCGGGTTGCCCATCCATTCGGCGAGCGACTCCAGCATGGACACGTCCACATGCGAGCCCTGCCCGGTGCGTTCGCGCAGCAGCAGCGCGGCCAGCACGCTGGAGTAGGCGTACATGCCGGCGCCCACGTCGGCGGCGGAGAAGCCGGCGCGTGCCATGGCGTCGGGCGTGCCGGTGGCATTCAGCAGGCCGGCCTCGGCCTGGACCATGAGGTCGTAGGCCTTCTTGTCGCGGTAGGGGCCATCGCTGCCGTAGCCCGAGACGTCGCAGACGATGAGCCTCGGGTGCTTCGGGTGCAGCGCCTCGAACGACAGGCCCAGGCGCGCCGCCGCGCCGGGCGCGAGGTTCTGCACGATGACGTCGGTGCGCGCAACCAGCCGCTCGAGCACCGGCGCGGCGTCCGAGTGCTTGAGGTCCAGCGTGAGGCTTTCCTTGGAGCGGTTGGCCCAGACGAAGTACGAGGACAAGCCGTTCACCCGCTGGTCGTAGCCGCGGGCGAAATCCCCCACGCCGGGGCGCTCGATCTTGATGACGCGCGCGCCGAGGTCGGCCAGGTGTCGCGTGCACACCGGCGCGGCGACCGCATGTTCGAGGGCGAGAACCGTGATGCCGTCCAGGGGGCGCATGAGGAGTCGGTGGGCAGTGGAGGTGGAAGAACCGTCGTCCGGGTCGACGACGTGCCGGCAGGCCGGCGGCGGATGCGAATGCGGCTCGTAACGCCTGCGAACGCCGGGCCGCCAGACTCGGGAAGAATAGCCCGCTTGCCCTGCCCCATGGAATCCGTGCCGCACGCCTCACGCTGTCTTCGCCTGCCACGCGCCAGCCGCGCCCGGTGCATCGTCGCGATGGCGCTGGTCGCGGCCGCGACGGGGGTGTGGGCGCAGTCGGGCGCCGCCTGCGCCGGCGAGCCGGACGACCAGCGACGCCTCGCCTGCTACGACGCGCTGTTCCGCACCCCGCCCGCGACCCCGCCCGACTCTGCGCCGGCGCGCAATGAGTTGCCGGCCCTGGGCGAAACCGACGCCGAAACCCGAACCGCAGGCGACGCGGCCCCGCCGTTGCACGCCGGCCGCGATGCCCCCGGGTCGGTGATGTCGCGCTACTGGGAGCTGGACCGCGCCGACAAGCGCGGCACCTTCCGGGTGAAGACCTATCTGCCCAACTTCATCCTGCCGGTGCACTACACCTCGCGCATCAACCGCGCGCCCAGCAGTCCCACGCAGCCGACACCGATCTCCAACCTGCGGCATCGCCCGATCGAGGCCAAGCTGCAGATCTCGCTGCGCGCCAAGGTGGCGCAAAGCGTGCTCCTGCCCGATGCCGACCTGTGGTTCGCCTTCACGCAGCGCTCGATGTGGCAGCTGT
>JBIQKU010000185.1:0-6411 GCA_044506225.1 Rubrivivax sp. | reverse complement strand
GCGGGCGGCCGTTGACCGAGATCGGGTTGCTGCCGCGGTCGACGATGGCGTAGCGCCCCCCGCGGAACACCACCTGCGCATGCACGCGCGAGATCGTGCGCTCCGGGTCGGGCAGCACCAGCTGGTTGTTGTCGGCGCGGCCGATGTTGCCGCCGAGTTCGTCGAAATGCGCCGCGAGCGGCTGGGTCAGGGGCGCGCCGTTGAAGGACGCAACGGTGAGTGTGATCACAGGCGGGTTCCGTTCATTGCCGCGCGGCAGGAGTGCTCAGCGCAGCACATAGATCTTTCCCTCGACCATCGCCAGCCGCAGCGGCCAGGCGGTGTTGCCGAGCGCGGGGTCGGTGTTCTGCGTGCGCAGCGCCGGCGTGCCCAGCGGCGTCAGGCAGTCGATCAGCCGGCCGTCGTGCACCGGGCGCAGGGTGAGCGCATCGGCGCTGGGCGGCACCAGCTTCAGTGCCTTGGCAGCATAGAGCCGCTGCAACTGCTCGCGGAATCGTTGAATGCCCTGCTCCGCGGGGCGCTGATAGGCGAGCGCGAGTTCCTCGAAACGCAGGCGCGCGGCGGCGAGGAACGAATCCGGGCGGCCGAGCGCCAGGTCGATGGCGAGCTGCTGCACGAACTCGAGGATCTGCCGCTGCACGCCCACGTGCTGGGGGATGGGCGGCGCATCCAGCCAGCGCCAGCGCGGGAAGTTCACCGGCAGCTCGACGCTTGCGCGCTGCGTCACCGGCGCCTCGTAGGGCTCGCCTTCGGGCGCGCTCCATTCGACGCTCGCGAGCACACGCACATTCGCATCGAGCGCGCTGTGGCCGCGGCGCGGCAACAGCAGCCGCGCGCGCGCAAACGTGGGTTCGAGTGCCGCGCGCGACTGCGCCGGCACCGGCTGGCCGGGGATGCCGGCGCCGGCCACCAGCACGAGCTCGTTCTTGCCGGCCAGCGTGTATTCATGCACCGCCACGCACACCTGGCCGCCGCCCGCGCCGACAAAGGCCACCGGCATGCCATTGAGCTGCACCTCGGCCGCGCAATGCGCCGATTGCAGATGCAGCATCAGCAAACGCTCCATCAGCCGGCACTCCAGTCGACCAGCGGCTGGGCCGCCAGCAGCTCACGCGTGATCCACGCATCACCCACCATCGGGTCGGCCAGCGCCAGCACCACGGCGCAGCGCTCGATGCGCAGGCTGAAGAACCACTGCCAGCCGCGGCCGTCAGCGCGGGGGCGCAGTCCGCATTCACCGGCGAGCGCACCCAGCGCCTGCGGCACGGTGGTGGCGACACCGGCGGTGGCTGGCTCGCTGGTGGCGATGGGGTCGACCTCGAGCGCGAAGGGCAGGCGAAACGCACACACCGCGCCTTCCAGCGACTCGGCCTCGGCCGCGTCCTCGCCGAGCTGGCGCAGCACACGGCGCAGCGGCTCGCTGCCCTGGGCCGAGAGCCGCACCCGCGAGCGGGTCGCGCCTTCGGTGAGCTCGCCCGAGAGCTGCAGGTCCAGCGCGATGGCCGTCATGTCGATCGCACCTTCGGTGCGCATCTTCACCGTCGTGGCGTCGGTCTTGAGATAGCCCCAGGTGACACCCGCCTGGCCGGCCAGGCACTGCGCCTGAACGTTCAGGCGCGGCGGCGTGTCGGGCGCGGTGGTCTCGACCACACGCATCCAGGCGGCGAAGAGTTTGTCCATGCCCTGGGCGAAGCGCGTGTGCAGCTCGGCCCAGGCGTGTTGCAGGCCGGCGGCGTCCAGCGTCTCGCCGTCGCGCTCCAGGCGGCAAACGGGCGCCGGCACCGCCTGCGGCGCCGTGGCGGGCCGCTGCAGAGCCGGCCAGGCGGCATGCCGCACTTCGGTGAGCCACTGCGCCGCCGCATAGGCGCGCACGCCGATGGCCAGCGTCCCGAAGGGCGCACCCGCATCGCGCAGGCCGCAGCTGTCGATGCTGATGCGATGCAGATCGGGCGCGGGTGCTGCGGCCATGCCCGGCCAGCCTTCGCCATCGGACAACGGCGACACGTTCAGCGCGATGCTCAGGCGCGTGGCGTCGCGGCCTTTCCAGGCGAGCCGCCCGCCCGGTGCCACATGCAGCACCTGCGGATGCACCCGCGCATCGCAAGTCGCCAGGGTGGCCAGTGCGAGGTTGAGCCGCGACGGCGCACCGCCGCGCAGCGCGGTGCTGAGCACCGCATAGTCCAGCGGCGCGTCGGGCGCGCGGTCGAGGCGTTCGCGTGTCGCCGCGGGCTTGGGCAGCGGCTGGCGCTGCCACTGGCCGGCCTCCAGGCGCCAGGCCTGCACCTCGGCGTCGGCCACCATGAGGTCGATCCCCGCGAGGTCGCAGGGCACGAGTCGCGCGGGCGGCTGCGGCGCGGGAAACACCTCGCGTGCGGCCGCGGTCAGCGCCTGGGCCTCGACCTGCGCCGCGGCCGCATCGAACTGCGCGAGCGTGATGCCGGCCGCCGGCGCCGACGTCGGCTGCTGCTGCGCCCGCTCGCCGCGGGTGTGCTGCAGCAGCTGGTGCAGCTTGAGCGCGGGCTTGCGGCGCGGGTCGTCCAGGATCTCGCGCGCCCAGGCAAACGCCGGCTTGTCCTCGAAGCGCGCGCCCCACAGGCACCACAGGCCGGTGTAATGCGCCAGGCCGACGGCGTCGGCTATGCCGTGGCGCCGGGCCTGCTGCATGGCGGCCTCGACAAAGGCCGGCCAGCGGTCCTGCAGCCGCTCGGTGACCGCGGGCCAAGCCTGCGCCAGCACGCCGCCGATGCGGCGTGCATGGCGCTCGACCGTGAGCTGCTGCAGCCGCTCGAACTGCTCGGCGTTCAGCCGCAGCATGCCGGCTCCCGGGGTGCGCGCATGGCGGGCCTCACTGCGCGGCACCGCCTGCCATCAGGACGCGCCGCTCGCTGGCAAGCACGCCCTCGTGCAGGCCATGCCAGGTCCAGGCGTCGCGCGCGGGCAGCACCAGTTGCTGGCCGAGGCGGAACACCGTGTCCAGCTGCGAAGGCGAGAGCATGGGCAGCAAAGCCTGCAGCACGTCGGCATCGAACCAGCGCAGGCGCCGGCGTTCGCCGTCGGGCGTGGCCACGCTCGCGAAATCGCGGCACCACTCGCGCACCGCCAGCAAGGCCTCGGTGCAGGCGATCACCACACCCCAGGGCGCGTGGGCGGCGGTGGCGCTGGCGAGCAGCCAGTCGGTGAAGGGCGAGGCTTCGCGCAGCTCGACCACATAGGCGGCACGCGCCGCCTCGGCAGCCGACAGGGCGCCGCGCTCCAGGCAGTCCCAGCCGTTGACGTCGGCTTCGGCCAGCCGGGCAGGCAGGTCGGGCACAGCCAGTCCGTCGACCACCGCATGCACACGCGCGCCGCTGCGGCTCCACAAGGCGGCCTTGAGCTGGGCATACGACAGGGCGCGTGAGGTGTCGCTCATCGGTGGTCAGGGCTTGGTGCCGCCGCTTTCGGTGGGCATCGGGTCCTTGAAGCGGTCCTTGTAGCTGTCTTCGGTCAGCGGTTCGTGCTTCTTCGGCGTGGCGGCCTTGTCGGGCGAGGCCTTTTTCGCGCTCAGCGCCGAGCCGGCGGAACCGCCACCGCCGCCGGAATTGATCTTCACCAGGGGGCCGACGATGTCTACGCCCGCCGGCCCGATGTTCACCAGCGAGCCGCCCACCTTCAGCGTGATGCCGGTGCCGGACTCGAGCACGATGGTCATGGCACCCTTGACCTTGACGTTCATGCCCTCGACCAGCACGTCGCCCGACGGCCCGGCCTTCATCGACACCTTGCCGGTGGTCTCGAGCACCGCGTCGCCGTCGACCTTCAGGTCCAGCTTGCCGCCGGTGGCCACCGCGGCGGCGCCGCCCACGTTGACCGCGGCTTCGCCACCCACGTCCAGGTGCAGATTGCCGCCGATGCTGCTGGCCGCATCCTTGCCCACGGTGAGCTGCTGCACGCCGCCCACCTGCTGCAGCACGTCGCCGCCCACGGTGAGGTGGAAGTCGGTGCCGACGTGGGTCATGGTCTCCTTGCCGATGTCGGTGTAGACGTTCTCCGCCACCACGTCGCGGCGGGTGAGCAGCACCTTCAGCGTCTCGTTGCCCTTGACGAGGTCAAAGGCGTCGCCCTCGACATGGCGGAAGAAGTCCTTCTCGGCATGGAACCAGATGTGCTCCTTGCCCTTGGCGTCCTCGAAGCGCAGCTCGTTGGCGGTGTCGGCCGTGCCGTCCTTGCTGCTGCGGGTCTTCAGGCCGCTCACGGTGGCGTTGTCCGGCAGCTTCCAGGCGACCGGGTTCTCGTCGTTGTAGACCGAACCCGTGACCAGCGGCCGGTCCGGGTTGCCGTCGAGGAAGCTCACCACCACCTCGTGGCCCACGCGCGGCAGGGCGAAATAGCCGAAGCCCTTGCCAGACCAGGGCTGGGCCACGCGCACCCAGCAGGAGCTGTTCTGTGCGCGCTTCTCCTTCCTGGCGAGGCGGTCCCAGTGGAACTGCACCTTGATGCGCCCGTGCTTGTCGGTCTCGATCTCGTTGCCCGAGGCGCCCACCACCACCGCGGTCTGCGGCCCGTGGATGTAGGGCCGCGGCGTGCGCCGCTCGGGGCGGAAGTTGGGCGACGACAGGCGCATCACCGTGATGCTGGCGAGAAAGCCCTCCTTGCGCCGGCCTTCGCTGCGCAGCTCGTCGATGGCATCGTGGTCGGCGAACTCCAGCCGGTAGTCGGCACCGACGACGAGGTAGTCGCCGTCGTCCGCCTTGTGCGGCAGGTTCTCGACCTCGAAGGTCATGCCGGTGGCGAGGTCGCGGGTGTTGACGATGCCGCTGGCGATGTGCTGCAGCGACATCGCTTCCTCGATGCGCACCGTCGCCCGTTGGTTGGCCGCCTCCGCGGCGTTCTGCGCGGTCGGCTTCTGGCTGTTGTGCACCACGTCGGCCGGGTACTCGAAGAGTTCCATCGTGCCCAGCTTGGACGCCGGCTTGACCGCCGCCTTGCTGCCTTCGATCTTCGTGTTGGACGACAGGTAGTCGTAGTCTGCCACCACCGCCTTGACGGCACGCGCCTCGCCCTGGCTTTGCCAGTTGATCAGCGTGCCTTCGTACTTCATGGTGTTCGCCCACTTGATGGGTGCGCGCGTCGGCCGGCTCTTGTGGCGGGCCATGGCGTCGATCAACACCAGGGTGTGCTTGCGCTCGGTGTGCTCGAAGAAGTAGTAGATGCCGGCTTCCTCGAGCAGGCGGCTGACGAAGTCGAAGTCGCTCTCCTGGTACTGCACGCAGTAGTCGAGCTTCGGGTAGGCGGCGGCCGAGACGAGGCGGAACTCGAAGTCGGTGCTGTACTCGGTGAGCACCTTGGAGACGATGTCCTTCACGCTCATCGACTGGAACACGCGGCTGTCGCGGCTGCGCGTGAGGAACCACAGCCACGGCCGCAGCGTGGCGGTGTAGCTCTCGTAGCGCCCGCGCCGCTCGCCGCGCTTCATGCGCGTGACGTAGCCGTTGAAGTGGCGCGGGTCGTCGTCCACGTCCATCGTCACGTTGGCGCGCGTGCCGAGCAGCTTGTGCATGTCGACCGGCTTGGGCTTGCCCATCATGTCGAGCTCGCCGACGAGCTCGACCTCGTACTCGGGCAGCCGCCCCAGCTGTTCGCGGCCGGTCATGCTCATGACCAGGAAGCCGCCCGAGCTGGTCGTGATCTTCATGACCTCGTTGGCCGCCGTTCCCAACCCTGGAATCGCCATCGTCACTCTCCCCCGTCAGACCCCTCGGCCGCGCCCTCAGGCGAAGGCGTAGCTGAAGTCGTCGCCGTCCACGCCGAGCGTGATGCCCTTGAGCTGCGCGCCTTCGGCCGTGCGCGTGAGGTACTCGATCGACACCTTGGGCAGCACCGTGTTGGTGAGGATGGCGTCGATGATGCGTCCGCCCGACTCGGCGTTGTTGCAGCGCTTGACGATGAGCTCGACCGCCTCGTCGCTGTACTCGAACGGGATCTTGTGGTTCTCGGCCACGCGCTTCTTGATGCGGTTCAGCTGCAGCCGCACGATCCGGCCGAGCATCTCGTCGGACAGCGGGTAGTACGGGATCGTGACGATGCGCCCCAGCAGCGCCGGCGGGAAGATCTTCTGCAGCGGCTCGGTGAGCGCCGTGGCGAGCGAGTCCGGGTCCGGCAGCAGCTCCGGGTCGCGGCACATGTTCATGATGAGCTCGGAGCCGGCGTTGCTCGTGAGCAGGATGATCGTGTTCTTGAAGTCGATCATGCGGCCCTCGCCGTCTTCCATCCAGCCCTTGTCGAAGACCTGGAAGAAGATCTCGTGCACGTCGGAGTGGGCCTTTTCCACCTCGTCGAGCAGCACCACGCTGTAGGGCCGGCGGCGCACCGCCTCGGTCAGGATGCCGCCCTCGCCGTAGCCCACGTAGCCCGGGGGCGCGCCCTTGAGCGTGG
>JBIQKU010000184.1:0-6455 GCA_044506225.1 Rubrivivax sp. | reverse complement strand
ACCTCGACCAGGCGCTGGCGGCGGTATAGGCAGCGACGACATGCCGCCCCGCCGTTCAGGCGGTGGCCGCTCGTTCCATTCAGACCACCTCGATGTTCGAGCCGTATTGAGCGAGCAGTTGGTCGGAAGTGAGCAACCGCATGGGCTCGGCCTTGGCCTGAGCCACGAGCATCCGGTCGAACGGGTCTTTGTGGATGGCCGGCAATCCGGTCAGGTGCTCGGTGTGCGCGCCGAGCACCGGCAGCTCGAGATAACCGCTGTCGCGCGCCGCTTCGCGCAACTGCGGCAGGTCGACCTCGAGCTTGCCGATGCCGACCTTGATGGCGATTTCCCAGAACGACACCGCGCTCACATAGACCTCGTTGTCGTCATCGACGACACGGGCCTGCAGGTGCTCGACCCGTGGATCTCCCGCCAGAGTCCACAGCAGCACGTTGGTATCGAGCAGCAGCCTCATTCGTCGCCCTCGAAGGCGCGGATCACCTCATCGGGAAGCGGTGCCTCGAGATCGGCGGGAAGCTGCAGCTTTCCCTTGAGCAGGCCGAAACGCTTGCGTGGACGCTCCGCCGCGTCGACAGCCACCAGCTTGACCTGCGCGCGGCCATAGGCGCCGATGTACACCGGCTTTCCGGCGGCGGCCTTCTTGACCAGCTGCGACAGCGTGGACTTGGCGGTGTGCATGGAGACGATGTCGTTCATGCCGGCATATTAGCCAGAACTTAGCTAAATTGCGACAAGCACGCTGCGGCGTCAGGCGTAAGCCGTCGCGAGCCCGCGCCGCAGCCGGCTGCTGAACAGATCCACCGCGATCACCAGCACCAGCATCGCCAGCAGCACCGTCGCGGCCTGCGCCTGCTGGAAGATCGAGAGGTGGAAGTACAGCAGCTGACCGAGGCCGCCGGCGCCGACGAAGCCGAGCACCGCGGCCATGCGGATGTTCATCTCCCAGCGGTAAAGCGAATACGCCACGCCCTGCGGCAGCGCGAGCGGCAGGCTGCCGTAGACGAAGGCGGCCACTGCGCCGCTGCCGGCGTCGCGCAAGGCGCGTTCCGGCGCGGCCGGTGTGTTCTCCAGGGTCTCAGCGAACAGGCGGCCCAGCACGCCGGTGGTGTGAAGCGCCAGGGCCAGCGTGCCGGCAAACGGCCCGAGGCCGGCGGCGAGCACCATCAGCGCCGCCCACACCAGCTCGGGCACGCTGCGCAGCAGGTTCAGCACGAAACGCGCGAGCTGCTGCAAGGCCGTGCCGAAGCGCCCCGCCGCCGGCAGCGCCAGCACGAAGCCGCCGGCCACAGCCAGCAGCGTGCCCAGCGCCGAGACGGCCAGCGTCTCGACCGCACCCCGGGCGGCCTTGGCGACGAAGCCGGGGGACAGGTCGGGCGCCAGGAACTCGGCGATGAAGCGGCCCATCAGCGCCAGCGACTGCGCCGACAGCAGCGCGCGGTAGTCGATCCCGAGGTAGACAAAGCTCGCCACCACCGCCGCGGCGATGGCCAGGGTGACCAGCACGCAGGTGGCGCAGGGGCCGGCGGCGCGCAGGCGCTCGCCCGTGTCGTGATCGTTCATGCCAGCAGACGCCGGATGGCCGCGCTCAGTGCATCGGCCAGCAGCACCAGCAGCAAGAAGGTGACGAGGATGGTGCTCGCCTCGCCGCCGTTGAGCATCTTCATCGACTGGTCCATCAACTGCCCGAGGCCGCCGGCGCCGACGAAACCCATGATGACCGAGGCGCGCACCGCGCACTCCCAGCGGTAGACGGTGTACGACGCCAGCTCCTGCGCCGCACTCGGCAGCAGGCCGTAGCACAGCGCCGCGAGTCGGCCGCTGCCGGCTTCGAGCAGCGCGCGCGCCGGGCGCGTGTCGCCCGACTCGAGGATCTCCGCATACACCTTGCCGAGCATGCCGCCGTAGGTGATGGCCAGCGCGAGCACGCCCGCCGCCGGGCCCAGGCCGAGCGCCCGCACGAAGATCAGCGCCCAGACGATTTCCGGGATCGAACGCAGCACCGCGAGCACCGCGCGCACCACGAGCCGCAGCAGCACGCCCATGCCGCGGCCCGGCCCCGGCCCGATGCGGGCGACCGACAGGGGCTGGGTGAGCGCGAAGGCGAGCGGCGCCGCGATGACGAAGGCGAGCGCGACGCCCGCGGTCGCCATGGCCAGCGTCTCCAGGGTGGCACGCGCGAGCAGTCCGAGGAAGAACGGCGAGGTCTCCGGCGGCACGAAGGCGGCGAGGAAGTCGCCCATCACCCGCAGGTTGTCGGCATCGAACAGCTGGGCCGGGCGGAACTGCGCAAGCTGCAGCAGCGGCCACAGCAGCACGAGCGCGACCAGCGCCGCACCGAGGCGGCGCCGCGCCTGCGGGTCGCGCGGTGGCGGCGCGTGGGCCAGCGCGCGGTTCATCGGCAAGATGGCCGCACCGGCGCCTGCGCGGACGGCAGGACTGCCGCCGGAATGCCTTGCAGCGGCAGTGCCGCACCTTCGGCGGCGTAGAGCGCGTGCAGCATGGGCGGGGTCACCGCCTGCACCGGGACGTCGAACATCACTTCGCCGCCGCGCATGCCGACGATGCGCGGGAACCAGCGCAGCGCCAGGTCCACCGCATGCAGCGAGGCGACGAAGGTGGCGCCGGTCGCCTCGCTCTGCGCGACGAGCTGGCCCACCGCCGCATCGGCCAGCGCCGGGTCCAGGGCCGACACCGGCTCGTCGGCCAGCAGCAGCTCGGGGCGCTGGTAGAGCACGCGGGCGATGCCCACCCGCTGCAACTGCCCGCCGGAGAGGCGGTCGCAGCGCTCGAACAGCCGGTCGGCGAGGTCGAGCCGCGCCAGCACCTCGCGGGCACCGGCGATGTCGCTGGGCAGCAGCAGCGAGGCCAGTGCCTTCCACGTCGGCCAGGTGCCCAGTCGCCCGGCCAGCACGGCGGTGACCACACGCAGCCGCGGCGGAATCGGCGGCGCCTGATGCACCAGGCCGATGCGCGCGCGCAGCCGGCGCAGGGCCGACGCCGACAGTTGCCACGGGTTGGCACCCAGCAGCGCGATGCGACCTTCGGTCGGGCGCAGCGAGGCGCCGAGCAGGCGCAGCAGGCTGGTCTTGCCGGCGCCCGAGGGCCCGATGATGGCCAGCCGTTCGCCGCTGTCCACCGACAGCGCCACGTGCCGCAGCGCGCGATGGCCGTTCGGATGCACCAGGCCGAGCTCGACGAGCGCGACCGCCGCCGGCTGCGGCGCCGCACTCACTTGATCAGCCCGGCCGCCTTGCCTGCCCGCTCGATGGCGTCGTAGTTGGCCGCGCGGGTCGGCACGAACTTCGACGCGCGCTGCAGCGCCATGATCTGCCGGTGTGCCGGGTGGGCCGGGTCGAGCGCGAGAAAGGCGTCGGCGAGTTTCTTCGCGAGCGCCGCATCCAGCCCCGGGCGCACCGTCCAGTTGTAGTCGTGGTACGGCGGCGTGGTGGCCAGCACGCGCACCTTGGCGGCGTTGCGGTTGCCGTTTTCCACCAGCTTGTCCCACACCGAGGCGTTGAGCACGCCGCCGGCGGCGCGGCTCGAGGCGACGAAGGCCACGGTCGCATCGTGCGCGCCGGAGTAGGCCACCGTCTCGAAATCACGCTCGGGGACGATGCCGTCCTGCAGCAGGAAGTAGCGCGGCATGAGATGACCCGAGGTGGAGGACGGCGAGCCGAAGGCGAAGCTCCTGCCCTTCAGGTCGGCCAGCGTCTTCGCCGGGCTGTCGGCGGGCACGATGAACTTGCTGGTGAACGCCTCGTCCTCCGCGCGCTGCACGATGGGCACTGCGCCGCCCTCGGTGCGTGCTCGCGCCTGCACGAAGGTGAAGCCGCCCAGCCAGGCGAGATCGATCTTCTGCGTGGCCAGGCCTTCGACGACGGCGGCGTAGTCGGTGACGGGCACGAACTGCACCTTCATGCCGGTGGCCTGGGCAAGGTAGTCGCCCAGCGGCTCGAACTTGCGCTGCAGCTCGGTGGGTGCCTCGTCGGGAATGGCCGACACGCGCAGCACGGGCGGCGTCTGCGCGCGCAGCGGTGCGGCGAGCAGGGAGGCGGCGGCGAAGCAGGCAAGGCGGCGTGACAGGTTCATGAAGGATCTCGGCGAAAGGGAAGGTGGGCGCGCCCGCTTCAACGGGCGGCGGAGCGAAAACCCGCAAACACGTCGGCGCGCTCGGGACGGAAGAAGTTGCGGTAGCAGCGCGCGTGCAGCCGCGGCGATGTCGCCACCGCGCCGCCGCGCAGCTCGCGATGATCGCCGAACCAGGGGGCGGAGTAGTCGCGGTAGGGACCGGGCGTGAAGCCGGCATAGGGCAGGAAGTCGTCGGCCGTCCACTCCCACACGCCCGCATCCCGGACGAAGCCGGGCTGCGCCGCGGCATGCTCCCATTCGGCCGCCCGCGGCAGGCGGCGGTCGGCCCAGCGGCACCAGGCTTCGGCTTCGTAGGCGTTGACGTGGATGACGGGCAGCTGCGGCTCGAGCGGCTGCCAGCGGTCGAACCAGCGCTGCGTCCAGCGGCCGCCGCGGTCACGCCGCCAGCGTGCGGGTGCGCTCCTCGGATGCGCGACACGCCACACGCCGGCGGCGCCCGGCCAGAACGCCGGCTCGTCGTAGCCGCCGGCCTCGACGAAGGCGAGGAAGCGCCAGGTCGTCACCGGCGCGGCGTCGATCTCGAAGGCCGGGAGCGTCACGGTGTGGCCGTCGCATTCGTTGTCGAAGGCGAAGCCGGCGCGGCCGGCCGGCCAGCCGATGAACGCGTCGGCGGCAGGCAGGTGCAGCGCCGGTGTGTCGGGCGTGGCGACCAGGGCGCGCAGCCAGGGCGGCGCCGGATGACCCAGCGCAGCACGCGTCCAGGCGAAGGCCTCGCCATGCATGTCTTCGTGGAACAAGGCCAGGCGGTGGGCGTAGAGCGCGGCATCGTCGTCGGCGGCGGGCAGCGTGGCCAGGCAGGCGTCGAGCTGCGCTTCGAGCATGCGCAGCACCTCGGCACGTGTGGGCATCGCTTCGCTCCAGCGCCTCGCATGCGGCAGGCGGGCCGAATCGAACAGCGCATCCGGCCCGGCGTGCCGCGGCGCACGCGCGGCCTGCACCTGAGCGGCCGCGTCGAGGTGGTGCGGCCCGCGCAGGATCCAGAACTCGGCGAACCAGGCGATGTGCGCCAGCTCCCAGGCGATGGGGTTCACACCGGGCTGCATGGACATGCGCCACTGCGCGTCGCTCAGGTCGGACACCGCGGCCAGCGTGCGCTGGCGGCTGTCGGTCAGCGCGCGCGCGAGGGCCTCGCCCGCGAGGCGGCGGGCATCAGTCATCGCCATGCACCCGGCATGTCAACATCCCCGCCATGGCCCGGCCCCGGATCGTCATCGTGTCTCCCGCCCTGGCGGCCGCGAACAACGGCAACTGGCACACGGCTGCGCGCTGGAACGCGTTCGTCGCCCCGCTGGCCGACAGCCGCATCGCGCTCACCTGGCAGGGCGAACTGGCCGACGCGCTCGTCGCACTGCACGCGCGGCGCTCGGCACGCGCCATCGCAGACTTCCACCGTTCACATCCCCGGCGCGGACTGGCCCTGGTGCTCACCGGCACCGACCTGTACCGCGACCTGGCCGATGACCGCGACGCGCAGCATTCGCTCCAGTGTGCCAGCCACCTGGTCGTGCTGCAGCCGCAGGCGCTGCAGGCACTGCCCGCGTCGCATCGGGCCAAGGCTCGGGTGATCCTGCAGTCGGCGCCCGCACGGGCGGGCCGTCCCACCGGGCCCGGCACACGCTTCGTGGCCGTGGGCCATCTGCGGGCGGAGAAAGACCCGCTGACCCTGATGCAGGCGGCACGTCTGCTGCGCGCCGCCGCCGCGCTGCACATCGTGCACATCGGCGCGGGCCTGGACGACGGCCTGGCGCGCGCCGCCCGCGACACCATGGCCGACTGCCCCGGCTACCGCTGGCTGGGGCCGCTGGCCCACCCGGCCGCGCAGGACGCCATCGCCGCGGCGCACGCGTTGGTGCACCCGAGCCGCATCGAGGGCGGCGCCAATGTGGTGATCGAAGCGCTGCGCAGCGGCGTGCCGGTGATCGCCAGCCGCATCGACGGCAACGTCGGCCTGCTCGGCGAGGGCTATGCCGGCTACTTCCCGCCGGGCGATGCGCAGGCGCTCGCCGCCGTCATGCGCCGCTTCGCGCAGGAGCCGGCGTTCGCCAGCGCCCTCGGCGCGCAATGTGCCGCGCTGGCACCGCGCTTCGCACCGGAGCGCGAGGCGGCGGCGGTGCAGGCGCTGGCGCAAGACCTGATCGCCCACGGCGAGGGGCCCGGCGCCGGACAATGACGGCTTCCCGACGGCACCGGACAGCCCGCATGCACCCCTCCGCCTCCCCCGACTCCAACGGCCCGCTGCGCCTGACCCGCTTCTCGCACGGCGGCGGCTGCGGCTGCAAGATCGCGCCGGGCGTGCTGTCGCA
>JBIQKU010000183.1:0-6464 GCA_044506225.1 Rubrivivax sp. | reverse complement strand
ACTGCGGCTTCTGCACCGCCACCTGCCCGACCTACCAGCTGCTGGGCGACGAGCTGGACGGCCCGCGCGGGCGCATCTACCTCATCAAGCAGGTGCTCGAAGGCGGCGAGCCCACGCGCGCCACGCAGCTGCACCTGGACCGCTGCCTGACCTGCCGCAACTGCGAAAGCACCTGCCCCTCGGGCGTGGACTACGGGCCGCTCGCCGAGATCGGCCGCCACATCGTCGAGCGCAAGGTCAAGCGCCCCGCGGCCGACCGCGCGCAGCGCTGGCTGCTCAAGGAAGGCCTCACCTCGCCCGCCTTCGGCCCGGCGATGAAGCTCGGCCAGCTGGTGCGCCCGCTGCTGCCGGCCACGCTGCGCCACAAGGTACCGCCCAAGGCGGCGCCCGAGGCGCGGCGCTGGCCGGTGGGCACGCACAAGCGCAAGATGCTGATGCTCACCGGCTGCGTGCAGCCGGCGATGGCGCCCAACATCAACACCGCGACCGCGCGTGTGCTCGATGCGGCGGGCGTGCAGGTGCTGGTGTCGGGCAAGGCCGGCTGCTGCGGCGCCATCCGGCTGCACCTGAACGACCGCGAGGGTGGCCTCGCCGACATCCGCCGCAACATCGACGCCTGGTGGCCGCATGTCGAGAGCGGCGAGGTCGAGGCCATCGTCATGAACGCCTCGGGCTGCGGCGTGACCGTCAAGGACTACGGCCATGCACTGCGGCTGGACGCCGCCTATGCCGAGAAGGCGCAGCGCATCAGCGAACTCACGCGCGACCTGAGCGAGCTGATGCCCTCGCTGGTGCCGGCCCTGAAACCCAAGGTGCGCCGCCGCGCGGTGACGCGCCTGGCCTACCACCCGCCCTGCACCCTGCAGCACGGCCAGCAGCTGCGCGGCGGCGTGGAGCAGGCCCTGGTCGATCTCGGCTTCGAGGTCGCGCTGCCCGCCGAAAGCCATTTGTGCTGCGGCTCGGCCGGCACCTACTCGGTGTTGATGCCCGAATACGCCTATCCGCTGCGTGACCGCAAGCTGGGCCACCTGGCCGAGCTGAAACCGCAGGCGATCGTCTCGGCCAACATCGGCTGCATCCAGCACCTGCAAAGCGGCACCGACACGCCGGTGAAGCACTGGATCGAGGTGGTGGACGAGGCGCTGGCCACCTTGTGAGCAGGAGATCGCCCATGACGCCGATTGCCGTGATCACCACCGTCGATTCGCTGGACGACGCGCACGCCCTCGCGCGTTCTCTGGTCGAGCGGCGCCTGGCCGCCTGCGCGCAGATCTCGCAGATCGAGAGCTTCTACCGCTGGGAGGACGCGGTGCAGCAGGAGCCGGAGTACCGCATCCTGTTCAAGACCGTGGCAGAGCAGTACGCGGTGGTGGAGGCGGCGATTCGCGAGATGCATCCCTACGAACTGCCCGCCATCCATGCGACGGCCTTCGAGCAGGTAAGCGCGGCCTACGGGCAGTGGATCGAAGCCAACGTCGCACCCGAGGCCTGAGGCCGGCTCGGGCCCTCAGGCCGCATGCGCCAGCGGCTCGGGCCGCACGCGCAGCGCGGTGATCACGCCGGCCACCAGCAAGGCGATGCCGGCGGCGGTGAGCGGCGCCGGCCAGTGCCCGCGCAGGATGAAGGCATAGGCGAGCGCCGCCAGCGTCTCGAAGACGATGAGCTGGCCGACCAGCGTGGTCGGCAGGCGCTGGCTGGCTTCGTTCCAGCACAGCGTGCCCAGCCAGGACGACAGCAGGCCGATGCTGCACATCAGCAGCACGAACGTCGCAGGCGTCGGGCCGAAGGGCATGGCGAAGCCGTTGCCCGAGACCGCACTCCACACCCAGAAGCCGGCGAAGCCGATTGCGGCCAGCGGCAGCGTCGCCACACCCTGGGCCGTGGCCCAGGTGCGCGGCGAGCGCCCGGCGTGTTCGCGCAGCCAGTCGGCGTTGCGGATGGGGTACCAGGTCCAGCAGGCCACGGCGGCGAGCGCGAGCAGCGCGCCCGAGGCATAGCGGCCGAGGTCGGCGCTGGCGTCGGCGCGCAGCCGCACGATCTCCACCTGGTTGACGAGCGCGATGCCCGCTGCGATGAGCGCCAGCGACGGCCACAGCCGCCGCCAGGGCAGGCGGCCATCGCGCCGCGCATCACGCTGGTTGGAGATGACGGCGATCACCACCGGCAGCGTGCCGATGATCATGGTCGGCAGCGGCCCGCCGGCACGCTGGATCGCGGCGGCCAGGCACAGGTAGTACAGCAGGTTGCCGACGATGGACAGCTTGAAGGCCTCGCGCCAGTCCGCGCGCGTGAGTTCGGCCAGGCGGCGACGGTCGGCCAGCGCCAGCGGCACGGCAATCAGCCCGAAGGCGAGGTAGCGCGCGAAGGACAGCAGCGCCGCCGGGTACTGCGGCAGCAGCAGCGGTGCGACGAACACCAGCCCCCAGACCAGGCCGGCGGCCAGCGCGAAGGACATCCCGATCCACATGAAGGTCGCCCGGGACGGCACCCGGGTGCGAAAGCGAAGCCGCGAGTGTGCGCCTTCGCACCAACGCAGGCCGTGGTGCACGGCGACATGACAGGCGTGTGAAAGCCCTGCCGCGCGCGCCCGGATGCGTTGCCTTCCCGCAGCGACATGGGTTTGTCATCAAGGCGTCGCCGCGCGTCAGTCGAATAGGGCCTGTCCCGATGGACAGGATGGACAGCCTCTCCCGCCCATCGGCTCGCCACCTTCAACAACGCACTACAACGGAGTTCGTGCATGAGATTCCAGAAACTCGCCCTGGCCGCCGCGGCCGCCCTCGTCGCCGCGCCGGCCCTGGCCCAGTCGCAGGTCACGGTGTACGGTCGCGTCGACCTCTCGGTCGCGCAGGACGCCGACGCGCCGAAGAACCGCGAGATCCAGAACGGTTCGGGCAGCCGCCTCGGCTTTCGCGGCGTGGAGGATCTGGGCGGAGGCCTGAAGGCCGTGTTCCAGATCGAGCACCGTTTCGACGCCAACGACGGCAATGCGCGCAACCCGTACTGGGGCGGCAAGTCGGTGGTGGGCCTGCAGGGCGGCTTCGGCCGCGTGCTGCTCGGTCGTGAAGAGAACCCGGCCTACACCTTCAGCCAGACCGTGGCCGACCCGTGGGGCACCGACACGGTGGCCGGCAACGGCAGCATCGTGAACGGCCGCATCGGCACCACGCGCTACAGCAACACCATCAACTACCGGCACAGCTTCGGCGCCTTCGGCTTCGGCGCGCAGATCGGCGAGACGCCCACCGGCGGCGACGACCGTCCGTTCAGCCTGGGCGGCTCCTACACCTCGGGTCCGCTGAAGGTGGGCCTGGGCTACGAAGACCCGACCGGTGCGGACGACCACTGGCTGACGATCAACGGCGCCTACGACCTGGGCATGGTCGAACTCTCGGCGCTGATCGGCAACGGCCGCAACGCCAACGACCAGAAGCACCAGGCCTACCTGCTGGCCGCGACCGCGCCTGTGGGCGGCGGCGAGCTGCGCGTGAGCTACGGCGAGCTGAAGAACAAGACGCTGGGCGTCAAGCTCGACAAGCAGTTCGGTGTGGGCTATCACTACGCGCTGTCCAAGCGCACCACGGTGTATGCCGACATCGTCAACAAGCGCCCCGACAACATGGCCGCCAACCGGGAGAAGACCGGCTGGGACCTGGGCATCAAGCACAACTTCTGATCCAGGGAGCCCGATGCCCGCGCGGGTGAGCCGCGGGATGCGACGCGAGAGCGAGAGAGAACAAGAACGCAGGAGCGAATCGTTCGGGGCCACCGTGGGTGGCCCCTTTTTTCTCTTGGCGCCGCCTCAGGTGCTGGCCGGCTCGGGCACGCCGAAGACCTGCCGCAGGTAGCGCAGAAAGGTCTCGTCGCGGCACAGCGTCTTGCCCGGCTCGTCGGAGATCTTGGCCACCGGCTGGCCGTTGCAGTCGACGAGCTTCATCACGCAGTTCAGCGCCGGCAGCACCGTGTCGTTGGTGAGCGAGGTGCCGATGCCAAAGCCGGTGCGCACCTGCTGGCGGGCGTTGACTCGCCGGTAGATGTCGAGCGCCGTGCCGTCCATCGTGAGCCCGTCGGAGAACACACGCCGTCGGCCATCGGTGTCGGCCAGGCCCAGGGCGCGGTAGTGGGCGGCCACCTTGTCGGCCCAGACCACCGGGTCGCCGCTGTCGTGGCGCAGGCCGTCGAAGAGCTTGGCGAAGTAGCGGTCGAAGTCGGCGAGAAACGCGTCGGTGGTGATGACGTCGGTGAGCGCGATGCCGAGGTCGCCGCGGTACTCCTGCACCCAGGTCTCCAGCGCTGCCTTCTGCGACTGGCGCAGCTGCACGCCCGGCATGGCCTGGAAGGTCTGCAGGTATTCGTGCGCCATGGTGCCGATGGGCTTGAGCCCGAGGCGCCGCGCCAGATCCACGTTGGAGGTGCCGTTGAAATGCGCGGGCATGCGCCGCTGCAGCGTGCGCACCACCTGCTCATGCCAGGCACGGCTGAAGCGGCGGCGCAGCCCGAAGTCGAAGACCTCGAAGGGATAGCGGGGCATGCGGCCCTCGCGGGCCAGCGCGTCGAGCTGCTGCAGCGTGCTGTCGATCTTGCGGTCCAGCCGCTGCTGCGCATCGACCAGCGCCCCGGGCGGCGCCGCGCGGCTCGTGTACAGCTCGAGCACGGTGGACAGCACGAAGATCTCGAAGGCCATCACATGCACCTGCGGGCCTTCGGCCACGACCTGCAGCGTGTCCCCGTCGGTGTGCACGTGCACGAACTCGCGGTTGAGCTGGAACAAGCGCAGGAACTCGATGTAGTCCGGCTTGAAGAAGCGTAGCGTCGACAGGTAGGCGAGCTCCTCCTTGCGAAAGCGCAGGGCACACAAGGCATCGAGCTGTTCGTTGAGCGCACCGGCCAGCGTGGCCAGCGGCAGCTGCGGCCGGCTGCGGCAGACGAGCTCGTAGCGCGCGATGTTGGCCGGCATGTGATGCAGCATGGCCTGCTGCATCGTCAGCTTGTACAGGTCGGTTTCGAGCAGGGACTGGATGATGGCTGGCATGGGCGGCTCGCTGCGGTTCAGCGCCCGTAGGCGTCCAGGGCCTCGGCCGCGCTGCGCACCTCCACACCGGCGCCTTGCGCCCAGTCGAAGAAGTCCTGCTGCGCCGTCTCGAAGCCGCCCACCGGGCTCATGCAGTCGCGCAGCAGCGTGAGCCGTGCGCCGAAGACCGGGTCGATGCCGACCATGTCGCGCACCGTGGCGGCCACGCAGTGGCTGCCGGCCTCGCCCGCGACGAAGATGCGCCCGCCCGGCGCGCCCTGCGGCGCGAGGCTGCGCAGCAGGCTCATGTTGGTGTCGGTGTGCGGATCGTCATCGAGCACGACTTCGGCGCGCACCGCCGAATAGTGCTCGGTCAACGGGTTCTGGCCCTTGAGCACGCGGACGGCCACACGCTGGCGTGCGACCTCCCAGGCCGCGAGCGCCGCGGCGACGTCGGCATGCAGGGCATGGCCCCAGGTGCCGAGCACGCAGTGGGTCGGCCACACCATCAGCGTGTACTTGCCCTGGCGCTCCAGTTGCGCGACCACCTGCTCGGCGCGGGCCTGGGCCGCGGGGTCGGCGGCGCGCACCTCGCCCGCGTGCACCTGCGCCGCCGTCACCTGGGTGAACGCACCGACCGGCGTGCCGTCGGCATGCACCCAGAAGCCCGGCCGCTCGATGCCGTAGGCGGCATGGCTGTCGAAGGTGACGACGACGCGGTCGACCTGCGCCGCCGCGGCGTTCAGGAAGGCGGCGGCGCGCTGCATGTCGGCGTCGGCCCCCGCCACCGGCAGCGCCGGCGTGCCGGGGGCGGTGCCGTCGAAATCGCAGAAGTCGTTCTGCGGGTCGATGAGCAGCAAGGTGTGCATGCGGTTCTCCTGGGTCCGATGGCTGCGCGATGGCGCACCCGAGCCTTGTACCCCACGCGGGCGCCGGCACCGCTGCGGACGCAAAAAGGGCCGCATGTCGATCGCGACATGCGGCCCGCATGCAGGCGATGCGCGGGCGCGCCAAGCGCCCGCCCCGCCGCTTTCAGCCGTGCCTCAGCGCACCCGCCCGTCCTTCCAGGCGCCCAGCAGCTTGTCGTAGTCGATGGTCTCGCCCTTGGGCTTCTCGTTGGCGAGCTTGGCCCACGGCGCGCCGTTGGCCGACAGCCACTTCTGCGGATCGCCCTTCTTGTTGAGCTTGGGCGCGCAGCGGGCCATGCCGGCGCGCTCGAGGCGCGCCATCACCTGGTCCATCTCCTCGGCCAGGCTGTCCATCGCCTGCTGCGGCGTCTTCTCGCCGGTCACGGCCACGGCCACGTTCTTCCACCACAGCTGCGCGAGCTTGGGATAGTCCGGCACGTTGGTGCCGGTCGGCGACCACGCCACGCGCGCAGGGCTGCGGTAGAACTCGACCAGGCCGCCGAGCTTGGGCGCCATGTCGGTCATGGCCTTGCTCTGGATGTCGC
>JBIQKU010000182.1:0-6478 GCA_044506225.1 Rubrivivax sp. | reverse complement strand
AGCCGCCGGTGGTGTGCAGCACGCCCTTGGGCTTGCCGGTGGAGCCGGAGGTGTAAAGGATGAAGAGCGGATCCTCCGCGCCCATGGCCTCGGGTTCGCAGTGTGTGCTCTGCGCGGCGATCACGTCGTGGTACCAGTGGTCGCGCCCGGGCACCCAGTTCACCGGCGCGCCGGTGCGCCGCAGCACCACGCAGGCGCGCACGCCGTCGACCTGCGCCAGCGCCTGGTCGGCGCTGGCCTTGAGCGCGATGCGGCGCCCGCCGCGCAGGCCTTCGTCGGCGGTGATGAGCACCTGCGAATCGCAGTCGCGCATGCGCCCGGCCAGCGCATCCGGCGAGAAGCCGGCGAAGACCACGCAGTGGATGGCGCCCAGGCGCGCGCAGGCGAGCATCGCCACGGCCGCCTCCGGCACCATGGGCATGTACAGCGTCACCCGGTCGCCGGGGCGCACGCCCAGCGCCTTCAGGCCGTTGGCCAGGCGGCAGACCTCGGCATGCAGTTCGGCATAGCTAATGCGCCGGCTCTGCGACGGGTCGTCGCCCTCCCAGATGAGCGCCGTGCGCGTGCCGTTGGCGAGGTGGCGGTCCAGGCAGTTGACGCTGGCGTTGAGCAGGCCGTCCTCGAACCAGCGGATGTGCACGTCGCCCGGCCCGAAGGACACGTCGCGGATGCGCGTCGGTGCGCGCATCCAGTCCAGGCTGCGCGCCTGCTCGGCCCAGAACGCCTGCGGCTCGCGCAGCGAGCGTGCGTACTCGCGGCGGTAGGTGGCCGCATCGATCCAGGGCGCCGGGCGCTGCGGTTCGGCGGTTGCGGAAAGGGGGTCGCGGGAAGTCATCGTCGAGCTCCTGGGCGTGATCTGCGGGGTGGGCTTGTGTGGCGTGCGTCCGGCGTTCGCGCGGGCTGCGATCTACAGCTTGGCCGCCGCATTGCAGGAAGTAAAGCGAGATTCATTGCCACTTGAATGCAATACTTCTGCACTGAAACCTCCGACGGCGGCCGGTGATGGATATCAACCTCGCGCGCACCTTTCTCGAGATCGTCACCTGCGGCAGCTTTCTGCGCGCCGCCGAGCGACTGCACATCACGCAGACGGCGGTGAGCGCACGCGTGCGCACGCTCGAGGAGTTGCTGGGCCGGCGCCTGTTCGTGCGCAACAAGTCGGGCGCGACGCTGACCGTCGCCGGCGAGCAGTTCCGCCGCCATGCCGCCACGCTGGTGCAGGTGTGGGAGCGCGCGCGCCACCAGGTGGCGGTGCCGCCGGGGCGGCGGGCGGTGCTCACCATCGGCTGCGAGCTGAGCCTGTGGGATCCGCTGCTGCCCGACTGGCTGCTGTGGATGCGCGGCGCGGCGCCACATCTGGCGCTGCGCACCGAGGTCGGCTTCGCGCCCTCACTGCTCACGCAGGTCGCCGAAGGCGTGCTGGACATCGCGGTGGTGTACGCGCCGCAGCAGCGCCCGGGGCTGCGCATCGAGCTGCTGATCGAGGAGAAGCTGGTGCTGGTCAGCACCTCGCCGCGCACGCGCGCGCGAACGCTCGCGCGCAGGCCGGCCGACTACGTCCATGTGGACTGGGGCCCGGAGTTCGCCGCGCAGCACGACCTGGCATTCCCGGAACTGGCCAACGCGCCGGTCGCGGTGGGGCTCGGGCCCCTGGCGCGCGAGTATCTGCTGGCCGCCGGCGGCGCGGGCTATTTCCGGCTGGGCGTGGTGCGCGCCGACATCGACAGCGGCCGGCTGCATCGTGTGGCAGGCGCGCCCGAGTTCCTCTATCCGGCGTACGCCGTGTACGCGGCGGCGGCCGATCCGAAGCTGGTCGCGCCGGCGCTGGCCGGACTGCGGCACGTGGCCGCTGCCGGGGCGCCTGCGCCAGCTGCACCGGCGGTGCGGCGGCCGAGGCGCGCGGCCGCCTGAGGACGCCGGCTCAGCGCGCCGGGGTGCAGGTCTTGCCGGGCACGCTGGCCGTCTTCAGCCAGGCGATGAGCGCGGCACGCTCCTCGTCGTTCTTGATGCCGGCATAGCCCATGGTGGTGCCGGGCACCGCCTGCATCGGGTCGCGCAGGAACACATCCAGCGTGTGCTCGTCCCAGACGATGCGGCTGTCACGCATGGCGCGCGAGTAGGCGTCGTAGCCCGGCGCCGTGCCCGCGCGCCGGCCGAACACACCGCAGTGCTGCGGGCCGGTGCGGTTGCTGTCGATGGCGTGGCAGGCGATGCAGCGGCTGTAGAGCTGCTCGCCAGGCGGCACAGCGGCCGCATCGGCCGCCGCCGCCGGTGCGGCGAACAGCACGGCGGCGGCCAGCGCCACCCCCGCGGCCAGCGGCGCATTCACGACACGAACGCCGAAGGCACCGGGTTCTCGCCCAGTGCGTGGCGCAGCACGGCCCAGTGCATCGCCTCGTCGCCGAGGATGCTGGCCGCCACCTGTGCGAGCGCGGGGTCGGCGAACAGCGGCACCGCGCCGAGGTAAGCGGAGACCGCGC
Source organism: Rubrivivax sp. (assembly GCA_044506225.1). Taxonomy (GTDB): domain Bacteria; phylum Pseudomonadota; class Gammaproteobacteria; order Burkholderiales; family Burkholderiaceae_C; genus JAKFDI01. Next base: position 3,998 of record JBIQKU010000182.1, on the reverse strand, counting down.
CCTTCTCCAGCCCGGCGGCGAACTGCAGCACGTCACGTTCGGCCTTCAGCTTCTCCAGCGGAAAGGCGTACTCGCGCCTGGCGGCGACCGGCTGGCCGCCGAGCTTTTGCACCGTGGCCGACAGCGCCGCCGCATGCTCCTTGTGGTGGCCCTGGAACTGCACGGCCAGCGGCAGCACGCCCTTGCTCAGCAGGCCGCTTTCGGCGCCCACCTGATAGGCGGCGATGGCTTCCAGCTCCGCGCCCAGCGCGGTGTTGAGGATGCGCACATCCGCCGCGGTCTGCTCGGCGCTGACCTTGGCGCCGGCCGCCAGCGCCTCGCGCCCGCCGAGCAGCGCGATGGCGCCAGCCGACAGCGTCAGCCCGGCGGCGGACAGCGCACGCCGGCGCGAGACGATGAAATCGACAGGCAACACGAGTCTCTGACCGTTCATGGTCATCTCCTTGGGGTTGGGGGAGGGAAGAAGGACCGCGCGACGCGCGCCGTCAGCCGGGGCGGATGTGCCCCTGGCGATCGAGCTCGGACAGCACCGCCGCGACCACCGCATCGCAGCGCGCGCCGGCGAACGCAAAGGCATCGTGGGCGTGCGCCTCGATCTGCGCGCCCAGCGTGTCGCGCAGCAGCGCGCGCGCGCGAACGTAGCGGGTCTTCACGACCGCATCGCTCACCTGCAGGCAGGCGGCGGCTTCGTCCACGCTCAGCTCCTCCACCGCACGCAGCATGAACACGCTGCGGTAGATCGGCGGCAGCCGGGCGATGGCCGACTCGAGCAGCGCACGCACCTGCGCGCGCTCGGCCTGGTGGTCGGGGGCATCGTGCTCGGGGCTGCGCAAGGACATGGTGGGCTCTTCCGTCAGGGGGTCATGGCACGGCGAGGCGTCGTCGAACGAGATCACCACGCCGCGCTTTCGGCGTGCGTCCAGTGCCACGTTGATCGCGATGCGCGCCAGCCAGGTGCCGAGCGCCGCCTCGCCCCGGTAGTCGCCGAGCCGCGCGAAGGCACGAAGGTAGGTCTCCTGCACCACGTCCTGCGCCTCCGCATCGTCGGGCGCGATGCTGCGCGCGGTGCGAAACAGCAACCGGTTGTGCTGGCGCATCAGCGCCTCGAACGCATGCCGCTCGCCGCGGCGCGCGCGCGCCACCAGCGCGCCGGGCTGCCCCGTGCGTTCGGGCAGGGTCAGCGGCGGCAGGGTGGCTTCGTCGAACATGGCGGCCTCGCGGATTTCTGGCTGGTGTGTCCGTTAGACGCGGCAGCTGCGAAAAGGTGACACGCACCGGGCGCGGTGTCGCGGCCAAGGTAGCAGCGAAGCCGCGGCGCGACAATCGGCGGCCGTGCCGCGAAGAGGCTCCCGACGCCGGCCCGACCCCCTAAGCATTACTGTACAAACATCCAGCTTTTGCGATAATGCGCGCTACTTCTGCCGGAGACACCATGGACGCACCTGTCAAAGCCCTGAACACCGAAAAAGCCAAGGCCCTGCAAGCCGCGCTGGCGCAGATCGAAAAGCAGTTCGGCAAGGGCTCGGTCATGCGCCTGGGCGAAGGCGAGGTGATCGAAGACATCCAGGTCGTCTCCACCGGCTCGCTGGGCCTGGACATCGCGTTGGGTGTGGGCGGCCTGCCGCGCGGTCGTGTGGTCGAGATCTACGGCCCCGAATCCAGCGGCAAGACCACGCTCACGCTGCAGGTCGTGGCCGAGATGCAGAAGCAGGGCGGCACCTGCGCCTTCATCGACGCCGAGCACGCGCTCGACATCCAGTACGCACAAAAGCTCGGCGTCAACCTGCAGGACCTGCTGATCTCCCAGCCCGACACCGGCGAACAGGCGCTCGAGATCGTCGACGCCCTGGTGCGCTCCGGTTCGGTGGATCTGGTCGTCGTCGACTCGGTGGCCGCGCTCACGCCGCGCGCCGAGATCGAGGGCGAAATGGGCGATTCGCTGCCCGGCCTGCAGGCCCGCCTGATGAGCCAGGCGCTGCGCAAGCTCACCGGCACGATCAAGAAGACCAACACCATGGTCATCTTCATCAACCAGATCCGCATGAAGATCGGCGTGATGTTCGGCTCGCCCGAAACCACCACCGGCGGCAACGCGCTCAAGTTCTACGCCTCGGTGCGCCTCGACATCCGCCGCATCGGCAGCATCAAGAAGGGCGACGAGGTCATCGGCAACGAGACCAAGGTCAAGGTCGTCAAGAACAAGGTGTCGCCGCCGTTCAAGACCGCCGAGTTCGACATCCTCTACGGCGAAGGCATCAGCCGCGAGGGCGAGATCATCGACATGGGTGTCGAAGGCAAGGTGCTCGAGAAGAGCGGCTCCTGGTACTCCTACAACGGCGAGAAGATCGGCCAGGGCAAGGACAACGCCCGCGAGTTCCTGCGCGAGAACGCCGCGCTCGCCATGGAAATCGAGAACAAGGTGCGGGAAGCCATGGGCATCCCGCTGCTGGTGGCTGGCGACACCGGCGCAGACGACAGCGCGCCGGCGGCCAAGCCCGCCAAGACCAAGCCGGCGCGCGACTGAGCGGGCGCGGCATAACTGGCGCGGCTTGCGCCCGTGCCACCGTCGCCCCGCGCGCCCGACCGCATGCGCCCCAAGTTGTCGCTCAAGGGCCGCGCGCTCGCGCTCCTCGCGCTGCGCGAGCACAGCCCCGCCGAACTGCGTCGCAAGCTGCTGCGCCATGCCCGCGCCGAAGCGGTCGAGGCCGCAGTGAAGGCGGCCGCCGCGGCCAGTTCCCCGTTCGACGCGCCCGATGACGCCGCCCTCGCCGAAGCCGCCGCGGGCATCGACGAATCCGCGGTCACCGCGCGGCTGGACGACGTCATCGACTGGCTGCGCACCCACAACTACTTGAGCGAAGAACGCTTCATCGAGTCGCGGGTCCATGCGCGGGCGGGGCGATACGGGCAGATGCGCATCCGCCAGGAGCTCGCGCAACACGGTCTTGCCCTCGATGACGCCGCGGCGCAGGCACTGCGTGCCACCGAGCTCGAGCGCGCGGCCCAAGTGCTGCGGCGCAAGTTTCCCCAACCCGCCGCCACGCCTGCCGAGCGTGCGCGCCAGGCGCGTTTTCTCGCCGGCCGCGGCTTCGCGGCCGAGGTGGTGGGGCGCCTGATCCATCGCGGCGCCGGCCGTCACCACGACGTCGACGGCGACGATCCCGACGCCTGAACGGTGCTCCACGCCGGCCCGTCAAAACCACGGCCGTGGTGCATGGCGAGTCCCTGCCGGGCCGTTTGGTGCAGGGCAGCATGCTAAATTCGCCGGCTGCCGGTGCAGTCGCTGCGCGCCTTGCGCAACCTTTCCGGCCCGACGACACCGCGCTCTTTCGCCCGCCCCGCCCACTTCCCGATGTCTCTTCCCGCCGCCGCGCCTCGGCGCCAGCTCAAGCATCGTCGCAGCATCGATGTGCAGATCTTTGCGCGCGGCAACGGCCTGTGGGAAGTGGACGCTCGCCTGGTCGACGTCAAGACACGCGACGTGCCGGTGAGTGACGGCTGGCGCCGCGCCGGTGACCCGGTGCACGAGATGCTGCTGCGCCTGGTCATCGACGAGGAAATGAACATCCTCGAAGCCGGCTCCGAGACCCTGTGGATGCCCTACACCGGCGAATGCGATGCGCACGGCGACGCCTACCGGCAGCTCGTCGGCCTGAACCTGCGCAACGGCTTTCGCGACGCGGTGCGCCGCCGCCTCGGCGGCACGCGTGGCTGCACCCACATCACCGAGCTGACGCAGGTGCTGCCGACCGCGGTCATCCAGACCTTCGCCGGCGAAGTCTTTCCGACCGACGACAACCCGGCCAACGACATCCGCCCCTTCCAGCTCGACCGCTGCCACGCCTTGCGCGTGGACCGCGAGGCCGTGCGCATTCATTACCCGCGCTGGTACCGACCGGCGCGCGCCACCCAAGCCGACGTGCGGTCGGCCGATCCTTCCCCAGAACCTCAGCAAGAGAGCCCGCGATGAAGATTCACGAATACCAAGGCAAGGAAAT
>JBIQKU010000181.1:0-6485 GCA_044506225.1 Rubrivivax sp. | reverse complement strand
ACTGGTGCACCGCCGACATCGGCTGGGTCACCGGCCACAGCTACATCGTCTACGGGCCGCTCGCCAACGGCGCGACCACGCTGCTGTTCGAGGGCGTGCCCAACCACCCGGACGCCGCCCGCTTCTGGGACGTGATCGACAAGCACCGCGTGAGCATCTTCTACACCTCGCCCACCGCCATCCGTTCGCTGATGCGCCACGGCGACGCGCTGGTGCGCCAGAGCAGCCGCCAGTCGCTGCGCCTGCTGGGCTCGGTGGGGGAGCCCATCAACCCCGAGGCCTGGCACTGGTACCACGAGGTGGTGGGCGACGGGCGCTGCCCCATCGTCGATACCTGGTGGCAGACCGAGACCGGCGCCATCGTCATCGCTCCGCTGCCCGGCGCCGTGCCGACCAAGCCGGGTTCGGCCACGCTGCCCTTCTTCGGCGTCGAGCCGGTGATCGTCGATGACGACGGCCGCGAGCTCGAGGGCGAATGCGAAGGCCGGCTGTGCCTGCGCGACGGCGGGCCCGGCATGCTGCGCACGGTGTTCAAGGACCATGCGCGTTTTTTGCAGACCTACTTCCAGGTCTGCCCTGGCCTGTACACCACCGGCGACGGCGCGCGGCGCGACGCCGACGGCTACTACTGGATCACCGGGCGGGTGGACGACGTGATCAACGTCAGCGGCCACCGGCTGGGCACGGTGGAGGTGGAAAGTGCGTTGGCCGCGCATGCCGCGGTGGTGGAGGCGGCGGTGGTCGGCTTCCCGCACACGCTCAAAGGCCAGGGCATCTATGCCTACGTCACCCTGCGCGGCGACACCGCGCCGAGCGACGCATTGCGCGAGGAACTGCGGCAGTGGGTACGCAGGCAGATCGGGCCGATCGCGGCGCCGGACGTCATCCAATGGGCGAGCGGCCTGCCCAAGACACGCTCCGGAAAGATCATGCGGCGCGTGCTGCGCAAGATCGCCGCCGGCGCCACCTCGGCGCTGGGCGACACCTCCACGCTGGCCGATGCCGAGGTGGTCCAGGGGCTGATCGACGGCCACCGCGCCGCCGTCGCGGCCCAGGCCGGTGCGCGCAGCGCGGCACACAAGGTGGCGGAACCGGCGCCATGAGCCGCCACGGGCCCGACGACATCGCCATCAAGCGCGCCCGCGAGCCCGCGGCGGACGACGACGGCACCCGCGTGCTGATCGACCGCCTGTGGCCGCGCGGCTTGAGCCGCGACCGTGTCGCCGCCGACTTGTGGCTGAAGGACGCCGCCCCGAGCGACGCCCTGCGCCGCTGGTTCGGCCACGATGCGGCGCGCTGGCCGGCCTTCGTCCGCAAGTACCGCGAGGAGCTGGCCGGGCGCGAGGATGTGCTCGCGGTGCTGGACGGCCTGCGGGAGCGCCAGCGGCTCACGCTGGTCTACGACGCGAAGGACGGGGCGCACAACAACGCGGTGGTGCTGCGCGAGGTGCTGGCTGAGCGGCAAGCGGCGCCGTCGCGTTGACGCCGCCGCGCCTCGGCGCGACGGGCCGTCGGGCCGTCCGGCCGTCAGCGCTGCTTGAGCCGTCGGCTGCGCGCGATCGACATCAGCATGCCGAGCCCGAGGCCGGTCGTCACCATCGCCGTGCCGCCGTAGCTCACGAAGGGCAGCGGCACACCCACCACCGGCAGGATGCCGCTGACCATGCCCATGTTGACGAAGGCGTAGGTGAAGAAGCTGAGCGTGATCGCACCGGCCAGCAGTCGCGCGAACAGTGTGGGCGCATCGGCGGCAATCATCAGCCCGCGGAAGATGAGGAAGACGAAGCCGAGGATCAGCGCCACGCAGCCGAGCAGGCCGAACTCCTCGGCATAGCCGGCGAAGGCGAAGTCGGTGGTGCGCTCGGGGATGAACTCCAGGTGGGTCTGGGTGCCCTTCATGAAGCCCTTGCCCTCCACGCCGCCCGAGCCGATCGCGATCATGCCCTGCCGGGTATGGAAGCCCTTGCCCAGCGGGTCCTTGGTCGGGTCCAGCAGGGTGCACACGCGGCCCTTCTGGTAGTCGCGCAGCAGCGGCTGCCAGCTCACGTCGGGCTGGCAGATGCGGTCGCCGGCCAGCACCAGGGCGGTGATGGCGAGCGCCCCGGCGGCGAGCACCGGCACCACGAGCCGCCACGACAGGCCGGCGAAGAAGATCACGAACACGCCGGCCGAGCCGACGAGGATGGCGGTGCCGAGGTCGGGCTGCTTGACGATCAGGCCCACGGGCAGCGCCAGCAGCGCGAAGGCCCCCACGTACTCCAGCGGGCCGGTCTGCCCTTCGCGGCGCTGGAACCACCAGGCGAGCATCAGCGGCGTGGCGATCTTGAGCATCTCGCTCGGCTGGATGACGGTCACGCCCACGTCCAGCCAGCGGGTCGCGCCCTTCTTGGTGATGCCGAAGATCGCGGTGAGCAGCAGCAGCGTCACCCCCAGCGTGTACAGCGGCACCGCCAAGGCCAGCAGCCGCTGCGGCGGCACCTGCGCCACCACGAACAGGATGCCCAGCGCGATCAGCATGTTGCGGCCGTGGTCGACAAAGCGCGTGCCGTGGTCGAAGCCGACCGAGTACATGTTGAGCATGCCGGCGAACGCGAGCAGCACGATGGCCAGCAGCAACGCCGGATCGAAGCCCAGGAACACCGGGCGGGCGCGCTGCAGCAGCGAAGGACGGTCGAAGACGGCGCTCATGTCATCGGGCCGATTCGGCCAGGGCCACTGCGCCCGGGCCTTCGGCCGCGGGTGCCGATTCGTCGCGGCCGGCCGCGGCATCGACGGCGCCTCGGCGCAGCCGTGTCATGCCCGGCAGCGGCACGCTGTCGATTGTGCGCGGCATGCCGCTGGGCGGACCGCCCTTGCCCTGGCTGACGTTGGCGATGTCCTGCTCGCTCGGGTACTGGCCGGCGATCCAGTAGTCGAGCACGCGGCGGGCGATGGGCGTGGCCGCCGCCGCGCCGAAGCCCGCGTTCTCCACGATCACCGCCACCACGATGGTCGGGTTCTCCACGGGCGCGAAGGCGATGTACAGGGAATGGTCGCGCTTGTGCTCCTCGAGCTTGGCGGCGTTGTACTTCTCGTTCGCGCGCACGCCCACGGCCTGTGCCGTGCCGGTCTTGCCGCCGCTCTTGTAGGCGGCACCGGCGAAGACAAAACGCGCCGTGCCCTCCAGCGTGACGCCGTGCATGGCGCTGGTGATCACGTTGACGTCCTTGCGCGCGAGCGGCAACGCCTCGACCTCGCGGCTCGCCACCCGCCGGCGTTCGTGCGTGACCACGTCCTCGATCTCGCGCACCAGGCGGGGCTCGAAGCGCCGTCCGCCGCTGACCAGCGTGGCCGTGGCTGTGGCCAGCTGCAGCATGGTGAAGTTGTTGTAGCCCTGGCCGATGCCCAGGGAGATCGTCTCGCCGGCATACCAGCGCTGCTGCTCCGGGCGCTTGAAGCGGCGGCGCTTCCATTCGGTGGACGGCAGGTCGCCGGTGAGCTCGCCTTCGAGGTCGATGCCGGTCTTGCGGCCGAAGCCGAAGGGCTCGAGCTGGTCGTGCATCAGGTCCACGCCCATCTCGTTGGCCAGCGAATAGAAATAGACGTTGCTCGACTTGACGATGGCGCGCGTCATGTCCACCGGGCCGAGGCCGTGGTCGCCGTGGCTGCGGAAGGTGTGGCCGCCGAAGACGAAGCTCGCGTTGTCCTGGATGATCTGCGTGGCGCTGCGCTTGCCGCTGGTGAGTGCGGCCATCGCCATGAAGGGCTTGAAGGTCGAGCCGGGCGGATAGGTGCCGCGTGTGGCGCGGTTGAGCAGCGGCTTGTCGATGGACTCGTTCAGCTCGCGCCAGGGCTCGACATCGATGCCGTCGACGAAGAGGTTGGGGTCGAAGGTCGGCTTGCTGACGAAGGCCAGCACCTCGCCGTTGCGCGGGTCCATCGCCACCAGCGCGCCGCGCCGCTGGCCGTAGAGCTGCTCCACCAGCGTCTGCAGCCGGATGTCCAGCGATAGCACCAGCATGTCGCCGGGCGTGGCCGGGTTGCTGCGCAGGCGGCGCACCGGCCGTCCGGAGGCGCTGGTCTCCACCTCCTCGAAGCCGGTGGTGCCGTGCAGCACCGACTCGTAGCTCTGCTCGAGCCCCAGCTTGCCGATGTAGTCGGTGCCGCGGTAATTGGCGGCGTCGTCTGAGTCTTCGATGCGCTCCTTCTCGGCCTGGTTGATGCGCCCGATGTAGCCGAGCGCATGGCTCGCGGTCTCGCCCAGCGGATAGTTGCGGAACAGCCGCGCCCTGATGTCCACACCGTCGAAGCGGTAGCGCTGGGCGGTGAAACGCGCCACCTCCTCGTCGGTGAGCTTGCTGCGCAGCGGCACCGACTCGAAGCTCTTCATGTCGTCCATCAGCCGGCGAAAGCGCTTGCGGTCGCGCGGCGTGATCTGCACGAGCGTGGCCAGCTCGTCGATCGTGGCCTCCAGGTCGTCGACCTTGGACGGCGTGATCTCCAGCGTGTAGGCCGAGTAGTTGTTGGCCAGCACGATGCCGTTGCGGTCCACGATGAGGCCGCGGTTGGGCACGATGGGCACGACCGAGATGCGGTTGTTCTCCGCCTGTGTCGACAGCGTGTCGTACTTGTAGACCTGCAGGTACACCAGCCGCGCCGCCAGCAGCGCAAAGCCCACCAGCACGAAGGCCGCGGCCGCGAGCAGCCGCAGGCGAAAGCGCGACAGCTCCTGCTCGGTGTTCTTCAGCTCTGTCATGTCGGGCGCACGGTGCGCGTGGGCTACAGGGGCCGGTTCTGGTCAGGATCGGGAGGCCGCCGCTGCGGCGCGAGCAGCAGCACGGTGGCGACCGGCCACAGTACCGCTTCGAACACCGGCGCGAGCGCAAGTTCCCAGCCGGGGAACATGCCGCCGGCCAACATGCGAACAATGAACGACACCGCGTGCGCGAGTGCGAACAGCGGCAGGATCTGCACCGCCTGCGCCAGCACCGGGAACCACAGCAACCGGCGGTGGATGGTCACGGCGAAGTAGCTGAGCAGCGTGTAGGCGAGCGCATGCTGGCCCAGCATGGCGCCGTCGTGCACGTCCATCATCAGCCCGAAGACGAACGCGGCGCCCACACCCACGCGCCGCGGCTGGTGCACGTTCCAGAACACCAGCACCAGCGCGAGAAAGTCGGGCATGGCCGCCTGGCGGCCCACGGGCACGACGTTCAGCGCCAGGGCCACCAGCAGGCTGGCCCAGATGAACAGCGGGTTGGCCGGCAGCAGCAGCTGGTCGGAACTGCGCGGCATGATCATGGCGTCTCTCCCTTGCGCGCTGCCGCGCGTGCGCCCGAGGCCGGCGCCGAGGCGGCAGCGGCGGCCGCCTCCGCCGGCATGGCCGCGAGGCCCACCGGATCGAGCACCAGCACATGCCGCACGGCATCGGCCGAGGCCGCCGGCTCCAGCAGGATGCGCGCGAACCCGGTGTGCACCTTGCGCTCCATCGACAGCACCCGCGCCACCGGCAAGCCGGCCGGGTACACACCATCCACGCCCGAGGTCTCGAGCACGTCGCCCGGCTGCACGTCGGCATTGCCGGCCACGAAGCGCAGCTCCAGCCCCGGCTGGCCGCCGGTGCCGAAGGCTGCGCCACGCGCCTGGGTGCGCAGATTGAGCACGGGAATGGCCGCGTCCTTGTCGGTCAGCATGGTGACCTCGGCCGACAGCGGATACACCCGCGTCACCTGCCCCAGCACGCCGTTCTCGTTGATCACCGGCGAGCCGGGCTGGATGCCGTCGGTGGCACCGCGGTCGATCACCACCTTGCGCGAATACAGGTCGGGCGCCTCGTACATCACCTCGGCCGAGCGGCTGGGCACGACGAGCGCCGGGCGCAGGTCGAGCAGGGCGCGCAGGCGGGCGTTCTCGGCGCGCAGTTGCGCGAGGCCCGAGGCGCGGTCGGCCTGGCGCGCCAGCGCCTCGCGTGCGTCCTGCTCATCGGCGCGCGCCTGCTTCAGCCCGCCGAAATAGTCGCTCGCGGCGGCGATGCCGTTGACCGGCATGAGCAGCACGCGCTGAACCGGCATCAACACCGTGGCCACCCCGGCACGCAGCGGCTGCGTCACCTCGAAGCGCGCATCCGCCACCATGAGGAAGACGGCCAGCGCCGAACAGAAGCTGAGCTTGGTGAGTGCCGACGGGCCCTGCCGGAAGAACGGCGGCGGGGTGCGGTCGAAGGTCCCGAGCGGCATGACGAGAACGGCAGAACGTCAGCAGGTGGAAACGACAAGGCCGGCCACGTGTCGCACGTGCCGGCCTGTGGATCTTGTCACGGTCAGAGGGCGATGCCTCTCATTCGTTGGTGAAGATCGCGCCCAGGCGCTCCATGCGCTCGAGCGCCATGCCGCAGCCGCGCACCACGCAGGTGAGCGGGTCCTCGGCCACCAGCACGGGCAGGCCGGTCTCTTCGGCCAGCAGCCGGTCGAGGTCGCGCAGCAGCGCGCCGCCGCCGGTGAGCATCA
>JBIQKU010000180.1:0-6533 GCA_044506225.1 Rubrivivax sp. | reverse complement strand
CTCGCGCCCACGCCGCCGAAGGGCTGCGACTCCTGGCCGAGGTGCCACAGGCAGTCGTTCACAGTCACACCCCCGGCGTGGGTCTGCGCGAGCACATGGCGTTGCACGGCGGCATCGCGGCCGAACCAGTACATCGCGAGCGGCCGTTCGCGCGCGCGGATGAAGCGCAGCGCCTCGTCCACCTGGTCGTAGGGCAGGAGCGGCAGCAGCGGGCCGAAGATCTCCTCGCGCATCACCGCCATGTGCTCGTTCACGTCCAGCAGCAGGTGCGGCACGAGCTTGCGATCGACCGGCGCTTCGTCGTGGCTGGCGATCACGCGGGCGCCGCGCTTTCGCGCGTCGGCCAGCAGCGCCTGCAAGCGCGCGTGGTGATGCGGCGAGACGATGCTGCTGTAGTCGCTGTTGCGCGCGATGCCGGGGTAGAGCTGGCGCATCGCCGCGACCAGCGCGTCGGCCAGCGGCGCGAGCATCTCGCGCGGGACCAGCACGTAGTCGGGCGCAACGCAGGTCTGGCCGGCGTTGAGCAGCTTGCCGAAGGCCAGGCGCCGCGCGGTGGTCGCGAGATCGGCACTGCGGTCGACCAGCGCCGGCGACTTGCCGCCGAGTTCCAGCGTCACCGGCGTGAGGTTGGCGGCCGCCGCCTGGGCCACGGCACGGCCCACCGCGGTGGAGCCGGTGAAGAAGAGGTGATCGAAGGGCAGGGCGGTGAAGGCGCGGCCGACCTCCGCGCCGCCTTCGATCACGCGCATCTCCTCGGGTGCGAAATGCTCGGCCACCATGCGCGCCATCAGCGCCGAGGTGGCGGGCGTCAGTTCCGAAGGCTTGATCAGCACCCGGTTGCCCGCCGCCAGCGCCGCCACGGCCGGCGCGAGCGCGAGGAAGTACGGGTAGTTCCAGGGCGAGACCACGCCCACCACGCCAAGCGGCTGGCGCAGCAGCAGGTTACGGCCGGGCCAGAAGTGCGCGGCCGTGGGCACGCGCCGCGGCTTCATCCATGCGCGCAGGTGGCGCAGCGCATGGCGCGCGCTCGACTGCACGGTGAGCACGTCGGCCAGCATCGTCTCCTGGCGTGCGCGGTGGCCGAAATCCTGCGAGGCGGCCTCGGCCAGATCACCGGCGTGGCGCGCCGTCATCGCCCGCACACGTTCGACGCGGTCGCGCCGCACGTCGAGCGTGGGCATGGGCTCGGCCTCGAAGGCGGCGCGTTGCTGGTCCAGGGCGAGGCGCAGGGCGACGGTGACGGTGTCGGTCATGGGCGTGTGGTCAGTGCCGCCGGATGGTAGGTGGCGTGCGGCGTGCCGATGCGCGGGCAGGTGCTGGCGCCCAGCCGCCGGGACCGCCGAGCGGTGCTCGCGACGGGGCGGCCATTTGATACATTGGCTACGCCCGCGTCATCGGTTGTCGTACAACACATGCCGATGCCACCGGCACGTCCGAATCCGCCTTCCATGAGCGCCATGCCCGACACGCCCACCCCTTCCACGGCCGCACGCCGGCCGCGCACACTGGCGCTGGCGGTGGTGGAGGCGCTCGGCGAGCGCATCCGCGAGGGCCGGCTCACCATGGGTGACAAGCTGCCCACCGAGTCCGAAATCATGGCCGAGTTCGGCGTGAGCCGCACCGTGGTGCGCGAGGCGATCTCCAAGCTGCAGGCCTCGGGGCTGGTCGAGACGCGCCACGGCATCGGCACCTTCGTGCTGGGCCTGGGCGAAGCGGGCGGCTTTCGCATCGCGCCCGAGCAGTTCGCGACGCTGCGCGACGTGATCTCGGTGCTCGAGCTGCGCATCGGCATCGAGACCGAGGCAGCAAGCCTGGCCGCCGTGCGCCGCACCGCCGAGAACCTCGCGGCCATGCGCCGCGCCCTCGACGACATGGCGCAGGCGGTGGCCGAGGGCCGCGATGCGGTGGCCGCCGATTTCCAGTTCCACTGCGAGGTCGCACGCGCCACGCAGAACCCGCATTTCGCCGAGCTGATGGCGACGTTCGGCGCCATGATCATTCCGCGCGCGCGGCTCGAGCCGGCGCCCGCCGACATCGACCAGGAGCGCCAGGCCTATCTGCGGCGGGTGAACGCCGAGCACGAAAGCATCTTGGACGCCATCGCCGCCCAGGACCCCGACGCCGCGCGCGCCGCCATGCGCACCCATCTCGCCAACAGCCGGGAGCGGCGGCGGCGGGCGGCGTCGCTGGTGCCCGGGGCGCCCGCCTAGCGTCGCGGCACCGCGGCGCTCGGGGCCGTCTGTTCGTCGCGTCCTGAGCGGCCGCCGGTCACTGCAGCCGCGGGCAGGAACGCAGGCCCGGGCTTTCCCTCGGTCGCTCCTGCATGCCCTACTTGTACGATGACTGATGACATCAACCATCGACGGCACGCAGCGCCGGCGCAGGAGTTCCTCCATGAAGTCTCTCGTCCTCAAGCTCATGGCCGCGGCGACCGTCGCGGTGATCACGCCCGGTGCGGCGCTGGCCCAGGCCTATCCGGCCCAGCCGGTGACCATCGTCGTGCCGTTCCCGCCCGGCGGCTCCACCGACATGATTGCGCGCACGCTCGCCCAGCATCTGCAGGAGCGTCTTGGCCAGAGCTTCGTGGTCGACAACCGCGCCGGCGCCACCGGCACCATCGGTGCGGGCCAGGTGGCACGTGCGGCGCCCGATGGCTACACGCTGTTCGTCTCGTCGCTCGGGCCTTTCGTCATCGCGCCGCACCTGATCAAGAACGTGCCCTACGACGCGCTGAAGGACCTGGACCCGATCACGGTCGCGGTGCAGGCGCCGAACGTGCTGGTCGTGCCGGCGGCCTCGCCGTTCAAGACCGTGGCCGACGTGATGGCGCAGCTGAAGAAGGAGCCGGGCAAGATGAGCTTCGCCTCTCCGGGCAACGGCTCGTCCGACCACCTCACCGCCGCGCTCTTCTGGCAGAGGACCGGCACCAGCGGCATCCACGTGCCCTACAAGGGCGGCGCGCCGGCCATGACCGACCTGCTGGGCGGCGTGGTCGATGCCTCCTTCCAGAACATCAACGTGGTGGTGCCGCATGTGGCAGCCGGCAAGCTGCGGGCACTGGCCATCACCGGCGCCAAGCGCTCGGCGCTGCTGCCCGATGTGCCGACGCTCGCCGAAGCCGGCGTCAGCGGCGTGGACGTGTACTCCTGGCAGGCCGTCGCCGCGCCGCGCGGACTGCCGGCCGACATCAAGACCAAGCTGCACCAGACCATCGCTGCCGCGCTGGAGGACCCGCAGGTCAAGCCCAAGCTCACCTCGCTCGGCTTCGAGATCGTGGCCAACACGCCCGAGGAGTTCGCCAGGTTCCAGGCCGCGGAGTTCGAGCGCTGGAAGCAGGTCATCGCGACGGGCAACATCACGGTGAACTGATCCTCTGCGCGATCCGCTCCTGCCACCCACCCCGACCCGTCCGCCCTGAGGTATCGAAGTGCGGCATTGAGCCAACCCGTTCGCCCTGAGGTATCGAAGGGCGACACTGAGCCAACCCGTTCGCCCTGAGGTATCGAAGGGCGGCACTGAGGTATCGAAGTGCCTCCAGGCGCACACTGGGCTTCGATACCCCGGCCCGAGCGGGTGTGCGCGGGACCACCCGTCACCTTTCCTTCCATGAGCAGTACCACCCCCGTCATCCAGACCGTTCGCATCGTGCCCGTCGCCGGCCGCGACAGCATGCTGCTGAACCTGAGCGGCGCGCACGCGCCGTTCTTCACCCGCAACCTCGCCATCCTCACCGACAGCGCCGGGCGCACCGGCGTGGGCGAGGTGCCGGGCGGCGAGGCCATCCGCCAGACGCTGGAAGACGCCGGCGAGCTGCTCGTCGGCCAGCCCATCGGCCGCTGGCAACACTTGCTCGCCACCGTGCGCAGCCGCTTCGCCGACCGCGATGCCGGCGGGCGCGGGCTGCAGACCTTCGACCTGCGCACCACCATCCATGCGGTGACGGCGCTCGAATCCGCGCTGCTCGACCTGATGGGCCAGCACCTGGGCGTGCCGCTGTGCGAACTGCTGGGCGAAGGCCAGCAGCGCGCGTCGGTGCCCATGCTGGGCTACCTGTTCTACGTGGGCGACCGGCGCAGGAGCGACCTGCCGTATGTGGAAGCGCCCGAGGCCGAGGACGACTGGCTGCGCCTGCGCCATGAAGAGGCGATGACGCCCGAGGCCATCGTTCGCCTGGCCGAAGCGGCGCAGGCGCGCTACGGCTTTGCCGACTTCAAGCTCAAGGGCGGCGTGCTTCGCGGCGAGGAGGAAGTCGAGGCCATCGTCGCGCTGAAGGAACGTTTTCCCGAGGCCCGCATCACGTTGGATCCGAACGGCGGCTGGCTGCTGGCCGATGCGGTGCACCTGCTGCGCGACCTGCATGGCGTGCTGGCGTATGCCGAAGATCCCTGCGGCGCCGAAGGCGGCTTCTCCGGCCGCGAGGTGATGGCCGAGTTCCGCCGCGCCACCGGCCTGCCCACCGCCACCAACATGGTGGCCACCGACTGGCGGCAGATGATGCATGCGCTCACGCTGCAGGCGGTGGACATCCCGCTCGCCGACCCGCATTTCTGGACCATGCAGGGCGCGGTGCGCGTCGCCCAGACCTGCCGTGACTTCGGCCTGACCTGGGGTTCGCACTCGAACAACCATTTCGATGTGTCGCTCGCCATGTTCACCCACGCCGCGGCCGCCGCGCCCGGGCGCGTGACGGCCATCGACACCCACTGGATCTGGCAGGACGGCCAGCGCCTCACCCGCGAGCCGCTGCGCATCACGGGCGGCGAGGTGGCGGTGCCCGAGGCGCCGGGCCTGGGCGTGGCGCTCGACATGGCCGAGGTCGAGCGGGCCCACCAGCTCTATCTTCAGCATGGCCTGGGCGCGCGTGACGATGCCATCGCCATGCAGTGCCTGATCCCCAACTGGCGCTTCGATCCGAAGCGGCCGTGCATGGTGCGCTGAGCCGCCGAGGACCGACCATGACCGCCACGCCTTATTCCGGCATTCCCAACACCTTCAGGCAGCGGCTCGCGGCCGGCGAGCGCCTGATCGGCTGCTGGTGTTCGCTCGCCAATCCCATCACCGCCGAGGTGCTGGGCGTGGCCGGCTTCGACTGGCTGCTGCTCGATGGCGAGCATTCGCCCAACGACGTGAGCACCTTCGTGCCGCAGCTCATGGCACTCAAGGACAGCGTCAGCGCGCCGGTGGTGCGCCCGTCGTGGAACGACGCGGTGGAGATCAAGCGCCTGCTGGACGCGGGCTTCTACAACTTCCTCGTGCCCTTCGTGCAGAGCGCCGAGGAAGCGCGCCGCGCGGTGGCCGCCACGCGCTACCCGCCGAAGGGCATTCGCGGCGTGTCGGTGTCGCAGCGCGGCAACCGCTACGGCAGCGTGGCCGACTACCTGCAGCGTGCCAACGACAACATCTGCGTGATGGTGCAGATCGAGAGCGACGCCGGCGTGGCGGCTGCGGCCGAGATCGCGGCGGTGGAAGGCGTGGACGGCGTCTTCGTCGGCCCCTCGGACCTCGCCGCCGGCATGGGCCATCTGGGCAATGCGGCGCACCCGGACGTGCAGGCGGCCATTGCCCGGGTGTTCGACGCCGCGCGCCAGGCCGGCAAGCCGAGCGGCATTCTTGCGCCGGTGGAGGCGGATGCCCGTCGCTACATGGCCATGGGCGCGAGCTTCGTCGCGGTCGGCAGCGACCTGGGCTTGTTCCGGGCCGCGACGCAGGGGTTGCGGGACAAGTTCAAGGCCGGCTGAGCGGGCGCGGCCCCTCACCCCAGCCCTCGCCCCCGGAGGGGAGAGGGGGGCAAGCCATCATGGCGCTCCGGACCCACCGCTCAACGCCTGCACCCGCCCGCGGAGGGCACGCATTTCTCCCTCTCCCCCTCTGGGGGCGAGGGCTGGGGTGAGGGGGCCGGCGCGCTCACCCGCCACTTCTTTGGAACCACGGAGCCACACCCAATGAGCAAACTCGGATTCATCGGCCTCGGCATCATGGGCGCGCCCATGGCGCTCAACCTGCGCAAGGGCGGCCACGAGCTGTTCGTCTACAGCCGCAAGCCCACGCCACAGGCGCTGGCGGACGCCGGCGTCACCGCCTGCGCCAGCAGCCAGGAGGTCGCGCAGCAGGCCGACATCGTCTTCCTCATGCTGCCCGACACGCCCGACGTCGAGGCCGTGCTCTTCGGCGACAAGGGCGTGGCCGCGGGTCTTTCCAAGGGCAAGACGGTGGTCGACATGAGCTCCATCTCGCCCATCGAGACCAAGCGCTTCGCTCAGTCCATCAACGAGCTCGGTGGCGACTATCTCGACGCGCCCGTCTCGGGCGGCGAGGTCGGCGCCAAGGCGGCGAGCCTGACCATCATGGTCGGCGGCCCGCAGGCGGTGTTCGACCGCATCAGGCCGCTGTTCGAGCTGATGGGCAAGAACATCACGCTGGTCGGCGGCAATGGCGACGGCCAGACCTGCAAGGTGGCCAACCAGATCATCGTGGCGCTGAACATCGCCGCCGTGGGCGAGGCGCTGCTGTTCGCCAGCAAGGCCGGCGCCGAC
>JBIQKU010000008.1:0-42019 GCA_044506225.1 Rubrivivax sp. | reverse complement strand
AGTTCATGTACTCCATGCTCACGCGCAGCCAGCGCATCAGCCACGAGAACCTGCGACTGCGCGATGCACGCTGGCTCGAGGGCTACGAACGCTGGTTCGCCGAGCGCGCCGGTGTCGAGCGCGAGGCGGCGTTGCCGGCGTTGCCGCCGATGTTCACGCCCTACGAAGTGCGCGGCCTGCGGCTGAAGAACCGTGTCGTCGTCTCGCCGATGGCGCAGTACTCTTGCGTGGACGGCGTGCCGGGCGATTTCCACCTCGCGCACCTCGGCGCGCGTGCGCTGGGCGGTGCCGGACTGGTGGTGGCCGAGATGACCTGCACCTCGCCCGATGCACGCATCACGCCGGGCTGCCCGGGGCTGTGGAACGACGCCCAGCGCGACGCCTGGCGGCGCATCGTCGACTTCGTGCATGCGCACAGCGACGCCAAGATCGCGGTGCAGCTGGGCCATGCCGGCGCCAAGGGCGCGACCTGCCTGCCGTGGGAGGGCGGTGGCGACCAGCCGCTGGCCCAAGGTGGCTGGCCCTTGATCTCCGCCTCGCCGCAGCAGTACCTCGAAGGCGTGAGCGACACCTCGCGCGCCATGACCCGCGCCGACATGGACCGTGTGCGCGACGACTTCGTGCAGGCCACGCGCCGCGCCGCCGAGGCGGGCTTCGACTGGCTGGAACTGCACTGCGCGCACGGCTACCTGCTGTCGTCCTTCATCTCGCCACTGACCAACCGGCGCGATGACGACTACGGCGGCTCGCTCGCCAACCGGCTGCGCTATCCGCTGGAAGTGTTCGCCGCGATGCGCGCGGTGTGGCCCGAGCACCTGCCGATGTCGGTGCGCATCTCGGCGCATGACTGGGTGGAAGGCGGCACCACGCCGGCCGATGCGGTGGAGATCGCGCGTGCCTTCAAGGCGGCGGGCGCGGACCTCGTCGACTGTTCGTCAGGCCAGGTGAGCGCGGCGCAGAAGCCGGTGTACGGCCGCATGTACCAGACGCCGTTCGCCGACCGCGTGCGCAACGAGGCCCAGGTGCCGACCATCGCCGTGGGCGCGATTTCCGAGGCGGACCATGTCAACAGCATCATCGCGGCCGGCCGGGCGGACCTGTGTGCCATCGCACGCCCGCACCTCGCCAACCCGGCGTGGACGCTCACCGAGGCCGCCAAGATCGGCTTCACCGAGGTGATGTGGCCGCGGCAGTACACCTCGGCCAAGCCGCAGATGGAAAGCCTGTTCCAGCGCGAGAAGGCGCAGGCCGCGCTGGCCGCGCCGCCGCAGCGGGTGGAGGCGTGATGACGGCGGCACGGCACGCCCTCGTGACCGGCGGCTCGCGCGGAATCGGCGCGGCGATCGCCCGCATGCTGGCGCAGCAAGGCCTGCGTGTGACGCTGCTCGGGCGCGATGCGGAGGCCTTGCGACGCAGCCTGCAGCAGCTGCCGGGCGCGGGCCACGGTCTGGTGCTCGCGGACGTGGCCGACGAGGTGCAGGTGCAGGCCGCGTTCGCCGAGGCGCGCGCCGCGCGCGGGCAGATCACGGTGCTGATCAACAACGCCGGCCAGGCGGAAAGCGCGCCCTTTGCCAAGACGTCGCTCGACCTTTGGCAGCGCATGCTGGCGGTGAACCTCACGGGCAGCTTTCTCTGCGCCCAGGCGGCGCTGCCCGACATGCTGGCCGCCGGCTGGGGCCGCATCGTCAACATCGCGAGCACCGCCGGCCAGCGCGGTTATGCCTATGTCAGCGCGTACACGGCGGCCAAGCACGGGGTGATCGGTCTGACCCGGTCGCTGGCGCTGGAGCTGGCGCGCAAGGGCATCACCGTGAATGCCGTGTGCCCGGGCTACACAGAGACCGAGCTGCTCGCCGGCAGCATCGCCAACGTCGTCGCCAAGACCGGGCGCAGCGAGGCGGCGGCGCGCGAGGAATTCGCCGCCGGCAACCCGCAGCGCACCCTGGTGCAGCCCGAGCAGGTGGCCGACGCGGTGCGCTGGCTGTGCGGCGAAGGCGCGGCGGCCATCACCGGGCAATCGATTTCGGTGTCGGGCGGGGAGGTCACATGAAACACAACGACGCATCGCACCTGCTGCTGCGCGACGCGCAGGAACTCGGCCACGAGGCACGCGCGCAGGCGGGCGACCATGCGGCGCTCAAGCTGTGGCTGCGGCTGCTGTCGTGCACCACGCAGATCGAGACCGAGATCCGCCGCCGACTGCGCGAGCAGTTCGGCATCACGCTGCCGCGCTTCGACTACCTGGCGCAGCTCTACCGCTTTCCCGAAGGGCTGAAGATGCGCGACCTCTCCAGCCACCTGATGGTCAGCGGCGGCAGCGTCACCGGCCTGACCGACGAGCTGGAGCGCGACGGCCTGGTCGTGCGCGCCAGCAGCCCCACCGACCGCCGCGCCTGGATCCTGCGGCTCACGCCGCAAGGACGGCGCAGCTTCGAGGCCATGGCCCGCGCCCATGAGCAATGGGTGCGCGAGCTGTTCGCCGGCATCGAGCCGCAGGCGCTGCAGCAGCTCTACACCCGGCTCGGCGAGCTGCGCGTGGGCCTGGTGCGCAACACCCAAAACCCTGGAGAAGAACGATGAGCACCGATGCGACCGACCGTGTCGACCCCGCCCTGCGCGCCGGCAACCGCCGCGCGCTCGCGGGCTACGAGGCGCGGCATTTCCGCTGGCAGGTGAGCGAGCGCGTCGCGACCATCACGCTCAACCGGCCCGAGCGCAAGAACCCGCTCACCTTCGATTCGTATGCCGAACTGCGCGACCTTTTCGGCCAGCTGAAGTACGCCGAGGACGTGCGCGCCGTCGTGCTCGCCGGCGCCGGCGACAACTTCTGCTCCGGCGGCGACGTGCACGAAATCATCGGCCCACTGGTGCGGCTGAAGGCGCCGGAGCTGCTGATGTTCACGCGCATGACGGGCGACCTGGTGAAGGCGATGCGCGCCTGCCCGCAGCCCATCGTCGCGGCCGTGGACGGCGTGTGCGCCGGGGCCGGCGCCATCCTCGCGATGGCTTCCGACCTGCGCTATGGCACGGCGCGCAGCAAGACGGCCTTCCTCTTCAACCGCGTGGGCCTGGCCGGCTGCGACATGGGCGCCTGCGCGATGCTGCCGCGCATCGTGGGGCAGGGGCGCGCGAGCGAGCTGCTCTACACCGGCCGCGCGCTGCCGGGCGAGGAGGCCGAGCGCTGGGGCTTCTTCAACCGGCTGTGCGCGCCGGAGGCCCTGCTGGCCGACGCCACGGCGATGGCGCGCGAGCTGGCGGCCGGCCCGAGCTTCGCCAACGGCATCACCAAGACCATGCTGCACCAGGAATGGGCCATGACCATCGAGCAGGCCATCGAGGCCGAAGCCCAGGCGCAGGCGCTGTGCATGCTGACCGAGGACTTCTCGCGGGCCTACCACGCGTTCGTGGCGAAGCAGCGGCCGCGGTTCGAGGGGGATTGAGGTGGGTTGGCGCGCCGACCCTCACCCCAACCCTCTCCCGCAGGCGGGAGAGGGGGCCGATCGGGCGCTCTTGCTCCCTCTCCCCCTCCTCGGGGGAGAGGGCTGGGGAGAGGGCTGGGGTGAGGGGGCCGTCAACAAAGCAACCCGAAAACCAGTGCACGGACGCTCCGTCTCCTGCTGACAAGGACCCACCCCATGCAAGTCATCCTCCCCCCCGGCTGGCCCCGCCCCAAGGGTTATGCCAACGGCGTGCTCGTGCGCGGCCGCCAGCTCTACATCGCCGGCATGGTCGGCTGGGACGCCGAAGGTCGGTTCCATACGGACGACTTCGCCGCGCAGACCCGACAGGCGCTGGAGAACGTGGCCGCCGTGCTGCGCGAGGCCGGCGCCAAGCCCGAGCACATCGTGCGCGTGACCTGGTACGTCACCGACAAGCGCGAATACCTTGCCGCCGGCCGCGAGGTCGGCAAGGCCTACCGCGAGGTCATCGGCGCCTACAACGCGGCGATGACCGCGGTGGAGGTGAAGGCGCTGATCGAGGACCGCGCCAAGGTGGAGATCGAGGTCACCGCGGTGATTCCCGACTGATCCCAGTCCACTCAGCCAAGGACGACGCCATGAACCCCAGCGCCCACGTCGATACCTTTGCCCATGACCGCCTGCCACCGCGCGCGCAGTGGCCCGAATTCCTCTTCGAGCTTCCCGAGCTGCAATTCCCCGAGCGCCTGAACTGCGCCACCGAACTGCTGGACCGCCACATCGCCGAAGGCCGCGGCGATCGCCCCTGCATGCGCACTCCCGACGGCACCGCCTGGAGCTATGCCGATCTGCAGCGCCAGGCCAATCGCATCGCCGGCGTGCTGGTGAACGACATGGGGCTGGTGCCCGGCAACCGAGTGCTGCTGCGTGCGGCCAACAAGCCGATGCTGGTCGCCTGCTGGTTCGCGGTGATGAAGGCGGGCGGCATCGCGGTGGCCACCATGCCGCTGCTGCGGGCCAAGGAACTGGCGCAGGTGATCGCCAAGGCGCAGATCTCGCACGCGCTGTGCGACCGGGCGCTGTGCGGCGAGCTGGAGACGGCGATGCAGCAGTCACCGACGCTGCGGCAGCTGCGCTGCTTCGGCGACGACGCACCCGACAGCCTCGAGTCGCACATGGCGCGGCAGCCCGACAGTTTCTCCAATGTCGACACCGCGGCCGAGGACACCTGCCTGCTCGCCTTCACCTCCGGCACCACCGGCCAGCCCAAGGCGACCATGCATTTCCACCGCGACGTGATGGCCGCCTGCGAATGCTTTCCGCGCCATGTGCTGCGCGCAAGCGCCGACGATGTGTTCATCGGCAGCCCGCCGCTGGCGTTCACCTTCGGCCTCGGCGGGCTGGTGCTGTTTCCGATGCACATCGGCGCATCCACGGTGCTGCTGGAAAAGGCCTCGCCGCCGGACCTGGTCGACGCCATCGCGCGCTGCGGCGCGAGCGTGCTGTTCACCGCACCGACCTCTTACCGCGCGATGGCGCCCGCCGCACGCGAGCGCCGCATCGCCGCGGCCCACGGCGGCAGCCTGCGCAAATGCGTCTCGGCCGGCGAGGCGCTGCCCGCGGCGACACGGCGGCTGTGGCGCGAGGCCACGGGCATCGAGATGATCGACGGCATCGGCTCCACCGAGCTGCTGCACATCTTCATCTCGGCGGACGAGGAACATGCGCGCGAAGGCGCGACCGGCGTCGCCGTGCCCGGCTACCGCGCCTGCGTGCTCGACGAGCACGGCCAGCCGGCGCCCGCCGGGCAGATCGGCCGCCTGGCGGTGAAGGGCCCCACGGGCTGCCGCTACCTGGACGACCCGCGCCAGGCGAACTACGTGCACGACGGCTGGAATCTGACGGGCGACGCGTATCTGGTGGACGACGACGGCTACTTCCGCTTCCAGTCACGCACCGACGACATGATCGTCTCGGCCGGCTACAACATCGCCGCGCCCGAGGTGGAGGATGCGCTGCAGCAGCATCCGGCGGTGCTCGAATGCGCCGTCATCGGCGTGGACGACGCGGAACGGGGGCAGATCGTCAAGGCCTTCGTCGTGCCGCGCGAGGGCGCGGCGGCGGGCGAGCCGCTGGTCAAGGAACTCCAGGACTTCGTCAAGGCGACGGTCGCGCCCTACAAGTACCCGCGGGCGGTGACTTTCCTCGAGCGCCTGCCGCGCACGGAAACGGGGAAGCTGCAGAGGTTTCGGTTGCGGGAGATGGTGGGTAGATGAGTCCGAAAACCCTCACCCCCCGCCCACTGCCGCAAGCGGGAGAGGGGGCCTGAGCAGCCGGACTGCTCCCTCTCCCGCTTGCGGGAGAGGGCTGGGGTGAGGGTGAGCGCGGCAGCCCGGCCGCCCCCTACTTCCCCCGACTGTCCTTCAAGGTCGCCGTCCGGTTGAACACGGGCCGCCCCGGTGCATGGTCGACCCGGTCGCTGACGAAGTAGCCATGCCGCTCGAACTGGAAGCGCTCGTCGGCCTCCACGCCGGCCAGTGACGGCTCCACGTATCCCTGCGTGACCCGCTTGCTGTGCGGGTTGAGCGTGGTCATGAAATCGCGCCCGCCCGCGTCCGGCTGGTCTTCGGTGAACAGGCGCTCGTACAGGCGCAGTTCCACCGGCACGGCGTCATGCTGGCCGACCCAGGTGATGGTGCCCTTGACCTTCACCGCATCGGCTCCGGGCGTGCCGCTCTTGGTGTCGGGCACCACGGTGGCGAGCACCGCGGTGACCTGGCCGTCGGCATCCTTTCTCGCCCCGGTGCATTCGATGACATAGCCGTACTTCAGCCGCACCTTGTTGCCCGGGAAGAGGCGGAAGAAGCCCTTGGGCGGCGTCTCGGCGAAGTCGTCGCGCTCGATCCACAGCCGCGGGCCGAGGCTGAATTCACGCGTGCCGAGTTCCGGGCGCTGCGGATGCGCCGGCGCGCCGCAGGGCTCGCGGTGACCCTCGCTGCCGAAGACCTCGGCCCAGTTGGTGAGCTCGAGCGCCAGCGGCTCCAGCACGGCCATCGCACGCGGCGCCTTGCCTTCCAGGTCGTCGCGCAGCGCGATGTCCACGCTGGAATAGTCGATCCAGCCGCCGGCCTTGCTTACGCCGGTGCGCTCGGCCAGCAGCTGCAGGCTCTCCGGCGTGTAGCCGCGCCGGCGCAGGCCGACGATGGTGGGCATGCGCGGGTCGTCCCAGCCGTCGACGATTTTCTCGTCCACCAGCTGGCGCAGCTTGCGCTTGCTGGTGACCACCGAGGTGATGTTCAGACGCGCGAATTCGTACTGATGCGGCAGCTCGAACACATTCGGCTCGCGCTCCTCGAGCGCATGCGCGAGCAGCGGGGAGAACTGCGGCGCATGCTGGCGCAGCAGGCCGAAGAAGGCGTCGAGGTCGCGCAGCACCGCATCACGGTCGTGTTCCCACTTGACGAACAGCGCGCGCATGCGCGCCTCGGGTTCGCTCACGAACAGCTTGGCCGCATGGTTGTGGCAGTGCAGCGCGAACTCCTTGCGCGCCTGCACGCCCTGGCCGTCGATGGCCTCCACCAGGCGCAGCGCATGCGCGAACTGCGGCGCACGCAGGATGGGCACGATGCGCTCGAGCGTCCAGTCGTAGAACGGGCGCTGGTCCTCGAACTCGAGGGTGCAGATGCTGTGGGTGATGTTCTCCAGCGCGTCCTCGATCGGATGCGCGAAGGCATACATCGGGTAGATGCACCAGGCGTCGCCGGTGGCGTGGTGGGTGGCGTGCTTGATGCGGTAGATGGCCGGGTCGCGCAGGTTGATGTTGGGCGAGGCCATGTCGATCTTGGCGCGCAGCACCATCGCGCCGTCGGGGTGGCGGCCGTCGCGCATCTCGCGCAGGCGCGCGAGGTTCTCCTCGGGCGAGCGGTCGCGGAAGGGGCTGTCGGTGCCGGGTGTGCCGAAGTCTCCGCGGTTCGCGCGCATCTGCTCGGGCGTCTGCTCGTCCACGTAGGCATGGCCGGTCTCGACCAGGTACTCGGCCGCGCGGTACATGAAGTCGAAATAGCTGCTCGCGTGGAACAGGTGGCTCACCCCGTTGGCATGCCAGTCGAAGCCGAGCCAGCGCACCGCGTCGAGGATGGCATCGACGTACTCCTGCTCCTCCTTCTCGGGGTTCGTGTCGTCGAAGCGCAGGTGGCACACGCCGCCGTATTCGCGCGCCAGGCCGAAGTTCAGGCAGATGCTCTTGGCATGGCCGATGTGCAGGTAGCCGTTCGGCTCGGGCGGGAAGCGGGTGCGGATCTTCGCCGTGTCCACCGGCCCGCTCTGGTGGTGCGTCGCATCGCCCGGCGTGCCCGCGAAGCGCCGCCCCGAGTAGCTGCCGCGCGCCAGGTCCTGCTCGATCACATGCCGCAGGAAGTTGCTGGGCTTGACGGTGTCTTCCTTGGATGAGGACATGGCGGGTGGGCGGCCGGCGCGGCGGTGAATGGAAAGAGAACCGACGAGTGTATCGAGCGGGTGGGTGCCGCCGAAAGCGCTGCGCACGCCGTGGACAGGCGGGCGCGCGCTCACAAACGGTTGCGGCAACGGCCGTGCCGATGCATCCGGTTTACCTGTCTTTACCTGGCAGAAAGGCCCGGGGCGACCACGCATGCCAGAGTGGCGCCATCACATGCGGCACTGTGCTGCGAAAGGAGACCCGAATGAAAAGACTGATCGCCCTCGCGCTCACCGCCGGTGCCGGCCTGCTGTCCAGCGGCGTTGCCGTGGCCGGGGATGTGTACTGGTCGGTCGGCATCAGCGCGCCGGTGGTGGGCGCCGTGGTGTCAAACGCGCCGCCGCCGCGGCATGGGTACTACCCGGCGCCGGTCTACGGCCCGCCGGTGGTCTACGCGCCGCCGGTCTATGTGGCGCCGCAGCCCATCTACTACGCGCCGGTGGTGGTCCACAAGCCGCATCATCATCGCCACCGCGGCTGGGACCGCCACCACGGCAAGCGCCACAGCGGGCACCATCACCACGGCAAGCGCGGGCGCGGCCATTGATACAACCGGCCGCGGGCGCGGGCCTATAGTGGCCCGCATCATGGCTGGGACCGCACTTCCGTCACCTCGCCCCTCCCGGCCCGCTTCGGCGGGCTTTTTGTCGTGCGCGGCGCGGCGGGCCTGAACCATGTGGGAGCGCATCTGGGCCACCGTGCAGCAGGAGTTCTCCGACATCCACGATGTCGAGCAGGCGACGCGGGTGGCGCTGCGCCTGCTGCTCGCGGTGCTGCTGGGTGCGGCCATCGGCTTCGAGCGCGAACGCCGTGAGAGCGCGGCCGGCCTGCGCACCCACATGCTGGTGGCGCTGGGCGCCGCGCTGTTCGTGCTGGTGCCCGAGCTCGGCGGCATGGAGCACGACGGCATGAGCCGCGTGCTGCAGGGCGTGATTGCCGGGGTCGGCTTTCTCGGCGCAGGGGCCGTGCTGAAGATGAACCGCGACGGCGAGGTGCGCGGCCTCACCACCGCCGCCGGCATCTGGGCCACGGCGGCCATCGGCGTGACGGTGGGGCAGGGCAGGGAAGCGACCGCGCTGCTGGCCACGGTGCTGGTGGTCATCATCCTGTCGATGCTGTACCGGCTGGAGCGCTACATCACGCCGGTCGAGCCGATACCGCCTGCGGTGGAGAAGCCCGAGCCGCGCGAGCGCGAGGACTGAGCCTTGGCGCGGCGCGGCCCGCGCGCCTCACATCGCCTTGAACAAGTGGGCGTACAGCCGGCTCGCCACCAGCTTTTCGGGCCGCCCGCGCAGCGTGAGCACCACCTTGCCCGACGCCTGCCGCTCGGCGGTCGCGATGCAGCGCGCCTGCACCACCGTGCCGCGGTGAACCTGCCAGAAGCGCTGCGTGTCGAGCTGCGGCAGCAGATCGCGCAGGGACTGGCGGATCAGGTGCTCGGCGTCGGCGGTGACGACGCGCACGTACTTGTCCGCCGCCTCGAAATACAGCACCTCGTCCACCGGCACCAGGTGCACGGTGCTGCCGTGGCTGGCCTGGATGACCTCGAGGCGCGGCGCGGCCGGCGGCGCCGCAGTGCCCAGCAGCGCGCGCAGCTGCGACACCGCCTGCTCCAGGCCCTGGGCCGGCGCGGTGCGCTGCGCGAGCTGCGCCTGCAGGCGCTGCACGCAGTGCGCCAGGCGAGCCGGATCCAGCGGCTTGAGCAGGTAGTCGACCGCCCGGCGCTCGAAAGCCTGCACCGCGTATTGGTCGTAGGCGGTCACGAAGACCAGCAGCGGAAAGGGGCGGGCGGCGTCGTCCGGCCAGTCCTCGGCCAGCGCCTGGGCGGCGTCCAGCCCGCTCATGCCGGGCATGCGGATGTCGAGGAACAGCACGTCGGGCATGAGCGCCAACGCCTGCTCGACCGCCGCCTCGCCATGGTGGACCGTGGCGGCTACACGCAGCGCCGGCCAGGCGCGCGCGAGTTCGGCCCGCAGGTTCTCGGCCAGCAGCGGTTCGTCTTCGGCGATGAGGGCGGTCGCACTCATGGCTGGGCCTTGGCCGGCGCCACGGCCGTCTGCAGGCGGCCCACGGCCGCCACGGCCGCCTGAACCGCATCCGGTTCGAGCGTCAGCCCGATGTGTGCCACGCCCGGCAGCACGGTGACCGGCACGGGCCGCCCCGCCTCGGCAAACACCGCGGCGAAGTGCTCGGCGTGGAAGGCTTCGTCGTCCTGTCCCACCAGCACTTCCACCGGCCGGCGCAGCGCGCGCAAGGTCGCGCGGTAGTCGGGCGCGGGGCGGAAGTTCTGCGCCAGCGCATAGGAATATTCGGCGGTGAGATGCGGCCGCGCGCGCTCGGTGACGGCAAAGCGGGTGACCGGCAGGCACTGGAACGCGCGCAGTCCAAGGCCGTCCAGCACCGCAATGGCCACCAGCCGCGGCACGCCCACGCTCACCCAGCCGCCGCTGTCGGGCCGGTAGGTGGGCGCGTCCTGGCTGATGAAGGGTGCGAGCAGCAGGTAGCTGTCGAACAGCGCCTGGCGTTCGCCGCCGGCGATGCGCAGCGCGAAACCGCCGCCGGCGGAGAAGCCGGCCAGCGTGGCGGGGCGTGCTGGCGCCACCGCGGCCATGAAATCCTCGAGGTCCTCGTCGAGCTGGCCGACGTGGTCGATCTGCCCCTTGGTGCCCGAGCCGCCGTGGCCGCGCATGTCCAGCGCATACACGCCATGGCCGGCCGCGGCCAGCGCCTGGGCCATCACATGCAGGCTGCTGCCGCGCGCCGAGGAGCCATGCACCAGCACCACGCTGCCCCGCGGCTCGCCCTGGGCGGGGTAGTGGTGGAAGGCGAGCGCGCGGCCGTCGCGGGCGTTGAACCCGCGCGGCGCCGGCACGCCGGAGAAGTCGACGTCGCGGAAAGGGTCGACGATGCTGCTCATGGGCGGCGGATCGCCCGGTCCGCCGAAGGCGATGGCGGCGGCGAGCAGGGCACCGGCAATCAGCAAAGGCGCGAGCAGGAAGGTGGCAAGCTTGTTCATGCGGTGAAGGGCTGGGGGTTGTCCGGGACAGGCTGGCCCGCGGGCAGTCGCACGCGTGCCAGCGTGCCGCCGCCGTGGGCCGGCTCGAGCGTCAGCGAGGCGCGGTCGCCGTACAAGGTCTGCAGCCGCTCGCGCACCTGCTGCAGGCCGAAGCGGGTGCCTGCGGCTGCCGGGTCGTGGGCGAACCCGGCGCCGGTGTCGTGCACCTGCAGCACGAGCTGCCCACCCTCGGCCGCGGCGCTCACCCGCAGGCGGCCGCCGGCCACATGCGGCTCCAGCCCGTGCTTGATGGCGTTCTCCACCAGCGGCTGCAGGATGAGCGCCGGCACGCCGTGCGTGGCCAGCGCCGCCGGCAGATCGAGCTCGACCGCCAGCCGCTCGCCCATGCGCAGCTTCATCAGCGCGAGGTAGTCGCCCACCCGGGCGAATTCGGCCGACAGCGGGTGCACGGTGGCGCGCGAGGCGCCGAGCGTGGCACGCAGAAAGGCGATGAGCTGGTCCAGCATGGCCTGGGCACGTGCCGGGTCCAGCCCGATGAGCACCCGCAGGTTGGCCAGCGTGTTGAACAGCATGTGCGGCTCGAGCTGGGATTCGAGCAGCCTGAGCTTGGCCTCGGCCGCATCCCGCTGCGCCACGGCCAGTTGTTCGCGGCGGCGCTCCTCGCGCCCGCGGGAGATGAAGAAGTACGAGATGGCGATGCTCACGCCGATCGCCATCACGAAGTAGCCGCCGACGCTGCGCGGCGTCGTCGTCCAGGCGGCGAAGGTGGAACAGCCGCAGTACTGGTCGGCGATCCAGGTGCCGCTGAAGTAGCCGAGGATGACCGCGCCCGCGTGCAGCACCACGGCGCGCCAGCCCGTGGGCAGGTGCGACTCGGGGTCGCGTTCGAACAGCAGCCGGCCGAAGTCGATGAAGGCCCAGATGCACAGGCCGATCGCCTGGGCGTACACCATCTGCAGCATCCATTCGCCGCCTCGCGCGATGCCCAGCCCGAGACCGATCAGCGCATTGAAGACGATGACGATGCCGGCGCGGCGCAGATAGCGGCTGGCCTCGAAGGTGGGAACGGTCACGGCGCGCTCGAACGGGAAGGGCGAACGAGTCTAGGCGGTGGCGGCGCGGCCAGCGACAGCACACGCAGCGCGCGCGCCAGGAACAGGCCCGACAGCAGCCCCCAGGCCAGCGCCATCGGCCCGGCGAAGGCCTCGCTGTGCCGCCAGGCCGGCCGCAGAACCTCGGCGGCGCCGACGACCCAGCGCTGGGCGAACACCGCCAGCATCAGCACCATCGGCCAGGCGCTGCCGCCGATGAGGAAACCGCCGTCGGCCAGCGGCTGCACCCGCCGCGGCCAGCGCAGCCAGCGGTTGGCGGCGACGGCACCCGCCATGCCGGCCGCCCAGGCCAGCAGCACGCCTGGGCGCCAGCCGAAGGCGGCCGTGGCGCCGTACAGCGAATAGACGCCCAGGGCCGCCGGCGCGAGCACCAGCCGCATGCGCCCGACGCGCTGTTCGCGCAGCTGGCGCAGGCCGAGTGCGACCAGCGCGGCGAGGATGGCCCACGCCCAGGGCGGCGTGTGCCGGACGATGAGCAACGGATCGGCGGTCATGGCGGCGGCTCCTGCTTCAGGGCTCAGGCGAGGCCCAGCCACTGGTGCCACACCAGCTGCCCGAGGAAGCGGTTGGGCATCAGCGCGAATGCGCCGGCCGCGACACAGCCGCCGAGGTAGGTCGACCACATCGCCTTGCGGTGCGCGGCAATGCGCCGCCGAGCGACGAAGTACAGCCCGCCGCCCACGCCGGCGAAGGTCACCAGCGTGAGGATGTGGATGGGCGTGTAGCCCCAGATGTTGGGCAGCGCGAAGTCGCGGATGAAGACGCTGGACAGGGCCGCCCCCAGCATCAGCGTCACCCAGGCATATCCTGCGCCGCGGTGCCAGCGCGAGCCCTTGCGCGCGCGCAGCGCGAAGGGGCCGAGTAGCAGGGCGGCCAGCGCCATGAACAGGTGGATGACGATGGCGGGGGAGAGTTGGGACAGGCTCATGGGGGCTCCGGACGCAGCCTGGATGCGGCCGCTCGGGAGCCACTGTGGCCAGCCGCCCGCCGCTGCGCGAGCGCCTTGCGATGAAACGACGCCCCGCGGCGCGAGGTGGCGCAGTTCGCGCGCGAGCGGTCGCGGGCATGACGCCTGCTCTGGGCCGGCGGCCGCCCGCACGGGCCGCGCTATATTGCTTCGCGACCGAGAAGGACCCCTGATGAGACGCCTGCCCGCCGCCTTGACCCCTGTTTCCCCGCTGCGAAGCCGATGCGCCGCGGCCTCCGTCCTGGCCGTTTCCATCGCCCTGGGCCTGGCGGCCTGCAGCACGCCCTTCCCCATCCCCGAGGACCGGCCGGCCCCGCCCGCCCCGCCGCCGGTTGCCGCCGCCCCGGCGCCCGCGCCGGCCGCCTCAGCGGTCGAACCGGCCGTCGCCCTGCCGGTGTCGCCGCCCCCGGATGCGGCGCCCACGCCGCTGCCTGCGGCCGAGGAGCCGATTGCCGTCTTCAGCCCGGCGGTGCAGGCCCGCTTCCCGGCGCCGCCGGTGGACTACCGCACCCCGGCGTTCCAGCCTGGGCGCACCACCTACACCAGCAATGCCGAACTGCGCACGCTGATGCATGCCCTCGCCGACGAGCCGCGCTCCGCCGCGGACCCGACGCGCATGCGGCTGCTGCCGCTCGGCCATTCGCAGCGTGGCGTGCCGCTGGAAGCCCTGCTGTTCACCCGCATGACCACCGTGGACCCGGCTGCGCTGCGCGCCGGCGATCGGCCCACCGTGCTGCTCGTCGCCCAGCAGCACGGCAACGAGCCCGCCGGCAGCGAGGCGCTGCTGGTCGTGGCGCGCGAGCTGGCGCAGGGGTTGCTCGCGCCGCTGCTGGACCGCATCAACGTCATCGTGCTGCCGCGCGCCAACCCCGACGGCGCCGAAGCGGGCACCCGGTTGAGCGCCAGCGGCATCGACATCAACCGCGACCACCTGCTGCTGCGCACGCCCGAGGCCCAGGCCGTGGCGCTGCTCATGCGTGACTACCGCCCGACCGTGGTCGTCGACGCGCATGAATACACGGTCGCCGGGCGATTCCTGGAGAAGTTCGGCGCGGTGCAGCGCTATGACGCGCTGCTGCAGTACGCCATGACGCCCAACGTGCACGAGTTCATGACGCGCGCGTCGCAGCAGTGGTTCCACGAACCGGTGACGCAGCGCCTGGAGACGCTCGGCCTGAGCAGCGAGTGGTACTACACCACCTCGGGCGACCTGAGCGACAAGACGGTGTCCATGGGCGGCGTGCGGCCCGACACCGGGCGCAACGTCAACGGCCTGAAGAACGCCGTCAGCCTGCTCGTGGAAACGCGCGGCGTGGGCATCGGGCGGCAGAACCTCGCGCGCCGCGTCTACACGCATGTGAGCGCCATCGCGCGTGTGCTGCAGAGCACCGCCGAACGTGCGCCCGACCTGCACAAGCTGCGCCAGTTCGTGGCCGACGACATCAGCGCGATGGCCTGCCGCGGCGAGGTGGTGCTGGAGGCCGACACCACGCCCAGCGAGTATTCGCTGGTGATGATCGACCCGGTGACCGGTGCCGACCGCGCCCTGGCCGTCTCCTGGGAGTCGGCGCTGCGGCTGCAGCCGGTCAAGAAACGCCCGCGCCCCTGCGGCTACTGGCTGGCGGCGGACGAGGTCGACGCCGTGCTGCGGCTGCGTGCCCTCGGGCTGACGGTGCAGCGGGTTCAGGAGAACGGCGTGCTGCGTGGCGAGCTGTACTCCGAGGTCTCGCGCAGCCTCGCCGAGCGCGAGGACGTGCGCGGCGCCATCGCCGACGGCGGCCCGGCCGTCAAGGTGGAGGTCAGGACCGCCCCCGCGGCCTTCGACGTGCCCGAGGGCAGCTACTACGTGCCGTTGGACCAGCCGCTGGCCAACCTGGCGGTGGCGGCGCTCGAGCCCGACACCCAGAGCAGCTACTTCGCCAACCATGTGATCGGCCGGCTGGATGCGGTGGCGCGGGTGATGCTGCGCCCGGCGTCCAGGATGGCGCCGATGCCTTAGCCGCTCATTCGCGGCTCATTCGCGGCTCATCGGCGCTTGCTGCCGCCCAGCAGCGAGCCCAGCACGCCGCGGATGATTTCGCGCCCGACGGTGGAGCCCATCGTGCGCGCGGCCGACTTGGCGATGGTTTCCAGCACCGAGTCCTTGCGGCCCGAGCCGCGCAACAGGCCGCCGGCCACGTCGCCCAGCCAGCCGCCGTTGCCGGCGTTGGCCGTGGCCGACGGCTTGGCCGCGGCCTCCGCCTTCAGCTTCTCGGCCGCTGCTGCGGCTTCGGCGGCACGTGCCTTGAGCATTTCGTAGGCCGATTCCCGATCCACGGCCTGGTCGTAGACACCGGCGACCAGGGAGTCGGTCATCAGCTGCCGGCGCTGCTGCGGCGTGATCGGGCCGATCTGGCTGCCGGGCGGGATGACGAAGACGCGCTCGGTCACGCTCGGTCGCCCCTTGGCGTCGAGAAAGCTCACCAGCGCCTCGCCCACCGCGAGCTCGGTGATCGCGATTTCGACGTCGAGCTTCGGGTTGGCGCGCATGGTGCTCGCCGCCGCCTTCACCGCCTTCTGGTCGCGCGGGGTGAAGGCACGCAGCGCGTGCTGCACCCGGTTGCCGAGCTGCGCGAGCACGGTGTCCGGGATGTCCAGCGGGTTCTGGGTCACGAAGTACACGCCCACGCCCTTGCTGCGCACCAGGCGCACGACCAGCTCGATGCGCTCGATCAGCGCGGTGGGCGCATCCTTAAACAGCAGGTGCGCCTCGTCGAAGAAGAAGACGAGCTTGGGCTTGTCCAGGTCGCCGACCTCGGGCAGTTGCTCGAAGAGCTCGGACAGCATCCACAGCAAGAAGGTGGCATACAGCCGCGGGCTGTTGAGCAGCTTGTCGGCGGCGAGGATGTTGACCATGCCCTGGCCATCCAGGCTCTGCATGAAATCGGCGATGTCGAGCATCGGTTCGCCGAAGAACTTGTCGCCGCCTTGCTCCTCGATCTGCAGCAGCCCGCGCTGGATAGCGCCGATGCTGGCGGCGCTCACGTTGCCGTATTCGGTGGTGAAGCGCTTCGCGTTGTCGCCCACGTGCTGCAGCATGGCGCGCAGGTCGTTCAGGTCGAGCAGCAGCAGGCCGTTGTCGTCGGCAATCCTAAACACGAGCGACAGCACACCTTGCTGGGTGTCGTTGAGCGCCAGCATGCGCGACAGCAGCAGCGGCCCCATGTCGCTCACCGTGGCACGCACCGGATGGCCTTGTTCGCCGAGCACGTCCCACAGCGTCGTCGGGCAGGCCATCGGCGGCGGCGGGGTGATGCCACGCTCGGCCAGCACGGCGGCGATCTTGTCGCCCAGCTTGCCGACCTGCGAGATGCCGGTGAGGTCGCCCTTCACGTCCGCCATGAACACCGGCACGCCCAGGCGGCTGAAGCCTTCGGCAAGCGTCTGCAAGGTGATGGTCTTGCCGGTGCCGGTGGCGCCGGTGATGAGGCCGTGGCGGTTCGCCAGACCGGGCAGCAACAGGCATTCGATGCCGTCGCGCTGGGCGACGAGGATGGGCTCCAGCATGTCTTCGCTCCCGGGGCGGGCAAGTAAAATTCGAGTCTATCGAACAACATGCGAAGCGGCCGGTGCGGACCGGCTCGAGCACCAGGAGTCACGATGGCCGGACATTCCAAGTGGGCCAACATCCAGCATCGCAAGGGCCGCCAGGACGAAAAGCGCGGCCGGGTCTGGACACGCATCATCCGCGAGATCATGGTGGCCGCGCGCCAGGGCGGTGGCGACGTGTCGGCCAACCCGCGCCTGCGGCTGGCGATCGACAAGGCCAAGGCCGCCAACATGCCGGCCGACACGATCAAGAAGAACATCGACAAGGCCACCGGCAACCTCGAGGGCGTGAGCTACGAGGAGGTGCGCTACGAGGGCTATGGAATCGGCGGCGCGGCCATCATCGTCGACTGCATGACCGACAACCGGGTGCGCACCGTGGCCGAGGTGCGGCATGCGTTCAGCAAGCACGGCGGCAACCTCGGCACCGAAGGCTCGGTCGCCTTCCAGTTCAAGCATTGCGGACAGTTCGTATTCGCCCCCGGCACCAGCGAGGACCAGGTGATGGAAGTGGCGCTGGAGGCCGGCGCCGAGGACGTGATCACCGACGACGATGGCGCCGTGGAGGTGCTGTGCGCGCCGCCCGACTTCGAGGCGGTGAAGAACGCGCTCGAGGCCGCCGGCCTGAACGCCGAGGTCGCCGAGGTCACCATGCGCGCCGAGAACACGGTCGAGCTGGCCGGCGAGGATGCGCAGCGCATGCAGAAGCTGCTGGACGTGATCGAGGATCTGGACGACGTGCAGGACGTCTATCACAACGCCGAGTTGGCCGAATGAAAGTATTGGTCATCGGCTCGGGCGGGCGTGAGCACGCCATGGCCTGGAAGCTTCTTCAATCGGGCAGGGTGCAGACGGTCTACATCGCGCCCGGCAATGGCGGCACGGTGCTCGACAGCCGCTTCCACAACCTGCCCATCACCGACTTCGAGGAACTGGCCGACTTCGTGCAGCAGCGCGGCGTGGCGCTCACGGTCGTCGGGCCGGAGGCGCCGCTGGCCGCCGGCATCGTCGATGTGTTCCGCGCCAAGGGCCTGCGCATCTTCGGCCCGACGAAGGCCGCGGCCCAGCTCGAGAGCTCCAAGGCCTTCGCCAAGGACTTCATGAAGCGCCACGGCATCCCGACCGCGGCCTACGAGACCTTCTCCGACGCCGCCCAGGCCCATGCCTATGTGGACGCCCAGGGCGCGCCCATCGTCATCAAGGCCGACGGGTTGGCCGCCGGCAAGGGCGTGGTCGTCGCCACGACGCTTGCGCAGGCGCACGAGGCCATCGACTGGATGCTGGTCGACAACAAGCTCGGCGTTCAGCACAACGACGAAGGCGCGCGCGTCGTCATCGAGCAGTTCCTCGAGGGCGAGGAAGCCAGCTTCATGGTGCTGTGCGACGGGCGGCATGTGGTGTCGCTTGCCACCAGCCAGGACCACAAGCGCCTGCTCGACGGCGATGAAGGCCCCAACACCGGTGGCATGGGCGCGTATTCGCCCGCGCCGGTGGTCACGCCGAACGTGCACGGCAAGGTGATGCAGGACATCATCCTGCCGACGGTGCAAGGCATGGCCCGCGACGGCATTCCGTTCACCGGCTTTCTCTATGCGGGGCTGATGATCGATGCCCAGGGCAACCCGAAGACGGTCGAGTTCAACGCCCGCATGGGCGACCCCGAGACCCAGCCCATCCTCATGCGGCTCAAAAGCGACTTCTTCGAGCTGCTGATGCATGCCACCGACGGCACGCTGGACCAGGTCGAGCTGCAATGGGACCGCCGCGCAGCGCTGGGCGTGGTGCTGGCTGCCGCCGGCTACCCACAGGAGCCGCGGCGCGGCGATGTCATCACCGGCATCCCGCCCGAAGCGCCCGACGCGATGGTGTTCCATGCCGGCACGGCCCTGAAGGACGAGACGCTGGTGACCGCCGGCGGCCGCGTGCTGTGCGTGACGGCGCTGGGCGATTCGCTCAGGCTCGCGCAGCAGCGGGCCTACGACGTGCTGCAGGGCATCTCGATTGCCGGGGCGCAGTACCGGCGTGACATCGGCCATCGTGCGCTCAAGCGCTGAGCCGGCCGCGCCGGCTTGGGCTGCTGACGCCATGGACATCGCATCGGTTCGCGACTACCTGCTGGGCCTGCAAGACCGCATCGTCTCGGCGTTCGAGGCCGAGGGCGGCACGCCCTTCATCACCGACCGCTGGGTGCGCGAACCCGGCGGGTCGCTGAGCGGCGATGGCGTGTCGCGCCTGGTCGAAGGCGGCGAACTCATCGAGCGCGGCGGCTGCAACTTCTCGCACGTCAAGGGCACGACGCTGCCGCCCTCGGCCACGCAGCACCGGCCGGAACTCGCCGGCGCCGGTTTCGAGGCGCTGGGCGTGTCGCTGGTCATGCACCCACGCAACCCGCACGTGCCCACCGTGCACATGAACGTGCGCATGTTCGCCGCGCTGCCCGCGGGCGGCGAGCCGGTGGTGTGGTTCGGCGGTGGCATGGACCTCACGCCCTATTACGGCGTGGCCGAAGACGCAGTGCACTTCCACCGTGTGAACCGGGATGCGCTCGCGCCCTTCGGTGCGCAGCTCTATCCGCGCTTCAAGCGCTGGTGCGACGACTACTTCTTCCTCAAGCACCGCAACGAGGCGCGCGGCATCGGCGGCGTGTTCTTCGACGACTTCGCCGAGCTCGGCTTCGAGCGCGATTTCGCGATGACACGTGCGGTGGGCGATGCCTTCCTCCCCGCCTACCTGCCCGTCGTGCAGCGCCGCCGCGCCACGCCCTACGGCGAGCGTGAGCGCGACTTCCAGCTCTACCGGCGCGGGCGCTATGTCGAGTTCAACCTGGTGTGGGACCGCGGCACGCATTTCGGCCTGCAGTCGGGCGGGCGCACCGAGTCCATCCTGATGTCCATGCCGCCGCTGGCGGCCTGGCGCTACGACTGGCAGCCGGAACCCGGCACGCCGGAGGCGCGGCTCTACAGCGATTTCCTGCCGCCGCGCGACTGGGCCGACGGGGCGCCTGATTGAAAAAGATCGGCCTCTTCGGCGGCAGCTTCGACCCGGTGCACAACGCGCATGTGGCGCTCGCGCGCGTCGCGCTCGAGCACCTGTCGCTCGATGAACTGCGCTGGATACCGGCAGGCCAGCCCTGGCAGAAGTCGCGCGCGATGACGCCCGCCGCGCAGCGCGCGGCCATGGTGCAACTCGCGATCTCCGGCGAACCGCGCTTCGTGCTCGAGCGCTGCGAAATCGAGCGCGACGGACCAAGCTACACGCTGGACACCGTGCGCTCGCTGCAGGCACAGCGGCCGCACGCGCAGTGGTTCCTCGTCATCGGCCAGGACCAATACGAGCGCCTGTCCACCTGGCACGGCTGGCAGCAGTTGCTGGGTCTCGTCACGCTGGCGGTGGCGGCGCGTTCCGGCGAGCCGCCGCGCCCCGATGCCGCGCTGGCCGCGCACCCGCATGCCATGCTGAGCCTGCCGCTGCCGCGCACCGACATCTCGGCCACCGAAATCCGCCGCCGTGCGGCCGCAGGCGAGCCGATTGCCGATCTGGTACCTGCTGCCGTCGCACGCTATATTGACCAACACCGCCTCTACCAAGGCCGCCCCGGGAGCTGAATGGACATCCGCAAACTGCAACGCGCCATCGTCGATGGACTGGAAGACGTCAAGGCCCAGAACATCGTCGTGTTCGACACCGAGCATCTGTCCGCGCTCTTCGAGCGCGTGATCATCGCGACAGGCTCGAGCAACCGGCAGACCAAGGCGCTGGCCGCGAGCGTGAGGGATTCGGTGAAGCAGAAGGGCTTTCCCGTGATGCGTACCGAGGGCGAGGAAAACGGCGAATGGATCATCGTCGACTGCGGCGCCGCCGTGGTCCACATGATGCAGCCGGCCATCCGCGAGTACTACCACCTCGAGGAGATCTGGGGCGACAAGCCGGTGCGCATGAAGATCGACGCGAAGCCGGCCCGCCTGGTCAAGGCGTCCGAGGACGGCGAGGCGCCGGCGAAGAAGACCGCCGCCCGAAAGGCGCCTGCCAAGAAGGCGGCCGCCGAGGCGGCGCCGGCGAAGAAGGCCGCAGCGAAGAAGGCGCCGGCCAAGAAGGCTGCGGCGAAGACCGCCGCGAAGAAGGCTCCGGCCAAGACCGCCGCGAAGAAGGCTCCGGCCAAGACCGCCGCGTCCAAGGCCGGTGTCACCCGCACGGTGGGCGTGAAGCGTGCGGCCGCAGCCGAGAAGGCGCCGGCCACGAAGGCCGCCGCGAAGAAGGCACCCGCAAAGAAGGCCGCGGCCAAGAAGACGGCGCGCAGCGCTTGAAGCTGCTGCTGCTTGCCGTCGGCCAACGCCAGCCGGCCTGGGCCGACGCCGCCTACGCCGATTTCGCCAAGCGCTTCCCGCCCGAGCTGCGCCTGGAACTGAAGGCGGTGAAGGCCGAGCCGCGCGGCTCGAAGACACCACAGCAGCTCATGGCCGCCGAAGCCGCTCGGCTCGAGGCGGCCACGCCGCGTAGCGTGCGCCGCATCGTGCTCGACGAGCGCGGCTCCCGGCTCACCACCGTGCAGCTGG
Source organism: Rubrivivax sp. (assembly GCA_044506225.1). Classification (GTDB taxonomy): domain Bacteria; phylum Pseudomonadota; class Gammaproteobacteria; order Burkholderiales; family Burkholderiaceae_C; genus JAKFDI01. The sequence continues at coordinate 20,869 of JBIQKU010000008.1, read as the reverse complement.
CCGAGCGCCTGACGGCATGGATGAACGATGGCCGCGATGCGGCGCTCTTCATCGGCGGCCCCGACGGCCTGGATCCGGCGCTCAAGGCGAGCGCCGACGAAACCCTGAGGCTGTCGGACCTCACCTTGCCCCATGCCTTCGTGCGGGTGCTGCTTGCCGAGGCGCTGTACCGCGCGTGGACGGTGCAGACGAACCACCCCTACCACCGCGAATGAGCGCCTCGCGCATGCATCACTTCGTCTACCTCGCGTCGCAAAGCCCGCGCCGGCGCCAGCTGCTGGACCAGCTCGGCGTGCGCCACGAACTGCTGCTGGCGGATGCCGACGAAGACGCCGAAGCGCTGGAGGACGAAGTGCCCGGCGAGCTGCCGGTGGCGTATGTGGAGCGTGTCACCTGGGCCAAGCTCGACGCGGCGCGGGCGCGGCTTGTGGCGCGCGCGCTGCCCGGCGCGCCCATCCTCTGCGCCGACACCACCGTGGCACTCGGCCGGCGCATCCTCGGCAAGCCGCGCGACGCCAGCCATGCGCATGCCACGCTGCGCTTGCTGTCGGGCCGCACGCACCGGGTCATCTCCGCGGTGGCGCTGGCCGATGGCACACGTCAGCAGCTCGTGGTCAACGTGTCGCGTGTGCATTTCGCGTCGCTCGCCGAGGCCGACATCCACCGCTACGTCGCGAGCGGCGAGCCCTTCGGCAAGGCCGGGGCCTATGCCATCCAGAGCGCGGCGGCGGCCTGGATCGACCGCATCGAAGGAAGCTACTCCAGTATCATGGGTTTGCCTCTGTACGAGACGGCACAGCTGCTCAGACAAGCGCGTGTGAGCTTCTGACGCAAGACCTTCACTGCCCCGTCCATGCAAGACATCCTCATCAACTGGACGCCGCAGGAAACGCGCGTCGCCGTGGTCGAAAGCGGTGCGGTGCAGGAGCTGCACGTCGAGCGCACCCTGGCGCGCGGGTTGGTCGGCAACATTTACGCCGGCCGCGTGGCGCGTGTGCTGCCAGGCATGCAGTCGGCCTTCATCGACATCGGCCTCGAGCGTGCGGCCTTTCTGCACGTGGCCGACGTGCATTCCAGCGGCCAGTTCCGCGGCGCCGACCACGGCAACAGCGGGCCGGCCACACCCATCGAACGCCTGGTCTTCGAAGGCCAGACGCTCACGGTGCAGGTCATCAAGGACCCGATCGGCACCAAGGGCGCGCGCCTGTCCACCCAGATCAGCGTGGCCGGGCGGCTGCTCGTGTTCCTGCCGCAAGACGACCACATCGGCATCTCGCAGAAGATCGGCTCGCCCGAACTGCGCGAGCAGCTGCGTGCGCGCATGCAGGCGCTGGTGGGCACGCCGGAGGAGGGCGGCGGAGGAGGCTTCATCCTGCGCACCAACGCCGAAGACGCCACCGACGAGGAACTGGCCGACGACATCGCCTACCTGCGCAAGACCTGGGGCGCGATCCGCGAGCGCAGCTTCAAGAGCCCGCCGGGCGCCTTGCTGCACCAGGACCTGAGCCTGGCCGAACGGGTGCTGCGCGACCTGGCGCACGAGGAGACGCAGACCATCCGCGTCGATTCGCGCATCCAGTTCGACGCCCTGCGTGCCTTCGGCGAAGCCTTCACGCCCGGCTCGGTGAAGAAGCTCGAGCACTACACCGGCGAGCGGCCCATCTTCGACCTCTACAACATCGACGAAGAGATTGCCAAGGCACTGGCACGCCGCGTGGATCTCAAGTCGGGCGGCTACCTCATCATCGACCAGACCGAGGCGCTCACCACGGTCGACGTGAACACCGGCGGCTACGTCGGCGCGCGCAATTTCGACGACACCATCTTCAAGACCAACCTGGAGGCGGCGCAGGCGATCGCGCGGCAGCTGCGGCTGCGCAACCTGGGCGGCATCATCATCGTCGACTTCATCGACATGGTGCGCGAGGACCACCAGCACGCCGTGCTGCAGGAATTCCGCAAGCAGCTCGCGCGCGACCGCACCAAGACGACCGTCAGCGGCTTCACCCAGCTCGGCCTCGTGGAGATGACGCGCAAGCGCACCCGCGAATCGCTCGCGCACATGCTGTGCGAGCCGTGCCCCACCTGCGAAGGCAAGGGCCAGGTCAAGACGCCGCGCAGCGTGTGCTACGACATCCTGCGCGAGATCCTGCGCGAGGCGCGCCAGTTCAACCCCAAGGAGTTCCGCATCGTCGCCGCGCCCGCCGTGGTGGAGATGCTGCTCGACGAGGAAAGCCCGCACCTGGCCGGCCTGTCGGAGTTCATCGGCAAGCCGATCTCGCTGCAGGCGGAAGCCACCGGCTCGCCGGAGCAGTACGACATCGTGTTGATGTAGGGCAGCTTCCGCCGCATTGCTGCCCGTGAGCCATGCCGACGTCCCCCCGGGCCGTGCCTGAGAACTTCCGCTCGATCCTCGTGATCGCCACGCGCCAGCTCGGCGACATGCTGCTGACGACGCCGCTCATCCGTGTCGCGCGCGAGCAGTGGCCGCAGGCTCGAATCGATGTGCTCGGCTTCGCCGGCACCATGGGTCTGCTGCGCGGCAACCCGGACGTGAACGAGTTCATCGAGGTGAAGGAAGGCTCCGGCTGGCGGGAGTCGCTGCCCTTGATCCGGCGGCTGTGGCGGCGTTACGACCTTGCACTGATCGCCCAGTACAGCGACCGCGCCCATCTCTACGGCTGGATGGCGGCGCGGGTGCGCAGCGGGCTGATCCTGAAGCGGCCGTCGCTGTCGTGGTGGAAGCGGCCGTTGCTGGTGCATGCGGTGGTGGTCGACGAGAACCAGACGCACGCCGTGCTCGAGAAGCTGAAGCTGCTCGCCCCCTGGCGTGATGTGGCGCAGGTGTCGGTGCAGCCGCCGCCACCGCGCGCCTTGCCGCCGGACATCGAGTCCGCGCTGCGCCAGGGCTATGTGGTGCTGCACGTGCCGTCGTTGGTTGCGTACAAGCAATGGCCGCTCGAGCATGCGGCGCAGCTCGCCACGGCCCTCGTGGCGAGCGGGCGCCAGGTCGTGCTCAGCGGCAGCGCCTCCGGCGCGGACCGCGAGAAGGTCGCTGAGGTGATGCGCCTGACGGCTTCGCCCGATGTGATCGACGCCGCCGGCCGGCTGGACCTCAACCAGGTCACCACCTTGCTGCATGGCGCCGCGCTCTACATCGGCCCGGATACCTCCATCACCCACCTCGCCGCCGCCTGCGGCACGCCGGTGCTGGCGTTGTTCGGCCCGATCGCGCCCACCTTGTGGGGGCCGTGGCCGCAGGCGCATGCCGCGACGCAGCCCTACGTGGCGCGATCGCTGCGCCAGCAGATCGGTGGCATCACCGTGCTGCAGGGGCCGCAGGCCTGCGTGCCCTGCAACCGCGCGGGCTGCGAGAACCATGTGGGCAGCCACAGCGAATGCCTGGTCACGATGTTGCCGGACCGCGTCCTGGCCGAGGCGCTGGCCATTCTTCGCCGCGCTGACGGGGACCGGGCCGGCGGTGCCGGCGCGTAGACGGAGCTACTTCAGCGCCTCGAACTCCCACAGCAGGTGGCTGCGCCGCCGCTTGAGGATGTCGATCAGCGTGCGCAGTCGCTGCGCCGCATCCGGGCGCGCCGGTTCGTAGGCGACGCGCTTGCGTATCCACTGGACCCGGATGGCACGGAACCGGCCGCGGAATCCGTAGACATCGGCGCCCAGGTCCGGCTCGCAGAAGTAGGTGTGTGTGCGCTCGGTGATGATGTTGACGTGCGTCGGATCGACGAACGCGGCCGCCTTGGGCCAGGCCGGCGTCACGGCGTACAGCCGCCCGCCCGGCCGCAACACGCGCCAGATCTCGTTCATCAGCTCGATGAAGGGCAGGCGCGTGCCGCCGCCCGGCAGCGCAAGCACGCGCGGCATGTGCTCGATGAAGTCGTACGCGGACACCGAGTCGAAGCAGGCGTCCGGGAAGGGGATGGCGTCGAGCGCCAGATTCGCCGGGCGGAAGTTCTCGGTCGAGGTGCCGGCGGGGAAACGGAGGTCCACGCCGTACAGCTCCTGCGCGCCATAGGGATTTCGCGGCACGGGGCCACAGCCCAGGTCCAGATGGCGTGTCGTCACAGCAGTCTCCACTGGCCCGCCTCGCGCAGCATGTGCAAGGACACGCCCGTGCGCGCGCCTTCGTCGGCCGCCCATTGCGCCGTCTTGCGGCGCTGGTCGCGCTTGAACTGCCGCCGCGCCCACCAGCCCATGCCCATGCGCCGATAAGCGTGGCGGTGGTCGCCCAGCTTCTTGATGTTCTGCTCGCGCTTCATGGCCTGCTGCGTGATGGAGCCGAAGTGGTGGAACACCGCGCCACCCACCGTGCCCACCGGGATGCCGGCGCGCAGGCAGCGCACGAGGTATTCCTTGTCCTCGTGGCCCCACATCAGGCGGTCGGTGTCCGGGTAGCCGATGCGGTGGAACACGTTGCGGCGGATGGCGAAGCACACGCCGTGGAACCAGCCGCGGCGCAGCTCGTCGCGGGTCTTCTCGCAGTAGCCGGGTGCGAACTCGGCGAAGCCGTAGTCGTCGGGGCCTTCGAGCAGGGCGGGGCTGGCCACCTCGAGGCCGTGGCGTTCGGCGGCGTCGAGCAGGGCGTCGATCACACGCGGGCCGGCCAGCACGTCGTTGTTGAGCAGCACCACCCACTCGCCCTCGGCCAGGAAGCAGCCCTGCGCCCAGGCGCCGCCGCAGCCGAGGTTGACCGGGTTGTGCACCGCGCGCGCGTCGCTCGTCTGCGCCAGCCAGGCGGCGGTGTCGTCGCTGCTCGCGTTGTCGATGACGACGAGGGCCTCGGCCGGCACACCGCTCGCGCGCAAGCTGGCCACGCATTGCTGCGTGTAGTGGAGCTGGTTGAGCACCGGGATGATGACGGTGTAGCGCATCAGGCGACGAGTCGGTAGTGCTTGTGGCTGAGGTCCAAGCCGAAGAGGGATTCGAGTTTCATCGCCAGGCGGTGCTTGCGCTCCCGCCGTGTGGGCACATGCGCCGGGTCCGGCGCGAAGTGGCTCTCGGCCTCGCTCGCAAGCCATGCCCGCACGGCGGCAGGATGTGTGCCGGCGTAAGGCCGCAGCGACTGCGCATCGATCGCGCCGTAGTGCACCTGCGGCGCGCCGTGCGACCAGTACTTGCTGACCTGGTCCATCTTGGCCTGCATGTATTCGCGCCGGCGCACATGGCCGTAGTGGTAGATGTGCGCATCCGCCAGTGCGGCGCGCGGTGCTCGGCCGTGGCGATGACGGTCCATGACCAGCCAGAACTGGCCGTCCGGCGCGTAGCTGCGGATGGTGTTGCGGATCAGCCGGCACTCGCGCCGGTACCACGCGGGGCTCACCGCGATCCATTGCGGCGAGCCGTAGAAGTGCAGGTAGTCGAACACCAGCGCCTCCACCTGCGCATTGCCGTGGTGCCTATCGATGGCGGCGCGGATCGCGGGCAGCTCGTCCTCATGCAGAACCTCGTCGCCCTCGAGGTAGAAGGCCCAGTCGCCGGTGCAGGCGTACTGCGCGATCATCTTCTGCTGCGCATAGACAAAACCGCGCTCGGCCATGCGCTCGTTCCACACGGTCTCGATGATGCGCAGCTTGGGGTCGCCGATGGCCCGCACACGCGCCAGCGTGTCGTCGTCGCTGCGGCCGAGCGCGATCACGAACTCGTCCACCAGCGGCAGCAGCGAGCGGATGGAGGCCTCGAACGGAAAGCCGAGCGCCACGCCGTTGCGCAGGAAGCTGAAGCCGCTGACGCTCGGGCGAGGCGTCATGCCTTCGGCGCCTTGGGCACCCGGCCCATCAGGTGGAATTCGTCGTTGGGCCGCATGGAGATGACGCTCGCCATGCGGTTGGACAGGCCGAAGAAGGCGGTGATGCCGGCGATGTCCCAGGCGTCCTCGGCGCTGAAACCGTGGGCCGCGAGCGCCTCGAAATCCGTGTCGTCGACCGAGGACGAATCAGTGCACACCTTCATCGCGAACGCGAGCATCGCCTTCTGGCGCGGCGTGATGTCGGCCTTGCGGTAGTTGACCGCGATCTGGTCGGCGATCAGCGGGTTCTTCTCGTACACCCGCAGGATGGCGCCGTGCGCCACCACGCAGTACAGGCAGTTGTTGGCCCCGCTGGTCGCAACGATGATCATTTCCTTCTCGCCCTTGGTCAGGCCCGACTCGCGCAGCAGCAGCGCATCGTGGTAGGCGAGAAAGGCGCGCAACTCGTCGGGCCGGTGCGCGAGCGTGAGGAACACGTTGGGGACGAAGCCGGCCTTGGACTGTACTTCCAGGATGCGCTCGCGCAGGTCGTCGGGCAGGCTGTCCAGCGACGGCACGGGGTAGCGGCTGATCGGGTGGTTCGGTGTGCTCATGGGTCAACTCCTGAATTGAAGCGAGTGCAGCCGCGCGTACAGGCCGCCGGCCGCCAGCAGTTCGGCATGGGTGCCTTGTTCCACCACCCGGCCGGCTTCGAGGCCGACGATGCGGTCGGCGCGCTCCACCGTCGACAGCCGGTGGGCAATCACGAGTGTGGTGCGCCCGCGCATCAGCGTCTCGAGCGCCTGCTGCACGAGGCGCTCGCTTTCGGAGTCGAGCGCGGAGGTGGCTTCGTCGAGGATGAGAATGGGAGCGTTCTTGTAGATGGCGCGGGCGATCGCCAGGCGCTGGCGCTGGCCGCCGGAGAGCTCCGCGCCGTTGTGGCCGATGACCGTGTGAATGCCATTCGGCAGGGACTCCGCGAACTCCAGCAGGTTGGCGCCGGCCAGGGCGTCCCGCACGCGCGTCTCGTCGACGTCTTCGCCGAGTGCCACATTGGCCGCCACCGTGTCGTTGAACAGCACCACGTCCTGGCTGACAAGGGCGAACTGCCGGCGCAACGCCTTCATGTCCCACTCGGCGAGCGGGCGGCCATCCAGCAGCAGCGTGCCTTCGGTGGGCTCGATGAAGCGCGGCAGCAGGTTGACCAGCGTGGACTTGCCCGCGCCCGACGGGCCCACCAGCGCCACCGCCTCGCCGGGGCGGAGTTCGAGCGACACGCGGTCGAGCGCCGGCGCCTGTTCGTCGCGGTAGCGCAGCGACACGCCGCGCAACTCCACATGGCCGCGCGAGCGCCCGGGGTCGTGGCCGCCGCTGGCTTCGGGCTGGGTGTTCTCGAGCAGGTTCACCGCACGTTCCACCGCCGCGAGGCCGCGGGTGATCGGGCCGGCGATCTCCGACAGATGCTTGATCGGGTTGATGAGCAGCAGCATGGCGGTGACGAAGGCGACGAAATCACCGACCCCGGTGCCGCCTTCTGCGCTTTGCCACAGCGCCACCACGATCACCGCCGACAAGGCCGCCGCCGACAGCAGCTGCGTGGTCGGCGTCATGGCCGAGTTCGCGACCACCGCCTTGATCGACAGCCGCCGCAGCGACTCGCTGAGGCGGCGAAAGCGGCTCGATTGCGTCGGCCCTGCGTCGTGCAGCCGCACGATGCGCCAGGCGAGCACGTTTTCCTCGACCACGTAGGCGAGGTCGTCGGTGGCGCGTTGCGCCTCCACCGTGAGGCGGTGGAGGCGCCGGCTGAGCACGCGCATCACCAGCGCCACCGCGGGAAAGAGCACCGCCACGAACAACGTGAGCTGCCAGTTGATCCACAGCAGGTAGGCGAGCACCGCCACCAGCGTGAGCGAGTCCTTCAGCAGCGTCTGCGAGGAGTGCACCAGCTGCGCCGTGCCGTTCTGCACCTCGTAGGCGAGCGTGTTCACGAGGCTGGTCGCGGCCGTGCGGTTGAAGAGGGTCGGCTCGGTGTCGAGCAGGCGCTGGAACATCGCCTGGCGCATCGTCAGCACCGCCCGGTTCGACGACCACGCCAGTCCGTACTGCGCGATGAAGCCGGCAATGCCGCGGATGCCGAACACGCCGATGATGGCCACGGGCACCATCCACAGCGGGAAGCGCTGCTGCTCGAAGCCGCCGTCCAGCAACTGCTTGAGCAGTTCGGGCACCAGCGGCTCGGTCATGGCGGCGATGGCCGAGCCGGCCACCGCCAGCACGAAGCCCCAGCGGGTGCCGGCGAAGAAGGGCGCGAGCCGGCGCAGCCGCTGGGCCAGCCGTGGCGGCATGTGTGGAACCTGGTTCATGCAGGGAACTCGGGCCGCCGCGGCGGACTCCTGAGGAACAGCAGCTTGATGTACTTGTAGTACGTGTACTCCGCGTTGTAGATGGCCAGCATCAGTCCGTGCTGGCCGTCCAGGAACCCGAGACGAAGGAAATAGGTGCGTACGAAGGCAAAGAACCCGTGCATCACCGCGGTGAACACCCCCGAGCGCTTGCCGCGCGCGAGCATGTCCTGTGCGTGGCCGCTCGAGTACCGGTCGAGCTTTTCCAGCACGTCGCCGATATCGGGGTAGCTGAAATGGATCAGGTCCGACTTCAGGCTGCCGATGCGCCCGTCCACCGTCATGTGGGCATGCAGGAAATGGTCGGTGAAGCCGGCAAGCGCGCGTCGGCCGAGCCGCAGCGTGTAGTCCGGGCGCCAGCCGCTGTGGTGGATGAAACGGCCGCAGAACTCCGACAGCCGCGGAATGCGGTAGCCATCGTGCGTGCCGGCGGCGATCGCGGCGAGGATCTCGTCGCGCAGCGCGGGCGTCACGCGTTCGTCGGCATCGAGCGACAGCACCCAGGCCCCGCGCGCCATGCCGAAGCCGCGCGCAACCTGCGGCCCGTAGCCCGGCCAGTCGGTCTGCACCACCGTGGCGCCGGCCTCGCGCGCCAGCGTGCGGGTGGCATCGGTGCTGTTGGAGTCGAGCACGATGACTTCATCGGCAAAGGCGACGCTGCGTACACATTCGGCAATGTTGCGCGCCTCGTTGCGTGCAACGATCACCACGCTCAATGACTCTGCTCGTTCCATACGGGGTCCGGAGGTGTTCGAACGACGACGCCGGAGCGCCCTTCTATCATTGCGATTGTCCCTGATCCATCGTGCCGTACCGGTCTGCGCCCATGCCACAAGCCCCTCTGTCCCGCCCGTTGTTCGATTCGAATCGGCGCCACGCCATGACGCTTCTGGCCGGTGTGCCGTTGGCCGTCGGCATGCCGGCGTTCGCCCAGTTCCGGGTCGAGATCTCCGGCATCGGCGCCACGCAGGTGCCCATCGCCATCGCCCGCTTTCGCGGTGAGGAAAGCACCAACCAGGTCCTGTCGGCCATCATCCGCGCCGACCTCGAGCGCAGCGGCGTGTTCCGCGGCGTCGACGCGGCCGAGGTGATGGACGAGACCGCCCGGCCGAACATGGAGCACTGGCGCGCGCGCAGCGCCGACGCGCTGGTCGGCGGTTCCGTCACCCGGCTGGCCGACAACCGCTACGACGTGCGCGTCAAGCTGTGGGACGTGGTCAAGGGCATCGAACTGGGCGGCCAGAGCAATGCGGTCGGCGTGGACGACCTGCGCCTGGCTGCGCACCGCGCAGCCGACTTCGTCTACGAGAAGCTCACCGGCGAGAAGGGTGTGTTCTCCACCCGCATCGCCTACATCACCAAGGGCGGTTCGCGCTTCGCGCTGCGCGTGGCCGACGCCGACGGCGAGGGCGGCCAGGTGGCGCTCAACAGCCCCGAGCCCATCATCTCGCCGGCCTGGTCGCCCGACGGACGCGAACTCGCCTACGTGTCCTTCGAGAGCCAGAAGGCCGTGGTCTACACCCAGGACGTGGCCAGCGGCCGCCGCCGCGCCATCGCCAACTTCCGCGGCTCCAACAGCGCGCCGGCCTGGTCGCCCGACGGCCAGAGCGTGGCGGTGACGCTGTCGCGCGACGGCGGCTCGCAGATCTACCTCATGGGGCGCAACGGCGACAACGTGCGCCGCGTCACCGACAGCCGCGCCATCGACACCGAGCCCGCCTTCGCGCCCGACGGCCAGCACCTGTACTTCGTGAGCGACCGCGGCGGTAGCCCGCAGATCTACCGCACCGCGCTGTCGGGCGGCGCGCCGCAGCGCATCACCTTCGGCGGTGCGTACAACATCAGCCCGGCGGTGAGCCCCGACGGCCGCACGCTCGCCTACATCACGCGCCAGGGCAATGCCTTCCAGTTGACGACCATGGACCTCGCCACGCCCGGTGCGGCGCCGCAGGTGCTCACCGACACCAGCGACGACGAAAGCCCGAGCTTCGCCCCCAACGGCCGCCTCATCATCTACGCCACGCGCTCACAGGGCCGCGACGTGTTGATGACCACCACGCTGGATGGCAAGATCAAGGCCCGCCTGGTGTCCACCACCGCCGACGTGCGCGAACCCGTGTGGGCGCCCTACGGCCGCTGACAGCGCCGCCGCCGCCTTTCCCGTCCGACCCTTCCCGATTCCGACCTCTCGCGATTCGCATGGCGCTTCGCCAACCCCTCAGGAGAAACCGATGAACCTTGCCCCGTCCCGCCTTCGCCGCTCCAGCGTTCACGCGCTGGGCGCGCTCGCCCTCGGCACGCTGCTCGCCGCCTGCGGCTCCAGCGTACCGCTGGACGAGTCCAACAAGGTCGGCGTGGAGACGCGCGCACCGACGACCGTCGGCAACGGCGCGGGCGGCAGCACCTCGGGCACCTCGCAGTCGCAGGTGGCCAGCGTCGACCTCACGGCCAACCGCAACGCCCAGCAGAGCAACCTGCCGCGCGTCATCTACTTCGACTTCGACAGCTTCGTCGTCAAGGAAGAGTTCCGCCCCGTCGTGGAAGGCCACGCCCGCCTTCTCTCGAACGACCGCAGCGCGCGCCTGTCGGTCGAAGGCCATACCGACGAGCGCGGCGGGCGCGAATACAACCTCGCCCTCGGCCAGAAGCGCGCGGAGGCCGTGGCCAAGTCGCTCGTGCTACTCGGCGCGCGCGAGAACCAGCTCGAGGCGGTGAGCTTCGGTGAGGAGCGCCCCGCGGCCCAGGGCGCCGACGAAAGCGCCTGGGCGCAGAACCGCCGCGTCGAGCTGAACCGCCGTTGAGGACGAAGCGCATGAACGCGATGCCCCGCTGGGCCGGCGCCGCGCTGCTGGCGCTCGCGGCCGCCGCGCCTTCGGCGCATGCCGGCCTCTTCGACGACGACGAGGCGCGCAAGGCCATCCTCGACCTGCGCCAGAAGCTGGAGCAGAGCAACGAGCAGCACCGCGCGCGCCAGGCCGAGCTGAACGGCCAGATGCTCGAGGAGCTGAGCCAGCTCAAGCGCAGCCTGCTCGACCTGAACAACCAGCTCGAGCAGCTGCGCGGCGACAACGCGCGCCTGCGCGGCCAGCAGGAGCAGCTCACGCGCGACGTGGCCGAGCTGCAGCGCCACACCAAGGACCTCAAGCAGGGCGTGGACGAGCGCATCAGCCGCTTCGAGCCGCAGAAGGTCAACGTCGACGGCAAGGAGTTCCTCGCCGATCCCGAGGAGAAGCGCCAGTACGAGGAGGCCATGACGGTGATGCGCGGCGGCGATTTCGCCGCGGCCGCTGCCTCGCTCGACGCCTTCCAGAAGCGCTACCCGGCCAGCGGCTACCGGGAGTCGGTGCTGTTCTGGCTCGGCAACGCGCAGTACGGCAAGCGCGACTACAAGGAGGCGATCGCCACCTTCCGCCTGCTCGCGAACTCCGCGCCGAACAGCCTGCGCGCGCCGGAGGCGCTGCTCGCCGTCGCCAACTGCCAGCTCGAGCTGAAGGACTCGCGCGCCGCACGCCGCACCATCGACGAGCTGGTGAAGGCCTACCCGCAGTCCGAGGCGGCGCAGGCGGGCAAGGAACGGCTGGCCGCGCTGAAGTGACGGCGACGTGAACGCAGCCGACGCCGCGGCCCTGGCGCCCGAGGCCGACGACCTCGAGCGGCGTTTCGGCGGCCTGCGGCGGCTCTACGGCGAGGCGGGCTACGAGCGCCTGCGCGGCGCCCACGTGGCGGTCGTCGGGCTCGGCGGCGTCGGCTCCTGGGCCGTGGAGGCGCTGGCGCGCAGCGGCGTCGCGCGGCTCACGCTGGTCGACCTCGACCACGTCGCCGAGTCGAACATCAACCGGCAGATCCAGGCCCTCGGCGCGAGCCTCGGCAAGGCCAAGACGCAGGCGCTGGCCGAGCGGGTGGCCGACATCCATCCCGGCTGCGTGGTCGAGCAGGTCGAGGACTTCGTCGACGAGGCCAACTGGCCCGCGCTGATCGGCGCGCAGCGCCTCGACGGGCTCATCGACGCCTGCGACCAGGTGCGCGCCAAGGCGGCGCTCGCGGCCTGGGCGCTGCGCACCGGCACCGCCTTCGTCGGCTCCGGCGCGGCGGGCGGCAAGCAGCAGGCGCAGGCCGTGGAGCTGGACGACCTCTCCTGCGTCACCCACGATCCGCTGCTGGCCTCGGTGCGGCAGCGCCTGCGCAAGACGCATGGCGCGGCGCGCAGCGGCGCGATGAACGTGGCCTGCGTGTTCTCGCGCGAGCCCGTGAAGACGCCGCAGGAGGCCTGCCGCGTCGACGGCAGCCTGAACTGCCACGGCTACGGCTCGAGCGTGGCGGTGACCGCGACGTTCGGCATGGTGGCGGCCGGTGAAATGCTGCGCATGCTGAGCGCGCAGCGACGTCGCCAGACAGTTGTCTGAAACGCGCTATACTGTTAGGCTTGCTGGGTTGTTAGCTCAGTCGGTAGAGCACCGGACTTTTAATCCGATGGTCGCAGGTTCGATCCCTGCACAACCCACCAGACGAAGCCGGTGAAGCACCACAAGCGCGAAGCCGGGCAGCAGCGAAAAACGCGGCAGCGAGACAGTTTCAGGGCTCTTAGCTCAGTTGGTAGAGCAGCGGACTCTTAATCCGTAGGTCGAGTGTTCGAGTCACTCAGGGCCCACCAAAACAAAAGGGTTAGCAGGTCAACGCCTGCTAACCCTTTTTGTCGTGGTGCCGCCGATCGGGCGCGCGGCACCTAGCGATGCCGGCCCTCGCCGCGCAGGCGCGGCCGGTAGTGCGCCTGCAGGTAGTCGGTGAGCCATGCATGCACTTCGAGCGGCATCGGCACGCCGTCGACCGGGTCACCGGCATCGAGCATGCGGGCGCCTTCGCTGTAGCTGACGGAAGCCAGCACCGGGGTCGCACGCTCGCCGCGCATGCGCCAGGCGATGAACACCTTGGGCTCGGGCGCGGCCCAGTTCTCGAAGTAGCCGTCGTTCTCGTCGGTGTGCAGTTCGAGCATCTGCCCCGTCACCAGGAAGTGCTCGATGCGGCCGGGTGGATCCAGCGGCAGAAAGCGCTCGGTGCGGTCGACGTGCGCGACCACCGCCACCGCGGCCCAGAGCTCTTCGCTCCGGGCGTCGGCGTCGGCAGCAGCGCGACGCTGCATCACCACGCCGACGGGCAGTTCAGCGACGCGCATCATGGTCTCGCCCCCGGGTCGGGCGCTTGCGGCTGCTTGACGTCTTCGCTGGGCGGGGCCGTGCCGAGCTTCTCGCTGGGTATCGGCGCATCGCGAGCCACCTCGCCCAGCTTTCCGCCCGGCTGGCCGGAGGCGCTGGATTGCCGGTTGGACGCTTCGATGCCGGCGATCGGCTCCACCGGCGTCGGCGCATGCGTGGGCCAGCCCTCGGTGGCCGCGTTTGCGCGCCAGCGTTGGCTGACGCGCTGCATGGCGGCCGCCAGTTGCTGTTTCTCGCGCTCGGCCTGCGCATCGGCCGTTGCCTTCGCCTGATCGGGCGTCGGTGCCGGCGACGGGTCGGATGGTGTGCCGGTTGGTGTGGCAGCCGGTGCTTGCGCAGCCGTCTTGTCGCCCGTGCCGCCCAGCGACGAGCCGCCGCTGGTGCCGCCCATGGCGGCGCCGCTCGTGGTGCCGCCCGAGCCTTGCGGAATGCCCGGCGTGCCGCCTGTTGCGGTGTCGACCTGCGCCCCGGCGCGCGACATCACCTCGCCGCTGGTGCCGCCGTCGGCAGTGACCTGTCCGGGAAATCCGGTCGAGGCGGCGCCCTGCCTGTCATCGCGCCCGCAGCCGCCGAGCAGTGTGGCGGCCGCAAGGGCCAGCAGCATCGGCGACAGGTGGCGGGCAGGGCGGCATGCTGACGGCGAAGGGCTCATGCGGCGGCTCCCTTGGCGTGCGGGTTTCAGCGCGAAGGATGCGGCACGCCGCGCGGCGCGCCGTCGTAGGGCAGGCGCTCGTCGGGCGCCGGTCGGCGGCCGCGCTTGACGTCCTCGTACCACAGCTCGTGGTGCGCCTTGGCCCAGTTCTCGTCGACCGTGCCGTGGCGCATCGCGCCCCACGCGCCGGGCGTGCCGATGGTGCCGAGGTAGATGTGGCCGAGGGTCGCCGCGATGTACAGCGTGGCGCCGGCGATGTGCAGGTAGTCGGCCCACTGCAGCAGGTAGCGGCCGAAACCCCAGGCCGCGCCGACTTCGCCACCGTAGGGGAAGTTCAGCATCAGCCCCGTCACGGCCATCAGCACGCCGAGGCCGGTGACCGCGAGCCAGAACCACAGCTTCTCGCCGGCGTTGAAGTAGTCGGCCGGCACATGGCGGTGCGTGAACATGCCGCCGGCCTGGCGCAGCCAGGCGCCATCGCCCGGTCTGAAGAAGTTCTGCCGCACGAAGGTGAAGAACATCAGCAGCGTCAGCCCGACGAACACCGGCCCCGCCACGTTGTGCAGGTACTTGGAGATGATGGCGACCCAGGAGAACAGGTCGTGGCCCATCCACGGCAGCATCAGCTGCTTGCCGTACATCAGGATGAGCCCGGTCAGCGCGAGCAGCACGAAGGCAATCGCCGCGGCCCAGTGCAGCAGGCGCTGCCAGCCGGTGAAGCGCAGCATCTTTCGGCCCGATTCCGGAGGCGGCGGCGTCGGCCCGACGACGCGGTAGAACACGGCGATCACGAGCAGCGTGCCCAGCAGGATGACGCCCGTGGCCAGCGCGATCGGGCCGTTGCGCAGCACGCGCCAGGTGTTGCCGCCGCGTTGCAGGATGACGTCCTGCTCGACCATGCGCCCCGGCGGCACGATGAAGTGGCGGTCGAAGTGTTGGATGCCGCTTTGCGCCGAGCCGAGCCCGGGTTCCTTCAGGCCTTGCTCGAGCTGAAGAATCGTCTGTTCCTCCGCATAGGCCGGCACGGCCTTCTCATGCGGCACGCCCGCGTGTGCCGCCTGCAGCGCGACGAGCATGCCGAGCATCAGCACCAGCCACGGCAGCCGGTGCGAGGCGCGGATCCAAGGGTGGGCGTGTGGCATCGCCGGCTCCGTTCACGGGTGGGTGCGGCGGTATTCGTTCTGCAGGTGGTTGCGGTTGCTGAGGGCCGCATGCCATGCAAGGCGGTCGCCGTGGAAATGCGTGTGGTGATGAGGCCGGTCTGACTTGCCGTCGTATGCACCATCGCGCCACGGCGGGTGCTGCTCCACCTCGAGGCAGCCGGCCAGCAGCAGCGGTGCGGCGCACAGCAGCAGGCGCCACATGGCCAGCGGGCGTTTCATGTCGGCAGCCTCCCGCGGTCGTTCTGGAATTCGCCGGGCCGCTGGTTGGTGCGCGGGACGTCGGTGCGTGCATTGGGCGGCTGGGCGGGCCGTGGTTCGTAGGCGATGTCCCAGCCCCAGAGCTCCGGGCCGTAGCCGCGGGTCTCCACGCGCTGCTTGTAGATGCCGGCAATCAGGTTGGCCTCGCCGCCGAGCAGGGCCTTGGTGCCGCACTGCTCGGCGCAGACCGGCAGCTTCCCTTCGGCCAGGCGGTTGCGGCCGTACTTGGCGAACTCCTCCTGCGAGGTGTCGGCCTCCGGGCCGCCGGCGCAGAAGGTGCACTTGTCCATCTTGCCGCGGTGATTGAACGCGCCCATCTCGGGGAACTGCGGCGCACCGAACGGGCAGGCGAGGTAGCAGTAGCCGCAGCCGATGCACATGTCCTTGTCGTGCAGCACCACGCCGTCTTCGGTGTGATAGAAGCAGTCGACCGGGCACACCGCCATGCAGGGCGCATCGGTGCAGTGCATGCACGCGACCGACACATAGAACTCGCCGGGCCGGCCGTCGTTGATGGTCACCACCCGCCGGCGGTTCACTCCCCAGGGCGTCTCGTTCTCGTTCTTGCAGGCGGTCACGCAGCCGTTGCAGTCGATGCAGCGTTCGGTGTCGCAGATGAACTTCATGCGGGCGGCCATGCGTGCTCCTCGAGGTGTGAAGGTTCCGCTCCTCCCTCGCCCCCAGAGGGGGAGAGGGAACAAGCAGGGTCGGCGCTCATGCGGGCACCACGCGGCACAGCGAGCACTTCGTCTCCTGCATCATGGTCACGGCGTCGTAGCCGTAGGTCCAGCCGGTGTTGCAGGCTTCGCCACGCACCAGCGGCGCCGCGCCTTCGGGGTATTTGTCGAGCTGGTCCTCGCCCATCCACCAGCCGCCGAAGTGAAACGGCATCCACACCAGGCCTTGGGGCACACGCGGTGTCACCATGGCATGCACCTTCAGTCGTGCGCCGGTCGGCGTTTCCACCCAGACGAAGGCCTTGGGCGTGACGCCGAGGCGCGAGGCATCGAACGGATTGACCTCGACGAACATCGCCTGCTGCAACTCGGCAAGCCACGGGTTGGAGCGGGTCTCGTCGCCGCCGCCTTCGTATTCGACGAGGCGCCCCGAGGTCATGATGAGCGGGTACTCGGCCGACCAGTCCTTGGCCTGCGCCGAGCGGTACAGCGTGGGCAGCCGCCAGAACTTCGCGCGGTCCTCGTAGCTCGGGTACAGCGCCGCCAGATCGGGCCGGGGCGTCGTGATGGGCTCGCGGTGCACCGGCACAGGGTCGGGGAAGTTCCAGACCTTGCAGCGCGCGCGCGCATTGCCCCAGGGCGCGCAGCCATGCGCGATGACGACGCGGATGATGCCGCCCGAGTTGTCGGTCTTCCAGTTCTTGCCCTCGGCCATCGCCTGTTCCTCGGGCGTGAGCTCGCTCCACCAGCCCAGGCGTTTCAGGAACACATGGTCGAACTCGGGGTAGCCGGTGTCGATCTGGCTGCCGCGGTTGGTCGAGCCGTCCGCGGCCAGCAGCGACTGGCCCTCGTGCTCCACGCCCCAGTTGGCGCGGAAGGGCAGGCCGCCTTCGATCACCGGCTTGGAGATGTCGTAGAGCACCGGCGTGCCGGGGTGCTTCAGCTCCGGCGTGCCCCAGCACGGCCAGGGCAGGCCGTAGTAGTCGCCCTTGCACGGCCCCGATTCGGCCCGAAGCGTGCTCGGGTCGAACGTGTGCTTGTTCTGCATGTGCAGCTTGAGCCGCTCGGGCGAACAGCCGGTGTAGCCGATGGTCCAGCAGGAGCGGTTGATCTCCCGAAGAATGTCTTCGATGACCGGCTCGTTCTCGACCACCTTGATGTTCTTGCACAGCTGCTCGGCAAAGCCGAACTTCTGTGCGAAGAGGTACATGATCTCGTGGTCGGTCTTGCACTCGAAGATGGGCTGGATCACCCGCTCGCGCCACTGGATGCTGCGGTTGCTGGCCGTGACCGAGCCCTGCGTCTCGAACTGCGTGGTGGCCGGCAGCAGGTACACGCCGTCGCGGCGCCCGTGCATGGCCGCGGTCATCGTCGGATAGGGGTCGATCACCACCAGCAGGTCCAGCTTCTGCATGGCCGCCTTCATGTCGGGCAACCGCGTCTGGCTGTTGGGCGCATGGCCCCAGAACACGCAAGCGCGCAGCGGGTTGGGCTGGTCGATGTACTGCGCCTTCTCCAGCACGCCGTCGAACCAGCGCGACACCGTCAGGCCGGGCTTTTCCATCAGCTCCTTGGAGCCGAAGCGCTGCAGCAGCCAGTCGTAGTCGACGCCCCACACGCTCGCGAAGTGCTTCCACGCGCCTTCGGCGATGCCGTAGTAGCCGGGCAGCGAATCGGGGTTGGGGCCGACGTCGGTCGCACCCTGCACGTTGTCGTGGCCGCGGTAGATGTTGGCGCCGCCGCCGCCCACGCCGATGTTGCCCAGCGCCAGCTGCAGCGCGCACAACGCGCGCACGTTGGCCGTGCCCACGTGATGCTGCGTCACGCCCATGCACCACACGACCGACGACGGCCGGTTCTTGGCGAGCGTCTCCGCGGCCAGCTTCACGGCCGCCTCCGGCACGCCGGTCACGTCGGAGACCTTGTCGGGCGTCCACTTCGCCACCTCGCGGCGCACGTCCTCCATGCCGTAGGTGCGGCGGGCGATGTAGTCGGTGTCTTCCCAGCCGTTCTCGAAGATGTGCCACAGCAGGCCCCAGGCGAAGGGAATGTCCGTCCCGGGGCGGATGCGCACGAAGTGATGGGCGAAGCGCGCGGTACGGGTGAAGCGCGGGTCGACCACGATCATCTTGGTGCCCAGCTCCTTGGCATGCAGGAAGTGCAGCATCGAGATCGGATGCGCCTCCGACGGGTTGGAGCCGATGAACATCACCGCCTTCGACTGGTGCAGGTCGTTGAACGAGTTGGTCATCGCTCCGTAGCCGAAGGTCTGGGCCACGCCCGCGACGGTGGTGGAGTGGCAGATGCGCGCCTGGTGGTCGGTGTTGTTGGAGCCGAACATCGACACGAACTTGCGCAGCAGGTAGGACTGCTCGTTGTTGTGCTTGGACGAGCCCACCCAGAACACCGCGTCCGGGCCCGAGGCCTCGCGGATCTCGAGCAGCTTGCCGCCCACCTCGTCGAGCGCCTGCTGCCAGGAGATGCGCTGGTACCTGCCGTCCACCAGCTTCATCGGCCAGCGCAGGCGGTGCTCGCCATGGCCGTGCTCGCGCACCGACGCGCCCTTGGCGCAGTGCGCGCCCATGTTCAGCGGCGACTCGAAAGCCGTCTCCTGCCGCACCCACACGCCGTCCTGAACGATGGCGTTGACCGAGCAGCCCACCGAGCAGTGGCTGCAGATGGTGCGCTTGAGCTCGGGCTTGCCGCCCTCGGGCTGCTCCAGCGTCGCGGCCGCCGCCGGGCCGATGACATTGAACGGCAGGTGCCGCGCCAGCATGCCCGCGCCTGCGGCGACGCCCGCACGCACCAGGTACTGCCGCCGGTCCATGGTGATGCCGGCCACCCGCGCGAGGCCGCGCGCGAGCGACGAACGTTCGACCGGCGCCGTGGCCGGGGCGGTGCGCGCAAGCAGCATGGAGCTCCTTTTCGTCTCAGAAGCGCGCGGCGAGCGCGTAGTAGGTGCGGATGTGCTCGGTCTCGTGATAGCCGCGATCGGCACGGGTGGCTGGCTGCGTCTCGGGCGGCGTCGTGTCCGCGGCCGCGGCCGGCGGCGCGAGCAGCGCGCCCAATGCCGCGGCCGGCGTGCACAGCGCGACGTTCACGAAGCCGCGGCGGGCGGCGTCTATGGCTTCCTGTCGTCCGCGGGCGGATGCGTTCATGCGGTGACCTCCTGCTCGGCGCGCTCGTCGATCGCTAACGCCTGCGACTCGACGGCGAAGAACGCCTCGATGACATCGGCCACGCGCCGATAGAAGTTCGCGCCGGCGGCGCGGCGCATGTCGGCGAGGCAGGCGAGGTGCCAGGGCGCGATCTGCCTCTCGAAGAAGCGCCGCTGCACCGCAAGGCCGCGGCGCTCGACGCCGGGCGCACCGGCGATCAAGAGGCGCATGGTTTCGCACAGTGCGCCGAGGTGGTCCTCCGGTTCGCTGGCCCCGGCTCGGCGGCCGAGGCCCAGCGCGCGCAACTCGGCGCGCAGCGCAGCCAGCGGCGCACCCATCATGAAGCCGCCCACATAGCGAGACGCGTAAGGGTCCACCGCGGGGGTGCCGATGCCGGTGAAGAGCCCCGCATATTCCTCGGCGACGGCGGCTGCATCGACCGCGCTCGCCGCGGCCTGCAGTTGCGCCCAGGCCTGCTGAAGTGGGCTCGCCGGCGGCAGCAGCGGCGGGGACGCGGCGTCGGCGATGGCGGCGAGCAGGCCGTCGTCCGGTGGCGCGAGCAGCAGCGCCGCGATCAGCGCATGGAAATCCGCGCGGCCTTGCTCATGCGGCGGCAAGGGCATGCCGACCGGCTGGGGCAGCGGGGTCGGCGCGGCGGGATTCATCGGCATGGCGCGAAGGGATCGGATCGATCGCGCAAATCGGGCAGTTCGCATGCCCAGGGGACAGGCCGGTGCGGGTTGGCGGTCGTGCGTGGACAGCCGCTCGCCGAGGGCGGGCCGGGCGCGGAGCAGCGGCGGCCGAGGGGCCGTGCGGCTTACCTGCACGCTGCACATATTTCCGAGCGGGCTGTCGGACGCCGAGATCGTCGGGCGGGGGCAAACCCTCGTGTCCCAGCAGGGGCCCCGCCGCAGAATGGTTCGCAGCTGCCATGCCGCCGTCCGGGCTCGCACGCTGGCAGTCCATCCCATGGAGACCAGCATGCACGCACGCGCCGAGAACGTTGTCAGCGTCCCGGATTCCGTCCCCCCCGAGCGCCCCTGGCGCGGTCTGCGCCGGGCTGCGGGCATCGCCGGCATCGCGCTCGCCGCGCTCGTCACGGCATCCTGCGGCGGCGGGTCGGACAGCACGCCTTACTCGGCCGAGATCCGGCGCAGCTCGCTCGGTGTGCCGTTCATCGAGGCCGACAACTGGCAGGGCCTCGGCTATGGCATCGGCTACGCGCAGGCGCAGGACATGCTCTGCACGCTGGCGGACGCCTTCCTCACCTACCGCGGCGAACGATCGCGCTGGCTGGGCGGCGATGTGCAGGCGGTGTACGCAAGCACCATCGGCCGCCCGCTCAACCTCGATTCCGACTTCTTCCACCGGCATGTGATGCCGCCCGAGCGCATCGCCGCCATGGCGGCGGCGCAGTCGGACGACATCCGGCTGCTGGTCGACGGCTACGTCGCGGGCTACAACCGCTACGTGCACAACCTCGAGGCCGGCACGACCGGCGGCAACGCGCAGCACGCCTGCGGCAGCGAGCCGTGGGTCGCGCTCATCGACGCGAACGACCTGTGGCGCCGCCTCTACCACGCGATGCTCGCGGGCGGCTACAGCA
>JBIQKU010000179.1:0-6611 GCA_044506225.1 Rubrivivax sp. | reverse complement strand
GTGCGTGGCGGCGGCCACCGGCACGGCCCGGGCCGCGGTGGCCGGGTCGCGCGTCACGAGCGAACCGACCAGGCTGCCCCGCCCGCGGGCGGCGAGCGCCAGCGCTTCGTCCAGGTCGTCGTAGGGCATGAGCGTGCTGACCGGGCCGAAGGCCTCGACATCGTGCACCGCGTCATGCGTCATCGGATTGCGGCTGAGCAGCAGCGTGGGCGCGAAGAACGCACCCTCGGCCACACCTTCGCCCTGCGGCGAGAAGCCGTCGCGCTCGCCGACGATGAGCTCGGCCTCCTTGGCCAGCTGCGCCACACGCTCGGCGACGTCGCTGCGCTGCGCATGCGACGCGAGCGCCCCCATGCGCACGCCGTCGAGCGCGGGGTCGCCCACGACCGTCTTGGCCAGGCGCGCGCGCAGTTTCTCGGCGACCGCGTCCACATGCTTGCGCGGCACGATGGCGCGGCGGATGGCGGTGCATTTCTGCCCGGCCTTCACCGTCATCTCGCGCGCCACTTCCTTGACGAACAGGTCGAACTCCTCGTCGTCGGGCGACACGTCGGGCGCGAGGATCGCGCAGTTGAGTGAATCGGCCTCGGCATTGAACGGGATCGCATGGCGCACCACGTTCGGATGCACGCGCAGCGTGGCGGCGGTATCGGCCGAACCGGTGAAGCTGACGACGTCCTGCCCGTCCAGCCGATCCAGCAGGTCGCCGGTGCTGCCGATGACGAGCTGCAGGCTGCCTTCGGGCAGGATGCCGGACTGCACGACCAGCCGCATCATCGCCTCGGTGAGGTAGCTGGTGGCGGTGGCCGGCTTGCCGATGCAAGGCATGCCGGCGAGGAAACTCGGGGCGAACTTCTCGAGCAGCCCCCAGACGGGGAAGTTGAACGCATTGATGTGCACCGCGATGCCGCGGCGCGGCACCAGAACGTGCGTGCCCGCGAAGCCGCCCTTCTTGCTCAGCGGCATCACCGGGCCTTCGTGCACCAGGTTGCCCGAGGGCAATTCGTTGCCCAGGCTCGAATACGCGAACAGCGTGCCGCTGCCGCCTTCGATGTCGATCCAGCTGTCGGCGCGGGTCGCGCCGGTGTGGGCGGAGACGGCGTACAGCGTCTCCTTGTGTTCGATGAGGTACTTGGCCAGCGCCTTCAGGCGCTGCGCCCGCTCCTGGAAATCCAGCGCCAGCAGCGCCGGCAGGCCGACGCGCCGGGCGTGGTCCACGGCCTGCGCGAAATCGATGGCTTCCGCATGCGTGCGCGCCACCACGCGGCCGTTGACCGCGCTGCGCAGTTCCTGTGCAGCTTCGTTGCCGTGCCAGCGGCCGGCGATGTAGCTCTGGAGAGTGGATGTCATTCGAGGATCCTCATGGCCCTTCGGGCCGCAGGCAGGGGCTGCAGCCAACGGGCGCGGGCAGTGGTGGGCGGGGGTGGAATGGATCAGCCCGGCGAGCCGGCGGGCCTGCTCGGGCTGATGAAGATGCTGGAGACACGCCAGGCGCAGCCGGCCCTCCAGGCGGCGCCGCGGCGTCGAACCGCAGGGCCGTGATGCGCCGCGGGTGATCGACAGGTTCAGCCGCCGATCACCCGCGCCGGCATCACTTGGGCTGGTACTTCCAGGTGCCGTTCTCGATCTTCACCATCACGACGGCACGCTGGTCCAGGCCCAGGTGGTCGGTGGGCGACATCGTGAAGATGCCGTGCGAGGCGGGAACCTCACGCACGTTCTCGAGCGCGTCACGCAGCGCGGCGCGGAACTCGGCGGTGCCGGGCTTGGCCTTCTTCAGCGCCTCGGGCACGGCGGCAGCCAGCAGCAGGCCGGTGTCCCAGGCATGGGCGCCGAAGGTGGAGACCGTGTCCTTGCCGAACTTCTTCTCGTAGGCCGTCACGTACGCCGTGGCCGACTTCTTCACCGGGTTGCTGTCGGGCAACTGATCGGCCACAAGCACCGGACCGGCGGGCAGGAAGGTGCCTTCCACATCCTTACCGCCGATGCGCAGGAAGTCGGCGTTGGCCACGCCGTGGGTCTGGTAGATCTTGCCCGTGTAGCCGCGCTCCTTGAGCGTCTTCTGCGGCAGCGCGGCGGGCGTGCCCGAGCCGGCGATCAGCACGGCATCCGGCTTGGCGCCCATCAGCTTCAGCGCCTGCGCCATCACCGAGGTGTCGGTGCGTGCATAGCGCTCGCTCGCCACGATCTGCAGGTTGCGCAGCTCGGCGGCCTTGCTGAACTGCTCGAACCAGCCTTCACCGTAGGCGTCGGCAAAGCCGACGAAGCCCACCGTCTTCACGCCGTTGGCCGCCATGTGCTCGGCGATGGCCAGCGACATCATGATGTCGTTCTGCGGCGTCTTGAAGACCCAGCGGCGCTTGTCGTCCACCGGCTCGACGATGCGCGAGGAAGCGGCGATCGAGATCATCGGCACCTTGGCTTCGGCGACCACGTCGATCATGGCCAGCGAGTTGGGCGACACGGTGGAGCCGATCACCACGTCGACCTTGTCCTCGGTGATGAGCTTGCGCGTGTTGGCCACGGCCTTGGTGGTGTCCGAACCGTCGTCGAGCACGATGTAGTTGACCTTCTGCCCGGCGATGGTGTGGGGCATCAGCTCGATGGTGTTCTTCTCGGGAATGCCCAGCGATGCGGCCGGGCCGGTGGCCGACACCGTGACGCCCACATTGATGTCGGCAAGCGCTGCGGTGCTTGCAAAGGCTGCGCTGACCAGCAGCAAGAGATTCCTGATCTTCATCGCGTGTCTCCGTCGTGAGAAAGTGAAGGCGCAACGTTAGCGCCTGGAGGTACCGCCCTGGAACCGGGCGTTTTCGTAGCGGAGGCGTTCACCTGGTGCACGCCCCCGAAGAACAGGTCGGCGACGATGGGAGCCATCGCCTCGTAGTCGAGCTCACCGTCGCGCTTGAGCCAGGTGAACATCCAGTTGATCATGCCGAACAGCAGCATGGTGAGCGGCTTGGTGAGCTGCGCGGTGGCCATCGCCGGGCGCAGCTCGCCGATGGCGCGCGCAAAGCCCGCTACCACCTCGCGCTCGTGGCCGAGCACGCGTGCCTGGTCATCCGGCTCGAGAAAGCGCACGTCCTCGGTGAGCACCCGGTGGGCGTTCTGCGCGCCGGCGTACTCCGCCACGAAGCGCACGATGAGCCGGCGCAGCCGCGCCTCGGGCGCAAGGCGCTCGTCCTCCACCTCTCGCACGAGTTCGGCCAGCCGCGTCACGTGGTCTTCGGTGATGGTGACCAGCAGGTCGTACTTGTCGCGGTAGTAGTGATAGAGCGTCGGCTTGGACACGCCACAGGCTTCGGCCACGTTGTTCATCGACGTGGACGCATAGCCGCGCTGTGCGAACAGCTCCGCCGCCCGCGCGAGGATCATCTCGCGCTGGTCGTCGTAGCCGGCAGAGCGTGGGCGGGCCATGCAGCTTCAGCGCTCGTCGTAGGAGATGACCACCCGCTCGGTGAGCGGATGCGACTGGCAGGTCAGCACGAAGCCGGCCTCGACCTCGGCCGGCGTGAGCGCGAAGTTGCGGTCCATGCGCACCTCGCCTTCCAGCACCTTCGCGCGGCAGGTGCAGCACACGCCCGACTTGCAGGAGAACGGCACGTCCAGGCCGGCCGCCGCGGCGGCATCGAGCACGCTCGGATCGCTCTTGCGGAATTCGACCTCGCGGGTGAGCCCGTCGCGGATGATGGTCAGGCGCGCCACTTCGGCGTCGCCCGGGCGCGCCTCGTGCACCGCGGCCTGCGCCCGTGCGGCGTCGGGAACGCCGAAGCGCTCGATGTGGATGCGCTCGGGCGCCACGCCCGCTTCCAGCAGCGCGGCCTCGGCCTCGTCGTTGGCACCGTGCGGGCCGCAGATGAACACATGGTCGATGCTGTGCGCCGGCACCAGCGTGCGCAGGAACTCGCCCACCTTGGCGCGGTCCAGCCGGCCGCTGTACAGCGGTGAATCGGTGTGCTCGCGCGAGAACACATGGTGCAGCGACAGCCGCGTCATGTAGCGGTTCTTCAGGTCCTCGAGTTCCTCCTTGAACATCGTGGACTGCTGGCTGCGGTTGCCGTAGATCAGCGTGAAGCGGCTGCCCGGCTCGCGCGCGAGCACCGTCTTCATGATCGACAGGATGGGCGTGATGCCGCTGCCGCCGGCGATGCCGACGTAATGGCGCCTGGCCTGCGGATCCAGCGGCAAGGTGAAGTGCCCCTGCGGCGGGATCACCTGCAGCAGGTCGCCCGGCTGCAGCCGTTCATGCACCCAGCTGGAGAACGCGCCGCCAGGCACCCGGCGCACGCCCACGCGCAGTTCGCCGTCATCGACGCCCGCACAAATGGAGTAGGAGCGGCGCAGGTCCTGGCCGTCGACCTCGCAACGCAAGGTCAGGTACTGGCCGTGGTCGAAGCGGAAGGTGTCGGCCAGTTCCGCGGGCGTGTCGAAGGAGACGATGACGGCATCGTCGGTGTCGCGCTGCAGCGCACGCACGCGCAGCGGATGAAAGTGCAGGCCGAGGCTCATAGGGGCTTGAAGTGCTCGAAGGGTTCGCGGCAGGCGCGGCAGCGGTACAGCGCCTTGCAGGCCGTCGCGCCGAAGGCGGACAGGCGTTCGGTGTCCATGCTCGCGCAGTGCGGGCAGGCGACGGTCGCCGCATTGCGGCGCACCAGACGGATGGGCACTGCCGCGCCCGGCGCCACGGGCCCGGGCGGGGCGATGCCGTATTCGCGCAGCTTGCGGCGGCCTTCTTCGCTGATCCAGTCGGTGGTCCAGGCGGGTGAGCGCTGCAGGCTGACGGTGACGGGATCGAA
Organism: Rubrivivax sp.; assembly: GCA_044506225.1. Taxonomy (GTDB): domain Bacteria; phylum Pseudomonadota; class Gammaproteobacteria; order Burkholderiales; family Burkholderiaceae_C; genus JAKFDI01. The sequence continues at coordinate 1,815 of JBIQKU010000179.1, read as the reverse complement.
ACCGGCGGCGTTCAGGGCCGAGACCACGTCCTGTTCGATCTGTTCCGTGGCGGGGCAGCCGGAGTAGGTGGGCGTCAGAACCACCTCGAGCCCGGCGTCGCCCACGGGACGCACCGCACGCACGATGCCGAGGTCGCACAGCGACACGGCCGGCACTTCCGGGTCCAGCACGGTGTGCAGCACCTCCCAGGCGCGCTCGATGCGCGAGCCGGCCGTCGCCCCCTCACCCACCGTGGCGCGCGGGCGCACGAGAAAGCCGTCGGCACCGTGGCACAGCTCGTCCCGCTCGCCTTCGGGCCAGGCCGGCATGCCGGTGTTCACCACACACCTCCGGGATAGGCACGCTGCAGATGCTGCATCTCCGCCAGGATGTAGCCCATGTGCTCGCTGTGCACACCGCGCTTGCCGGTGCTGCGGAAGGCAGACGCCGGCGGCGCGCTGAGCCCGCATTCGGCGAAGAGCGCGGCCATCTCGGCCTGCCAGTCGGCCTCCAGCTCCGACCAGCGCGGCCCGATGCCGGCGGCGGCGGCCTGCTCGTCCACCGCATCGGCGTCGAACAGCTCGGGCGCATGGCGCCACAGCACGGGCAGCGCCGCCTCGATGCGCCGGCGGGATTCGTCCGTGCCGTCGGCCAGGCGCAGCACCCAGTCGGCGGCATGTTCCTGGTGGTAGCGCGCCTCCTTCACCGCCTTGCCGGCGATGGCGGCGAGCTCGGTGTCGGTGGACGTGGCCAGGCGCTCCCACATCAGCCGCAGGAAGGTCGCCGCCATCACGTTGCGCAGCACCGTGAAGGCGAAATCACCGCGCGGCAGTTCGGCGAGCGTCGGATTGAGGTAGTCGCGTTCCTCGCGCAGGAAGGCGAGCTGGTCTTCGTCCAGCGCCTCACCGCCGGCCGCGGCATTGAGTTCGCCGGCGCGGGTGAGCAGCGCGCGCGACTGGCCGATGAGGTCCAGCGACATGTTGGCCAGTGCGATATCTTCCTCGAGCACCGGTGCATGGCCGCACCACTCACCCAGCCGCTGGCCGAGGATGAGGCACAGGTCCGCCAGGCGCAGCACGTACTGCACCGAGGGGTCGCGAACGATCTGGATGGACGGCGTGCTCATCACATGTGGTCCACGGCTTGCGGCAGGACATAGAAGCTCGGGTGGCGGTACACCTTGTCTTCCATCGGGTCGAAGTACATGTCCTTGTCGCCCGGGTCGCTGGCGACGATCTGATCGGCGCGCACCACCCACACGCTCGTGCCTTCCTGGCGCCGGGTGTAGACGTCACGCGCGAGTTGCACGGCCATCTTGGCGTCGGCCGCATGCAGGCTGCCGCAGTGCTTGTGGTCCAGGCCGGCCTTGCTGCGCACGAACACTTCCCACAGGGGCCATTCGTTGCGCTCGGTCTTGTCTTGATTGCTCATGGCTGCCTCAGGCGGCCTCCTTCATCGATTGTTTGCGGGCATGGGCCAGCGCCGCGTCGCGCACCCAGGCACCCTCTTCCCAGGCCTTGACGCGGGCGCTCAGGCGCTCGTGGTTGCAGGGGCCGTCACCGGCGATGACACGCCAGAACTCATCCCAGTCGATGGCGCCGAAGTCGTAGTGGCCACGCGCCTCGTTCCACTTCAGGTCCGGGTCGGGCAGGGTCACGCCCAGCACTTCGGCCTGCGGCACGGTGGCGTCGACGAAGCGCTGGCGCAGCTCGTCGTTGGAGACACGCTTGATGCCCCAGCGCATGGACTGCGCGCTGTTGGGCGACTGGTCGTCGGGTGGCCCGAACATCATCACGCTCGGCCACCACCAGCGGTTCACCGCGTCCTGCACCATG
>JBIQKU010000178.1:0-6671 GCA_044506225.1 Rubrivivax sp. | reverse complement strand
GGAACACCAGCAGCACGACGCCGAACAGCGTCGGCACCATCTGCCACAGGCGTCGGATGAGGTAGGCCGCCATCGTGCTGCGCACTCCCGGGTGGAATGAAAAACGGCCGCATCGCTGCGGCCGTCGCAGTCTAGCGGCGGTGGCTCAGCTTTCCGCGCAGACGAAGCTTTCCGCGCTTTCGACGTCGCCGCCCACGTACTTGGCGAACGACGGGTACGGGCACAGCGGGCGCGTGCGGTTGGGGAAGTGCGGGTTCGTCGCGGAGGCACCGGCGAGGATGCGCTCCGGCGCCTTGCCCTCTTCCACCCATTCGACCATGGCCGACAGCGCGTCGAACTGGTCCGTGGCCCGGCCGCCGGCGCAGTGGTTCTCACCCGGCACGGCGAACAGGCGGGCGAACTCCTGGGTGCTCGCGATGCCGCCGTTGTTCGCGGCCAGGCGCTGGTAGTAGTCCACCGTGTCGTGCGCGCTGAAGATCGGGTCGGCCAGACCATGCACCAGCATCAGCTTGCCGCCGTGGGCCTTGAAGTCGACCAGGCGGTCGTCGCGGTAGGCGTCGTAGATGGCCGAGAACGCGGCCATGCGCGCCGGGTCGGTCTCGATGTCGAAGTCGAGGGCCTTGAAGTCCGGATCCGGCGGGGTGAAGAACTCCCAGCGCAGCGCATCGGCCATCAGCGTGTTGTAGGCCGAGTTCGGCGCGGCGGTGGTCGAGCTGCCCAGCGTCCAGGCGCGCCAGCCGGGCTGGTCGATCGCCGGGTCCATCACCTGGCCGGCGTACAGCTTGTCGCCCGCGGCGTTGCGCGGGCCGTCGAACAGCTTGTTCAGGCCGTCGACCTGCGCCGCGCTCAGGCAGGTGTCGTCCTTGGCGCCGGTGCACTGCAGCACGGCCGGGTCGAAGTTGCAGGCCTCGAAATGGTTGACCATGCCGTCGGCCACGCCGTCCAGCGCATCGCACTGGTCGAGGATGCCCTTGGAGACCAGCGCGAGGTCGCTGTTGCTGTAGGCCTTGCTGAGCACCGGGCCGGCGCCTTCGTCGGGCGCGATGGCCGTGAGCACCTGGTTGTTCCACATCGCCGCCACGGTCGCGCCGCTGGACACGCGCATCGCCGGCGCATGGGCGATCACGCCGTCGAAGTAGCTCGGGAAGCGCTGCGTGAACATCATCCCTTGGCGCCCGCCGCCCGAGCAGCCGATGAAGTAGGAGTGGTCCGGCCCGCGGCCGTAGCGCTCGGCGATCAGCGCCTTGGCGTTGACCGCGGTCTTGTCGAAGGCGTTGTAGGCATGGTCGATGCGCGCCTGCGGGTCGGTGCCGAAGGACTCGGCCGAGCCGCCCGTGTGCCCGCCGTCGGTGTTGACCACCGCATAGCCCTGCGTGAGCGCCGGCTTCATCTCGCCGAGCGGGCCGACGTTGGTGCCGGTGGCCGCGCCGATGCTGCCGTCGTTGCCGCCGCCACCCATGAAGAGGAAGCGACCGTTCCAGTCGTCCGGCAGGGTCAGGCGATAGCCGATGGCGTAGTTGTTGCCGTCCACGCCCACGCGCGGATCGGTGGACGCGTCGACCACGCAATGCGCCGGCAGCGGCACCGCGTTCGGCCCCATGCCGGCGGTGGCCTCGCCCTCGGCCTTGTAGGTGGTGGTCAGCGTGGTGTTGGCGAGGCCGCTGCCGTTGAGCGCCTCGCAGCGCTGCTGCGCCGTGCGCGTGTCGACCGGGTCGTCGTCACCGCCGCCGCAGGCGGCGAGTACCGCGGCGGTGCAGACCAGAGGCAGCCAGCGCGGCCGCAGCACGAACAGTGAAGTCATCGATGTCTCCTGTGAAGCGATGGAGGCCGTCGGTGCGACCTTCGGTTCACTGTAGGCATCGCTCTCGTGCGCACTGTCATCCGGAAGGACGACAGGCGTGCGCCCCTCGCACACGCAGCGCGAGTGGCGTGGGCTCAGTCGCCCAGATCGATGGTGGCGGCGAGCGCCACGTCGGCCAGGCAGGGGGCGAGCTCATGGTCGGCCACCACCCAGGCGCGCTTGCCGTCGGCCGCGTCGGCGAGCAGTTCGCACACCACGCAGCGCGAGTTGCCGTCGAGCGCGGCGAACGGCATGTCGACCAGGGTGAGCGCTGCACCGCTGGCGGCCGCGCCGGCCAGGCCGACCTTGCGGCGGCTGCCGGTGGACAGCATGTACAGCGGCTTGGCGATGTGCGGCGCCAGGCCGAGCGCGTCGACGAGCGCGGCCGCGAGTTCGTCGCGCCACGCGGGAAAGCGTGTGCGGCGCGCGGCCAGCCAGTCCTGCGCGACCTGGGCGTCATGCGCCGGGTCGGCCAGGTCCTCGAACCAGACGCTGTCCACGCGCCGCGCGATGCGTCCTTCGGTCGGCGCGACCACCCCGGACATCAGCCGCAGCAGCGTGGTCTTGCCGCGGCCCTCGCCGCCGCGCACCAGGCTCAGGCCGGGGCGGATGCTGAACGCCAGGCCGGCGAACACCGGCCCGGCCGCATGGGCAAAGCCGAGGCCTTCGGCCGTGAGCAGGATGTCGGAAGAGGCATCGTCGTCGGGAGTCATGGGCGCGGCGCAAGACGGAAGGCGGGCATTCTCATCGCCCGCCGCGCGGCCGCCTCAGGGCGCCGGCTTCACCGGCCCGTATTCCACCGGCACCCAGGTGTAGCCGGCGTCTTCCGCACGCACATGGCCGATGCCGGGAAACGGCAGATGCGCCCCGCCCACCCACCAGGCTTCGCGGGCCGCACGCGCCAGCACGTCGCGGCGGCTGTCGATGGCGGCTTTCTGGTCGACATCGAACTCGATGGACACCTCGGGATGCGCGAACTGCACCGCATGCGAATGCACGATGTCGCCCCACACCAGCAGCGCGTGCGAGCCGCCGCCGACGAGGAAGGAGGTGTGGCCCGGCGTGTGCCCGGGCGTGGGCACGGCCTGCACGCCGGGCACGATGGCATCGCCCGTCTCGAAGCTGCGCAGCCGCCCCGCGGCCTGGTAAGGCGCCGCCGCCTTGCGCGCCATGGCGAAGAAGGGCTGCATCTCCTGGGGCGCCGCGGCCGCGGTCTGCGGGTTCAGCCAGAACTCAGCGTCCTTGGCCGCGGCCCAGACGGTGGCGTTGGGAAAGGCGCTGCGGCCCTGGTCGTCGAGCAGGCCGCACAAATGGTCGGGATGCAGGTGCGTGATGAGCACCGCGTCCACATCCGCCGCGGTGTAGCCGGCCGCCTTCAGGTTGGCCGTCATCTGCCCGAGGCCCGGGCCGAAGCACTGGCCGGCGCCGGCGTCGATCAGCAGCAGCTGCCGGCCGGTGTGCACCAGGTAGGCGTTGACCGCGGTCTGCACACCGCGCGGGCCGCCGATGAACATGCGGGCAAGCCGCTCGCGCACGTCCTGCGGGTCCATGCCTTTGAGCAAGGCCGGTGAGAGATCGATGACGCCGTCGTACAGCGCGGTCACCTGGATCTCGCCCAACGACTGGCGGAAGTAGCCCGGCGCCTGCGCATCGAACTGCGGCGGTGCGGCAAGCGTCGGCAGCGTGGCGAAGGCGAGTGCGGCGGCGATCGAGCGGATGCAGGGATGCATGAAGGTCTCTCCTCGATGAACAAGGTGCTGCGCTGCCGTGACGGCACCGGCGCAGCGCGATGTCATGAGCCTAAAGGCGCCACGCTGCGCGAAGCGCTCAATCTCGCGCGCGAAACACTCAGCCTCAGGCCGCTTCGGCCTCAATGCGCGGCGAGACACGCGGCCGCACCGGCCCAGCCGCCGCCTGATTGCCGATGCGCGACGGTTCCAGCCCATAGCGCTCGGCAAAACGTTTGCCGAAGCTCGATGCCGAGGCATAGCCCACCCGCTGCGCCACGGTCTTCACCGGCAGCGCGGTGGTGTAGAGCAGCTGCATGCCGGCGGCGAGCCGCGCTTCGCTGATCACGGCGCGCAGCCCGGTGTGCTCCTCGGCCAGGCGCCGCCGCAGCGTGGCGCCGCTCATGCCGACGCGCGCCTCGATGTCCGCCGAGCTCCAGGCGCGCGCCGGTGCCTCGGCCACCATGGCCCGGATGCGGGCGGCAAGCGTGGGCGCGGGTGGCGCGAGCAGCGCCGCATGGCCCTGGTCGACCAGTTGCAGCACCACCTCGGTGAGCGCCAGGCGCGCGCGGATCTCGTCCCCGCGCTCCATGGCCATGCACCAGCGCAGCAGCACCGGCGCCAGGCCGCCGAGCGGCGCACGGGCGACCACGGGCTGCACCGCGCGCGCCGCCGGGGCGGCGTCCTTGCGCAACAGGCGTGCGGCGTCGAGCACGGCGTCGCACAGCGTGATCGCGACGGTGAGGTAGCGGCCGCTGCCCGCGTCCGGCACGTTCTCCACATCGAGGGTGCAGGGCGCGCCGACCACCATCAGCTCGCCGGGCACGATGTGCAGGGCGGGCGCGCTGCTGGGCCGCACCGTCTTGCGGCCGCTCAAGGGCAGGGCCAGCAGGGGTGCGTCGATGTGGACCGCGGACACGCTGTGGCGCCGCAGCGCCCGCAGGCAGGCGAAGCCGGCGGGCGCATCCTGCTCGAGGTGGGCGAGCAGCCGCGTGCGCAGGGCGTCGAAGGCGTCGGCGGCGGTCGAAGACATGGGCGGGCGACGATGCTACGCAATGCCTCCCCGCGGCGCTGACGGTCGCCCCGTTCCGCCCGGGAAGCGCCAGGCCATAGACTGGGCCCGCCGTGCCGGACCGACGACTTCTTCTGCAACGTGTGCTCGCCCTGCTGCTGTCCAGCCCGGCCGTGGCGGGCGCGACGCGCGCGGCCGACGGCGCACGGCCGGCCCCGGGTGCGCCGCCGACCAAGGTGCTGCGCTATGCCTTCCCCGTGGCCGAGACGACCTTCGACCCGGCGCGCGTGAGCGACCTGTACTCCGCGGTGATCGTCGCCCACATCTTCGATTCGCTGTACCGCTATGACTACCTGGCGCGGCCGGTGGAGGTGGTGCCCAACACCGCGGCCGCCATGCCCGAGGTCGCCGACGACTTCCGCCGCTGGACCATCCGCCTCACGCCCGGCATCTTCTTCGCCGACGACCCGGCCTTCGGCGGCCGGCGGCGCGAGCTGGTGGCGCAGGACTATGTCTACGCCTGGAAGCGCTTCTTCGACCCGGCGACCGTGAGCCCCGCCTACAGCACCCTGCAGGAAGAAGGCGCGCTCGGCCTGGACGAGCTGCGCCAGCAGGCGCTCAAGACCGGCCGGCCTTTCGACTACGACCGCGAGGTCGAGGGCGTGCGGGCGCTCGACCGCTACACGCTGCAGTTCCGCCTGGCCACGCCGCGCCCGCGCTTTCTGTATGCGCTGGCCAGCAACAGCTTCGTCGCGGTGGCGCGCGAGGTGGTGGCGCATTACGGCGAGCGCTTCGGCGAGCATCCGGTGGGCACGGGGCCGTTCCGGCTCGCGCAGTGGCGGCGCAGTTCATTCATGGCGCTGGTGCGCAACCCGGGATTCCGCGTCATGCACTACGGCGGCCGCCCCGCCGCGGACGATGCCGAAGGCCAGGCGCTGCTCGCACGCTTTGAAGGCCGGCGCCTGCCCATGGTGGACCGGGTGGAGATCAGCATCGTCGAGGAAGCGCAGCCGCGCTGGCTCGCCTTCCTCAACGGCGAGTTCGATTTCGCCTGGCCCGCGCCGCTGGAATTCATCGACACCGCCGTGCCCAATGGCGAACTCGCGCCCAACCTCGCCAGGCGCGGCATCGGCATGGCGCGCATGCTCTCGCCCGACCGCACCATCACCTACTTCAACATGCAGGATGCGACGGTCGGCGGCATGTCGGCCGAGAAGGTGGCGCTGCGCCGCGCGGTCTCGCTGGCGCTGGACGTGGGCCGCGAGATCCGGCTCATCCGACGCGGGCAGGCGGTGCCTGCGCAGTCGATGGTGGCGCCGGGCACCTGGGGCTACGACCCGACGCTCAAGACCGAGACCAGCGACTACGACCCCGCACGCGCCCAGGCGCTGCTGGACCTCTACGGCTATGTGGACCGCGACGGCGACGGCTGGCGCGAGATGCCCGACGGCTCGCCGCTCGTGCTCGAGTACCCGAGCACGCCCGACGCCACCGGCCGCCAGTTCGACGAACTCTGGACACGCTGCATGCAGGCGGTGGGCATCCGCCTGCGCGTGCGCACGGCCCAATGGCCCGAGAACCTGAAGGCCGCGCGCGCCGGCCAGCTCATGCTGTGGCAGGTGGGCTCCACCTCCGACACGCCGGATGTGCAGGACGCCTTGCAGATGCTGTACGGCCCGGCCGCCGGCGGGCAGAACCTCGCGCGCTTCGAACACGACGGTTTCGACGACCTGTACCGCCGCATGCAGGCCCTGCCCGACGGGCCCGAGCGGGCCGCGCTGCTGCGCGAGGCGGTGCGCATCGCCGCCGCCTGGCTGCCCTACAAATACCATGTGCACCGGGTGCTGACCGACCTGTGGCAGCCGCGGCTGGTCGGCTATCGGCGGCCGCTCTTCGGCAACCAGTGGTGGCAGTACGTGGACATCGACGATGAAGCGAGGAAGTGATTGCCCATGAGCGTGTTCGCACCGGCCCGATGGTTTGCGCTGCTGCTCGCGGCCCTGCTTGTCGCCGGCACGGCCAGCGCACAGGCACCGAAGAAGGTGCTGCGCTATTCCTTCCCCGTGGCCGAGACCAGCCTCGACCCGGTGAA
>JBIQKU010000177.1:0-6673 GCA_044506225.1 Rubrivivax sp. | reverse complement strand
CGAACGATGGGCGCGATCTTCATGAAGTTGGGGCGCGCGCCGGCGACGAGGTAGACACAGCGGCGCATGCTCAGACCTTGTAGTACTCGCGGTACCACTTCACGAAGCGCGACACCCCGGTCGGCACGGAGGTGGCCGGCTTGAAGTCGGTCCATTGCGTGAGCGCGCTCACGTCCGCGTGGGTGGCGGGCACATCGCCCGGCTGCATGGGGCGCAGGTTCTTCTGCGCCGTGATGCCGAGCTCCTTCTCGATCGCCTCGACGAAGGCCATCAGTTCCACCGGCCCCTGGTTGCCGATGTTGAACACGCGAAACGGCGCCCAGGAGCGTGCCGGGTCGGGGTCGGCTGCATCGAAGTCAGCGGCCGGCTCGGCGGTGTGGTCCAGCACGCGCAAGACGCCCTCGACGATGTCGTCGATGTAGGTGAAGTCGCGCTGCATGCGCCCTTCGTTGAACACCTCGATCGGCCGGCCTTCCAGCATGGCCTTGGTGAACAGGAACAGCGCCATGTCGGGCCGGCCCCAGGGGCCGTAGACCGTGAAGAAGCGCAGGCCGGTGGTCGGCAGGCCGTAGAGATGGCTGTAGGTGTGCGCCATCAGCTCGTTGGCCTTCTTGGTCGCGGCGTACAGGCTCACCGGATGGTCGACGCTGTCGTGCTCGGAGAACGGCATGCGGGTGTTGCCGCCGTACACGCTCGAGCTCGACGCATAGACCAGGTGCTGCACCTTGTTGTGGCGGCAGCCTTCGAGGATGTTGACGAAGCCGACGATGTTGCTGTCGACATAGGCATGCGGGTTCTGCAGCGAATAACGCACACCGGCCTGCGCGGCCAGGTGGATGACGCGGTCGAACTTCTCGGCGGCGAACAGGCGCTCCATGCCGGCGCGGTCGGCCACGTCGAGCTGCACGAAGCGGAAGGCCGGATGGCCCTGCAGCCGCGCGAGCCGGTCGCGCTTGAGCTGCACGTCGTAGTAGTCGTTGAGGTTGTCCAGGCCGACGACTTCATCGCCGCGGTCCAGCAGCCGCAGCGATGCCGTCATGCCGATGAAGCCCGCGGCGCCGGTGACGAGGATCTTCATGCGTCGCAAGTTCTTCGTGTGGGTGGGAAATTGAAACGGCGCCGCATCGATCAGGCGGCGCCAAAAGCGTTCGGGATCATAGCGGCGGCCCCCTTCGCCACCCATCCACGGGTCGGGGGGAGTGGGCCGCGTCGGCGTGACGATTTACCGCCTACGGCGGCGCATTCCGCCGGCCCGCGCGCGGGCGCTTCCTAGAATTGCCGCCGATGACAAAGGTGCTCGTGGTCTGCATGGCCAACGTCTGCCGCTCGCCGATGGCGGCGTCGGTGCTGCAGCAGATGGCGGCCGACCAAGGCCTTGCGCGCGCGCTGAAGGTCGAGTCGGCCGGCGTGCGCGTCGCCTGGCCGGGCGTGCGCATCGACCCGCGTGCCGATGCGGCGCTGCGGCGCGCCGGCTACACCGCGGTGCGCACGCGCTCGCGGCAGATCACCGCCGCCGACGTGCAGCGTGCTGACCTGGCACTCGCGATGGACCACGCCAACCTCGAGGAACTGCGCGAGCTCTGCCCACCCGATCAGTCGCACAAGCTGCGCCTGTTCCTGGACTTCGCCGCCGATCGGCGCGGCGAGGCCGTGCCCGACCCGTACTACGGCGATGCCCGCGGCTTCGACAACGTGCTCGCGCTGTGCGAGGCCGGCGCGCGCGGCCTGCTCGCGAACCTCGCGGGCCGGCGCTAGCCGGACGTCACACCGGCGGCGGCGCAGCCGACGGATCGCGCACCGGACGGCCATCGCGCCCGAGCAGCGCACCCAGCAGATCCAGCGGCAGCGGCAGCACCACCGTCGAGGCACGGTCGCCGGCGACCTGGGTCATGGTCTGCAGGTAGCGCAGCTGCATGGCCTCGGGCTGGCGCGACAGCATCTGCGCCGCCTCGAGCAGGGATGCGGCCGCCTGCTTCTCGCCTTCGGCATGGATGACCTTGGCGCGGCGTTCGCGTTCGGCCTCGGCCTGGCGGGCGATGGCGCGCACCATGGATTCGTCGATGTCGATGTGCTTGATCTCGACATTCGCCACCTTGATGCCCCATGCGTCGGTCTGCTCGTCGAGGATGCGCTGCACGTCCATGTTCAAGCGCTCGCGTTCGGCCAGCATGTCGTCGAGCTCGTGTTTGCCGAGCACCACACGCAGCGTCGTCTGCGCGAGCTGGCTGGTCGCGTCGAGGTAGCGCTCGACGGCGATGATGGCGCTCTTCGGGTCGACCACGCGGAAGAAGATCACCGCGTTCACCTTGACCGAGACGTTGTCGCGCGAGATCACGTCCTGCGGCGGCACGTCGAGCGTCACGACGCGCAGGTCCACCCGCACCATCTGCTGCAGGCCCGGCACGACGATCACCAGGCCCGGCCCCTTGACTCGCCAGAAGCGCCCGAGCTGGAACACCACGCCGCGCTCGTACTCGCGCAGCACGCGCAGCGACATGAAGAGCAGCGCCAGCACGATGAGCACCAGCACACCGGCGCCGAAGTTCAGGTTGAAGATCATGGCTGCCTTTCGTCGGAGGAAGAATCCTTGTCGGGCGCAACCTCCAGCAGCAGGCCGCGCACCGCCGTCACACGCACCCGCTGGCCCACGGCCAGCGGCTCCTGCGCCCTCACCTGCCAGCGTTCGCCGCGCACCATCGCCCAGGCCTGCGCGGGTTCGACCGCGATGACCTCGCCGTGCGCGCCCACCCAGTCGTCCATGCCGCCTTGCACCGGCTGGCGCCGCGCGCGCAGCGCCATGCCGCCGCCCACCACGGTGACAAGCGCCGAGGCCGCGGCCAGCGCGAGCACCAGCGGCAGCGGCACGCCGTAGCCCGGCATCTCGCTGTCGATCAGCAGCACGCCGCCGGCCACGAAGGCGACGAAGCCGCCCACGCCGAGCACGCCGAAGGTGGGCGAAATCACCTCCGCCGCCAGCAGCGCGATGCCCACCAGCACCAGCGCCAGGCCCGCGTAGTTGATCGGCAGCAGCTGCAGCGCGAACAGCGCGAGCAGCAGGCAGATGGCGCCGACCACGCCGGCCACACCGAAGCCGGGCGAGGCGAACTCGAACATCAGGCCGTAGATACCGATGGTCATGAGCAGCAGGGCGAAGCTGGGGTTGGCGATCACCGACAGCAGCCGGTGCCGCCAGCCGGGCGCGTGCAGTTCGTGCGCCGCCCCGCGCGTGGCCAGGCGCACCTCGCCCACGGCCGTGCGCACCGTGCGGCCGTCCACCTGCGCCAGCAGGTCCGGCACGTCGGCCGCGACCACGTCGATCACCCGCTGCGCGAGGGCCTCGCCGGCGGTGAGGCTCACCGCCTCGCGCACCGCCTGCTCGGCCCAGTCGGCATTGCGCCCACGCTGCTGGGCCAGGCCGCGAATGAAGGCCGCGGCATCGTTCACGCGCTTGGCGCTCATCGCATCGCCCGGCGCCTGGTCGCCCTGCGGCGCCGAACCGGGCCGCGCGGGCGGCTCGCTGCCCGGCATGCCCACGGCCACCGGCGTGGCCGCGCCCAGCGTCGTGGCCGGCGCCATGGCGGCGATGTGGCTGGCGTAGAGGATGTAGGTACCGGCGCTCGCGGCGCGTGCGCCTTCAGGCGTCACATAGGTGGCGACCGGCACCGGCGAGGCGAGGATGGCCTGGATGATGTCGCGCATCGCGCTGTCCAGCCCGCCCGGCGTGTCGAGCGCCAGCACCACCAGCGGCGCGCCGGCCTGCTGCGCCTTGGCCAGTCCGCGCACGATGTAGTCGGTGCTGGCCGGGCCGATGGCGTCCTGTACCCGCAGCACGCTCACCGGCGCCGGGGCCGCCGCGGTCCACAGCGGCAGCAGGCACAGCAGCAGCGCCCAGGCCCGGGTCAGGCGCCGGGTCAGCGGTCGGCAGAAGGCGCGTGCACGCAGGCAGGGTCGCATCGCAGAAGCCTCGCGGGTCGCCGGCTCGGTGAAGCGGCTTGGGCCCGAGTGTGCGTTGCGGGCGTGGCCAAGGGGAAGCCGGCCGCCGAAGACCGCCCCGGCGGCAGGTCATGCGCCGGGCGTCAGCGTCCTGCCAGACCGCTCAGGCCTGTTCCTGCTCCACCGCGGCAGCGGCCGCCATGCCCGGCGCGCGGGCCAGGGCATGCACCAGCTCGTCGCGCGTGAAGGGCTTGGAGAGAAAGCCGTCCATGCCTGCGGCGACGCAGCGCTGCTGGTCCTCGGCCATGGCGCTGGCGGTCAGTGCCATCACCGGCACGCGCCGCCGCGACGGGTCGGCGCGCTCGCGTTCGCGCAGCGCGCGGGTGGCGGCATAGCCGTCGAGCACCGGCATGTGGCAGTCCATCAGCACAAGGTCGACCGGCGTGCGCTCGAGCAGGGCGAGCGCCTCCTCGCCGTTGGCGGCCAGATGCACCGTGTGGCCCAAGGCCTCGAGCTGCGCCTGCACGTACACCTGGTTCACCGGGTTGTCCTCGGCCACCAGCACGGTGCGTGCGGCCAGCAGGGGGCGGCTGGGTGGCGGCGGCGACTGGCCCCGGCGCGGTGGCACGGTGGTGGCCGCCGGGAAGGCCACGGTGACGCAGAAGGTGGCGCCCTGCCCCGGCGTGCTCTGCACATCGATCTCGCCGCCCATGGCGTGCACCAGTTCCCGCGAGATCGCCAGGCCCAGCCCCGTGCCGCCGTGGCGCCGGGCCGTCTCGGCGTCCGCCTGGGCGAAGGGCTCGAACAGGCGCGGCAGGGTGTCGGCGTCGATGCCCATGCCGGTGTCCCGCACGCAGATCCGCCAGGTGCCGGACGGCGCATCGGGCGCCCGGCGCAGGCTCAGGTTGACCTCGCCCTGCGCGGTGAACTTCACCGCATTGCCGAGCAGGTTGTTGACCACCTGCTGCAGCCGCAAGGCGTCGCCGACCACCGCCACCCGCGCGCCGGGCGGAATGTCGAATTCGGCCGCCAGGCGCACGCCTTTCTGCGAGGCGCGCGGCGCCATCAGGTCCACGCATTCCTGCAGCACCTCGCGCAGGTCGAAGGGCTGCGGGTCCAGGCGCAGGCGGCCGGCGTCGATCTTGGAGAGATCGAGGATGTCGTTGAGCAGCCCCATGAGCGCACGCGCCGAGCCGCGGATGGTGCTTGCGAACTTGCGCTGCTGAGCATCCAGCGGCGTGTGTTCCAGCAGTTCGGCCATGCCCAGCACGCCGTTCATGGGCGTGCGGATCTCGTGGCTCATGTTGGCGAGGAAGGCGCTCTTGGCCCGCGAGGCCTGCTCTGCCGCCTGCTTCGCCCGCGCGAGGTGCCCGTGGATGGCCTCGATGTGCTCGCGTTGGCGCGCGATCACTCCGGCACCGCGCACCACCAGCCACAACAGCACCGCATACAGCACGGCCGACACGCCGGCGACCAGCGCCAGCAGGCGCAGTTCGTTGTGGTGCAGCTTGGCCAGCAGCGGCGTGAGGTCGTCGTACACCTCGACCACGCCGTAGACCGCGCCGCTGGCGCCGCGCAAGGGGGTGTAGGTGGCGAGCAGGTCGCGGTCGAAGACCTCGCCCTCCATGGCGCTGAAGCGGTCGCGGTAGCTGAGCACCGTCGCCGGCTTGCCGGCCAGCGCCTTGCGCAGCGCGGGCTCGTGGCCCTTGGCCTCGCCGATCTGGCGGCGCTCGGTGGAGTACACCGTCACACCCTCGGCGTTGTAGAGCTTGAACTTGACGATGCTGGTGTTGCGCAGCGCGCGGTGCAGCGCCTCGTCGGCGGTGTCGGCATGAGCCGAATGCGGCAGTTCGGCTACCGGCATCTGCAGCCAGCCCAGTTCCGACAGCGAGCCGCCGAGCGCCCGCTCGATCACGTTGAGCGCGGTGTGCCCGATCGCGACATTGGCTTGGGCGCCCTGGGCCACCAGGTCGTCGCGCGCGACGCGGTTGTAGGCCCAGGACAGCACCAGCACCACCGCGATGACCGCCGCGAGCGCGGCCAGGGCGAAATGCCGCACCAGCCGCCGCAGCGGCCAGGCAGTGCCCCCGAGCGCGGGCGTGTACGAGGTGGTGGACGTCGACATGAGCACCGGTTGGCCAGCGACTGAAACTTTGCGTTACATCTGGACGCTTCGCAGTATGACCTGCGGGCTGCCGCGGTGTCTGTGCACAAAGTCGGCCATCACATCGAATGCGCGCCGCCCAGGGCAGCCCGACGGTCCAAACGACGCAAGGGTTGTGCCTTTCGACACAACCCCTGCCCTTGCCCCTCGGCGGGGCGCGGCCAGCGCCGGCTTACTTGCCGCGCGCCTGTACCGCCTTTTCAGCCTGGCTGACGAGCGAGTCGCCGATCTGCTTCTTCCACTTGTCGTAGACCGGGCGCGTGGCCTTGACGAAGGCATCACGCTCGCTGTCGGAGAGCTGGGTCACGGTCACGCCGTTGCCCTCGATTTCCTTGAGCAGCGAAGCGTCTTCCTTGGAGATGCCCTTGCGTGCGAGCGCCAGCTGCTGCTTGCCGGCGTCCAGCGCCGCCTGGCGCACGATCTCGCGGTCGGCGGGCGTCCAGCTTTCCCACACCTGCTTGTTGACGACGAAGATCAGCGGGTCGGCGACGTAGCCCCACAGCGTCAGGTGCTTCTGGCCGACGTTGTGCAGCTTGGCGGCGGTGAAGATCGACAGCGGGTTCTCCTGCCCGTCGA
>JBIQKU010000176.1:0-6675 GCA_044506225.1 Rubrivivax sp. | reverse complement strand
GCGCCACGACGACCCGCGCCTGGAGAACCTGCAGGCGAGCTACACCATGGTCGACCAGCAGGAAGAGGAAGTCGGCTTCACCCGCCGCGAGAAGGGCAAGGACAAGCAGGAGCCGGTGATCAAGGGCATCCTGCCGGAGACGCCTGCGCCGGTGGCCGCGCCCAAGCCCGAACCGGCCGCACCGGCGGTGCAGCCGGCGCCGGCCGTGGCCCCGCCCGTGCCGGCCAGCGGCGGTTTCTTCGGCTGGCTCAAGTCGCTGTTCAGCGGCGAGCCGCAGCAGCCGGTCGCGCCCGCGCCGGTGGCCGAACCGGCTGCCGCCAGCCCCGCGCCCAACGGAGCCCGTGGTGAAGGCCGTGGCGGTCGCAACGGCCGCGGCGGGCGCCGTGGCGACGGCGAGCGTGGCGACCGCGGTGAGCGCGGCGGACGCGGCAACCGTGACGGACGCGGTCGTCGCGGCGAACGCGAGACCAACGGCGAGGTGGCCAAGCCCGCCGGCGAGGAGCGCGCTGCGCGTGGCGAACGTGCCGAACGCAGCGAGCGCGGCGAGAACCGCCGCGGCCCGCGCAGCGACCGCGAAACCCGCCGCCCGGAGCCGTCGGTCGACGAGGTGACGGCCGAGGCCGCACCGGCCACCGCCTTCGTCGACACCGTGCCGGGCGAGACGCCCGCGGGCGAAGCGCGCGAAGGCAGCCGCCGTCGCCGCCGCGGCCGTGGCGGCCGTGAGCGCGACGAGTCGCGCCAGCCGGAGACGAACGACGCCGCGCTGGTCGAGGCGGACGAATCGGCCGAAGGGCTGGTCGTCGCCCCTGTGGCGGATGAACCGGTGGCCGACATGGTCGCTGCCGACAACGGCGACGAGGCCGCACGGCCGGAGTCGGGCGAGCGCGAAGGCGGTCGCCGCCGCCGCAGCCGCGGTGGCCGCGGGCGTGAGCGCCGCGAGGATGAAGCCGCGCGCAGCGACGCGCCCACCGCCGAGAGCGAGGTGCTGACAGCGCAGGCGCTGGTGGCCACCGACGGCGCCGAGCCGCAGGCGGCGGACGCCGACCTGGCCGCGACCATGCCTGCCGAGGAGACGGTGGCGCTTGGCACGCGCGTGCCGGCCGAATCGCTGACGCCCGCCGCTGTCGACACCACCGAGCCGGTACAGCCTGCCGCCCCGGCGCCGCAGCCGCAGGTCGCCATCGCCGCGGCGCCGGTCGCCGCACCGGCCACCGTGCCGGCGTTCGAGCTCGCAACCGACGACCTGCAGGCCATCGCGCAAGCCGCCGGCCTGGAGTGGGTGGCCTCCGACGCCGACAAGGTGCGCGAGGCACAGGAAGCCATGGCCCGCGAACCCAAGCCGGTGCGTGTGCCGCGCGAGCCGAAGCCGGTGGTCGTCATCGACGAGGGCCCGCTGGTGCTGGTCGAGACCCGCCGCGACCTGTCGCAGGTCCAGTTGCCCTTCGAGAACGAGAAGAGCAACGCCGCCTGATTCACCCTCGGGCCTGCAAGAAGAAACCCGCCGCGGCCTGCGCCCGGCGGGTTTTTTTCATGCGGCGTGGCGCGCCGGGTTCAAACGCTCAGGGCAGGCGTTCGAGCGCGTGCTGATAGGCCGGCGTGTGCATCAGTTCGTCCCAGGCGAGCGGCGGCGTCTGCGGCAGCAGCGCGAGGCGGCGCCGCTCGGCGTCGGGATCGGGCTGCCAGCGGCCTTGTGCCGCCGCGGCCTCCAGCCCGTCGAGCAGTTCGTCGACCGCCGCACCGCCGTCCAGCGACTGGTTGCACAGCAGCACCATGTCGCAGCCGGCGCCGAGCGCGGCGACCGCACCGTCCACCGCCGTGCCGGCCACCTTGGCGCCTTCCATGCTCAGGTCGTCGCTGAAGATCAGGCCATTGAAGCCGAGTTGCAGCCGCAGGATGTCCTTCAGCCAGCGCGCCGAAAAACCCGCCGGCTGCGCGTCCACCTTGGGGTAGATCACGTGCGCCGGCATCACGCTGGACAGGCTGGTCGACAGCCATTCGTATGGCTTCGCGTCGTCGGCCAGGATGGCCTTGAGTGAGCGCTTGTCCACGGGCACCGCCACATGGCTGTCGGCCTCGACGAAGCCGTGGCCGGGGAAGTGCTTGCCACAGTTGTGCATGCCGGCAAGCAACAGCCCGTGCATCAAGCTCTTGGCCAGCATCGTCGCCACACGCGCATCGCGGTGGAAGGCGCGGTCGCCGATGACGCTGGACGCGCCATGGTCAAGGTCGAGCACCGGCGTGAAGCTCAGGTCCACGCCGCAGGCGCGCAACTCGGCGCCCAGCACATACCCGGCCGCGGTGGCCGCGTCGGTGGCGGCGAGCGCGTCCTTCATCCACAGATCGCCCAGGGCGCGCATCGGCGGCAGGTGCGTGAAGCCGTCGGTGCGAAAGCGCTGCACGCGCCCGCCCTCGTGGTCCACGCACACCAGCAGGTCGGGACGGATGCTCTTGATCTCGGCCACCAGCTCGGTGAGCTGACGCCTGTCCTGCCAGTTGCGCGCGAAGAAGATGAGCCCGCCGGTCAGGGGATGCTGCAGGCGGCGGCGGTCGTCGGCGTTCAGCGCCAGGCCGGCGATGTCGAGCACCACGGGCGAAGCGGCGGGCGTAGCGGGCATGGTCAGTCTTTCGTTTCCACCACGACGAAGGCGGCGGCGTAGTCGGTCTCGTCGGTGACGCTCACATGCGCGCGCAGCCCGCGCGCGTCGAACCAGGTGGCCAGGGCGCCGTGCAGCCGGATCTCCGGCTTGCCGCTCGCCGCCTTGACCACTTCGCAGTCGCGCCAGCTCATGGGCATGCGCATGCCCAGGCCGATGGCCTTCGAGAACGCCTCCTTGGCGGAGAAGCGTGTGGCCAGGTAGCTGATGCCACGCGCCTCCACCCGCTGGCGACGCGCATGGAAGACCGTGAGCTCGTGCGGCCCGAGCACCCGCTGCACGAAGCGTTCGCCGCGCCGCTCCAGCGTGCTGGCGATGCGGCGGATGTCGCAGATGTCGGTGCCGATGCCGTAGATCATCGCGTCGGCGCGTGCGCGCGCTCGATGCAGCGCAGGTAGTCGGCCACCGTCTCGGCCAGGCCCAGCTCGAGCGCGTCGGAGATCAGCGCATGGCCGATGGACACCTCGGCCACGCCCGGCACGGCGACGAGGAAGTCGGTGAGGTTCGCGCGGTTGAGGTCGTGGCCGGCGTTCACGCCAAGCCCCGCACGCTGCGCCGCCTGCCCGGCCGCGGAGAAGCCGGCCAGCACCTCGGCCTGGCGTGGCGTGCCGTGGGCGCGCGCATAGGTCTCGGTGTAGAGCTCGACCCGGTCGGCGCCGAGCGCCGCGGCGGCCTGCATGGCCTCGGGCTGCGGATCCATGAAGAGGCTCACCCGCACGCCCAGCGACTTCGCCTCGGCGATCAGCGGCGCAAGCCGCTCGGCATCCTGCGGCAGGCGCCAGCCGTGGTCGGACGTGGCCTGGCCCTGCTCGTCCGGCACGAAGGTGCATTGCTGCGGGCGCACGGCGCGCACGAAGGGCATCAGGTTGTGCAGCGGATTGCCCTCGATGTTGAAGCCGGCCTGCGGCCATTGCTTCAACAAGGCAGCCAGCTCGTGCACGTCCGCGGCGCGGATGTGGCGCTCGTCGGGCCGCGGGTGCACGGTGATGCCGTGGGCGCCGGCGCGCAGCGCGATGGCGGCGAGGTCCGTGACGCTCGGGATGCCGTTGTCGCGCCGGTTGCGGATCTGCGCCACCAGGTTGACGTTGACCGACAGCGCGGTGGCGCCGCGCGCGGCCTCGAGGCCGGAACTGACGAGGGGGTTCATGGTGGGGCGATGCGTTCGAGCGCCTGGACATCCAGCATCACCTGCCGGGTGCGCAGCACCGGGGAGCCGAGATGATAGTGAAGCAGGCCGCGCAGCACGCTGCGCAGCTCGGGCAGCGCCGCGCGGCACGTGGCGCGCAAGGCGTCCATGCTGCCGTGTTCCAGGGCCGCTTCGAGGGCGACCAGCACCTGCCCGCGCATCGCCGTGTCGGCCGCTCCGCGCGGCACGGCCACGCCGGCTTCAGGCAGCAGGGTGTAGCTCGCGTCGACGCCCACCTCCGCGCGTGTGAGCGTCACCAGGCTGAGGTCGGGCAGCAGACCGGTCTCGCGCAGCAGGGTCAGTTCGAAGGCGCGCAAGGCGGCCTGCACCGTGGCCTCGTCAGCCGCAGGCAGGTGCGGCAGGGTCTGGGCGTAGGCGTCGAACAGCCGTGGGTGGGCGTCCTGACGCGCCAGCAGCTTCATCAGCAGTTCGTTCAGGTAGAAGCCGCTGAACAGCGCAGCGCCGGTAAGCATGGCCGCGCCACCGCCCCACTCGGCCGCGCGCAGGTTGTGGATGTCGCTGGCAGATTCGCCGCCGCCCGCATCGGCTCTCGGCACGCGACCGAGCGACACCTGGATGCGCTGGAACGGCAACAGCACGGCACGCAGCTGCGAGGTCGGCCGCTTGGCGCCCTTGGCGGCCACGGCAAGGCGGCCCTGCTCGCGGGTGAAGAGGTCGAGGATGAGGCTGGATTCGCTCCAGTCGTAGCGATGCAGCACGAAGGCGCTGAAGCTGCCGGCGGTGCGAGCCGGCCTGGCGGCTGCGCGGGTGGCCACGCCGCCCTACTCGTAGCCGTAGGTGCGCAGGTGCTCGTCGTCGTCGGCCCAGCCCGAGCGCACCTTGACCCACAGTTCGAGGAAGACCTTGGCGTCCATCAGCTTCTCGAGCTCGCTGCGCGCCTCGCTGCCGATGCGCTTGAGCCGTTCGCCGCCGCTGCCGATCACCATGCCCTTGTGCGCATCGCGCTCGACCACGATGCTCGCGGCGATGCGCCGCAGCCGGCCCTCTTCCTCGAACTTGTCGATGACGACGGTGGAGGTGTAGGGCAGTTCGTCGCCGGTGAGGCGAAACAGCTTCTCGCGGATGATCTCGCTCGCGAGAAAGCGCTCGCTGCGGTCCGTCAACGCGTCTTCGTCGTAGAACCAGGGCTGCTCGGGCAGGTAGGGGCGCACGATGCCCAGCAGCCGCTGCACATCGGCCGCGCGCTTGGCCGACAGCGGCACGAACTCGGCGAAGGCGTGCCGCTCCTGCATGCCCTTGAGCCAGGGCGCGAGTTCGGCGCGGCGGTGCACCGCATCGAGCTTGTTGGCGATGAGGAAGACCGGCTTGCCCGGCGGCATGAGCGCCAGCACCTTGGCGTCGTCCAGGCCGAAGCGCCCGGCCTCGACGACGAACAGCACCACGTCCACATCGCCCAGCACGCCGGTCACCGTGCGGTTGAGCGTGCGGTTGAGCGCCGCGCCGTGCTTGGTCTGAAAGCCCGGGGTGTCGACGAAGACGAACTGCGTATCGCCCTCGCTGCGGATGCCGGTGATCCGGTGCCGCGTGGTCTGCGCTTTGTCGGAGGTGATGCTCACCTTCTGGCCGACGAGCGCGTTGAGCAGCGTGGATTTGCCGACGTTGGGCCGTCCCACGATGGCCACCAGGCCGCAGCGTGGCAGCGGCTCGGCGGATTCGCCCTGGGGCGATGCTTGTTGTGCGTTCACGAAGGGTTTCGCCGCGGCGCTCAGGAGCGCAGCGGGCTGCCGGGTTGGTCGGTCGCCTTGAGCACGTCGAGCATGCGGCGCGCCGCTTCCTGCTCGGCATGGCGGCGCGAGCGGCCTTCGCCCGCCTGCACGAGGCTGAGCGCCGGCACGGCACATTCGACCTCGAAGGTCTGCGCATGCGCCTGGCCACGCGTGCCGGTGATGCGGTAGCTGGGGACCGGCAGGCGCCGGGCCTGCAGCCATTCCTGCAGTTCGGTCTTGGCGTCCTTGGCCCAGCTGGCGAGGTCGGTGGTGGCGATGACCTCGCCGAACAGGCGCTCGACCACCGTGCGCGCGGCGTCGAAGCCGCCGTCGAGGTAGGTGGCGCCGAGCACCGCCTCCAGTGCATCGGCCAGGATGGACGGGCGCTGCGCACCGCCGCCGCGGGCCTCGCCTTCGGACAGGCGCACCACGTCCGGCAGGCCCAGCACCAGCGCGACCTTGTGCAGGCTGTCCTCGCGCACCAGGTGGGCGCGCACCCGGGTGAGGTCGCCTTCGTCGGAGCCTGCGAAGCGCTCGAACAGCAGGCTCGAGATCGCCAGGCTCAGCACCGCGTCGCCCAGGAATTCGAGCCGCTCGTTGTGGTCGGCACCGACGCTGCGGTGGCTGAGCGCACGATTCAGCAAGGCGCCGTCGGCGAAACGGTGGCCGATGCGTTGCTGCAGCGTGTCCAGAGAAATCATGTCAATGCTGCGACAGCCGATCCCTCGCGAGGGCGCCCGGAGCGCGTGGGGGAGAAGCCATCATTCACGCGCCTTGGAGCTGCCGTTGTACTTGATCAGAAGGTATACCGGCTCGAACAGTTCCACTTCGGCATCGTAGGCAAAGCGGATCACCACCTGCTCGTTCTCCTTGGTGATCTCGAGGTCCTTGCCGGAGATCGACTGGATGGAGTATTCGATGTCGCGACGGCGGTCGAAGGCCGCGCGGATCTCGGGCACCGTGGACAGCCCTTCGGCGGCGATCGCCTGCACGGCCTTGCGGATCGTCAGGTACTCGTTTACGGTGGGAAAGGTCTTGAGCGCCACATAGGCCACGAACCCGATGGCGACGGCCCAGAACAGCAGACCGAGCAGCGTGACGCCGCGCT
>JBIQKU010000175.1:0-6681 GCA_044506225.1 Rubrivivax sp. | reverse complement strand
GAAGGCCTATGGCGTGATCAAGGCCTCCAGCGTGATGATCGGCGTCGACGACTGAGGGCCGAGGCGCCGGCCGGACCGGACCGCATTCAGTCCGGCATCAGCTCGGCGCGATGCGCCAGCACCGCCTCGCGCACGATCGGCTTGAGCTCGCCGGCCGCGCCGCCTTCCAGCAGCGCCAGGAATTCGCGCCGCATGCGCGGCTCCCAGAACTTGCGCAAGTGGTCGGCGATGTCGGCCAGCGCCGCGGCGCGGTCGGGCTGCGACTCGAAGAAGTCGCCGATGCGGTTGGCCATGCGGACCAGGTTGCCGGCATCCATCGTCGTCACTTGCCCATGACCGCCGCCGCTTCCTGCGGCGCGCGGGCGGCGTTCAGCAGGCCGAGCTGCTCGGCGTGGAAGCGCTGGAACTCCTGCTGCCAGCGCGAGGGCTGGCTCACCGGCATCACCTGCACGGCCGTCACCTTGTACTCGGGGCAGTTGGTGGCCCAGTCGGAGCTGTCGGTGGTGATGACGTTGGCGCCCGACTCGGGGAAGTGGAAGGTGGTGTAGACCACGCCCGGCTGGATGCGTTCGGTGATCGTGGCGCGCAGCACGGTCTCGCCGGCGCGGCTGCGCACGGCCACCCACTGGTCGTGGACGATGCCGCGGTCCTCGGCGTCGACGGGGTGGATCTCCAGCCGGTCCTCGCTGTGCCACCGGTTGTTGGGCGTGCGCCGCGTCTGGGCACCCACGTTGTACTGCGAGAGGATGCGCCCGGTGGTCAGCAGCAGCGGGTAGCGCGGCGTGACCTTCTCGTCGCTCTCCACGTACTGCGTGACGAAGAAGCGGCCCTTGCCGCGCACGAAGCCGCCGATGTGCATGGTCGCGGTGCCGCCCTCGTCGGTGCCCTCGTTGCAGGGCCACTGCACGCTGCCCAGGCGGTCGATCTTCTCGTAGCTCACGCCGGCGAAGGTGGGCGTGAGCGCAGCGATCTCATCCATGATCTCGCTCGGATGGCGGTAGTTCATGGGGTAGCCCAGCGCGTTGGACAGCAGCTGCGTCACCTCCCAGTCGGCATACCCGCCCAGCGGCGCCATCACCTGCCGCACGCGCGAGATGCGGCGCTCGGCGTTGGTGAAGGTGCCGTCCTTCTCCAGGAAGGAGGAGCCGGGCAGGAAGACGTGCGCGTACTTGGCCGTCTCGTTCAGGAAGATGTCCTGCACCACGATGCACTCCATGGCCGAGAGCGCCGCCGCCACGTGCTGCGTGTCGGGGTCGGACTGCACGATGTCCTCGCCCTCGCAGTACAGGCCCATGAAGCTGCCGTCCAGCGCGGCCTCGAACATGTTGGGAATGCGCAGGCCCGGCTCGGCCTGCAGCGCCACGCCCCAGGCAGCCTCGAACCGGCCGCGCACGGCGGCGTCGCCGATGTGGCGGTAGCCCGGCAGCTCGTGCGGGAAGGAGCCCATGTCGCAGCTGCCCTGCACGTTGTTCTGGCCGCGCAGCGGGTTCACGCCCACGCCCTCGCGCCCGACGTTGCCCGTGGCCATCGCCAGGTTGGCGATGCCCATGACCATGGTCGAGCCCTGCGCATGCTCGGTCACGCCCAGGCCGTAGTAGATGGCGGCGTTGACGGGCCGCTCGCCGCGCCGCCCGTCGGCGCTGCCGGTGGCGTACAGGCGCGCGGCGCCGCGCAGCAGCTCGGCGGGCACGCCGCTGACGCGCTCGGTCGCCTCGGGCGAGTTCTCGGGCCGCGCGACGAAGGCCTTCCAGGCCTGGAAGGAGGCATCCTCGCAGCGTTCGGCGATGTAGGCGTCGGCCAGCAGGCCCTCGGTCACCACCACGTGCGCCATGGCGGTGATCACGGCCACGTTGGTGCCCGGGCGCAGTTGCAGGTGGAAGTCGGCGCGGATGTGCGGCGACTTCACCAGGTCGATCTGGCGCGGGTCGATCACGATCAGCTTCGCGCCCTCGCGCAGCCGCTTCTTCATGCGCGAGGCGAAGACCGGGTGCGCGGCGCCGGGGTTGGCGCCGATCACCATGATGACGTCGGACTCCTCCACCGACTTGAAGGTCTGCGTGCCGGCCGAGGTGCCCAGCGTCTGCCCCAGGCCGTAGCCGGTGGGCGAATGGCACACGCGCGCGCAGGTGTCGACGTTGTTGTTGCCGAAGGCCGCGCGGATGAGCTTCTGCACGAGGTAGGTCTCCTCGTTGGTGCAGCGCGAGGAGGTGATGCCGCCCACGGCGTCGCGCCCGTACTTGGCCTGGATGCGGCGGAACTCAGAGGCCGCGTGGCCGATCGCCTCTTCCCAGCTCACCTCGCGCCACGGGTCGGTGATCTTCGCGCGGATCATGGGCCTGGTGATGCGGTCCGGGTGCGTGGCGTAGCCCCAGGCGAAGCGGCCCTTGACGCAGGAGTGGCCGTCGTTGGCCTTGCCGTCCTTCCACGGCACCATGCGCACCACCTCGCTGCCCTTCATCTCGGCCTTGAAGCCGCAGCCCACGCCGCAGTAGGCGCAGGTGGTGACGACGCTGTGCGAGGGCTGGCCCAGCTCGATCAGCGACTTCTCCTGCAGCGTGGCGGTGGGGCAGGCCTGCACGCAGGCGCCGCAGCTGACGCACTCGCTGTCCATGAAGTCCTCGTTCTGCCCCGCCGCCACGCGCGAGTCGAAGCCGCGGCCGTCGATGGTCAGCGCGAAGGTGCCCTGCGTCTCCTCGCAGGCGCGCACGCAGCGGCTGCAGACGATGCACTTGCTCGGGTCGTAGGTGAAGTAGGGGTTGGACTCGTCCTTGGCGTCCTGCAGGTGGTTCGCCCCGTCGAAGCCGTAGCGCACGTTGCGCAGGCCGGTGGCGCCGGCCATGTCCTGCAGCTCGCAGTTGCCGTTGGCGCCGCAGGTCAGGCAGTCGAGCGGGTGGTCGGAGATGTACAGCTCCATCACGCCCTTGCGCAGCTGGTGCAGCCTGGGCGAATGGGTGCGCACCTTCATGCCGGGCTCGACCGGCGTGGTGCACGAGGCCGGGTAGCCCTTGCGCCCCTCGATCTCCACCAGGCACAGGCGGCAGGAGCCGAAGGGCTCCAGGCTGTCGGTGGCGCAGAGCTTGGGCACTTGCACGCCGGCCTCGATGGCGGCACGCATCACCGATTCGCCGGCGGCCACGGTCACGCTGCGGCCGTCGATCTCCAGCGTCACTTCGCGGGCCGTGGCGCGCGCGGGGGTTCCGTAGTCCATCTCTTGGGCGGATGAGGTCATCGTGGGCCTCCAGTTTTTCAGGCGCCGGCGGCCGCGGGCTGCAGGCCGAAGTCTTCGGGATAGTGGTCCAGTGCGGAGAGCACCGGGTACGGCGTCATGCCGCCCATGGCGCACAGCGAGCCGTGCAGCATGGTGTCGCACAGGTCGCGCAGCAGTTCCACCTGCTGCTCGCGCGCCTCGCCGGTGCTCGCGGCGATGCGGTCGATCACCTCCACGCCGCGCGTGGAGCCGATGCGGCAGGGCGTGCACTTGCCGCAGGACTCGATGGCGCAGAACGCCATCGCGTAGCGCGCGAGCCCGGCCAGGTCGGCCGTGTCGTCGTGCATCACGATGCCGCCGTGGCCCACCACCGCGCCGACGGCGGCGAAGGCCTCGTAGTCCAGCGGCAGGTCCCACTGCGATTCGGGCACGTAGGCGCCCAGCGGGCCGCCCACCTGCACGGCCTTGAGCGGCCGGCCCGAGGCCGTGCCGCCGCCGTAGTCGAACATCAGCTGGCGCAGCGTGATGCCGAAGGCCTTCTCGACCAGCCCACCCTGCTTCACGTTGCCGGCCAGCTGGACGGGCAGGGTGCCGCGCGAGCGGCCCATGCCGAAGTCCTTGTAGAAGGCCGCGCCCCGGGCCAGGATGATGGGCACCGTCGCCAGGCTGATCACGTTCTGGATCACCGTGGGCTGGCCGAACAGGCCCTGGATGGCCGGCAGCGGCGGCTTGGCGCGCACCAGGCCGCGTTTGCCCTCGATGCTTTCGAGCATGGCCGTCTCTTCGCCGCACACGTAGGCGCCGGCGGCCTTGCGCACCTCCATGCGGAAGGCGCGGCCGCTGCCCAGCACGTCGGCGCCGAGGAAGCCCGCACCCTCGGCGCGCGCGATGGCCTCGCGCAGCACGGCCACCGCATGCGGGTATTCGGATCGCACGTAGACGTAGCCGCGCGTGGCACCCACCGCCAGGCCCGCGATGGCCATGCCCTCGACCAGCATGAAGGGGTCGCCCTCCATCACCATGCGGTCGGAAAAGGTGCCCGAATCGCCCTCGTCGGCGTTGCAGACCACGTACTTCTGCGCCGCCGGCGCGGCGGCCACCGTCTTCCACTTGATGCCCGCCGGGAACGCCGCACCGCCGCGGCCGCGCAGGCCGGAGTCGAGCACCTCGGCCACGACGGCCTCGCCCGGCATGCCCAGCGCGCGCCGCAGGCCGGCCCAGCCGCCGTGCGCCTCGTAGTCGGCCAGCGAGAGCGGATCGGTGATGCCCACGCGCGCGAAGGTCAGGCGCTCCTGCGACTTCAGCCAGGGCATCTCGTCGGTCGGGCCGTGGCGCAGCGGGTGCGCACCGCCCGCCAGCAGGCCGGCATCGAGCAGGGCCGGCACGTCTTCCGGCGCCACGGGGCCGTAGGCCACGCGGCCGGCGGGCGTGGCCACCTCCACCAGCGGCTCCAGCCACAGCAGGCCGCGCGAGCCGTTGCGCACGATCTCGACGGCCTGGCCGCGCTCGGCGCAGTAGCGCGCGAGCGCGTCGGCCACCTCGTCGGCGCCCACCGCCAGTGCGGCGCTGTCGCGGGGCACGTAGACCCTGACGGGCGCACCGCTCATGCCGCCACCTCGTCCACCACGCTGCGCGCCACCAGCGCATCGAGCCGCGCCGCGCTCATGCGCGCGCGCGGCTGCCCGTCCAGCGCGATGCTGGGCGACTGCGCGCACAACCCGAGGCAGTAGACCGGCTGCAGCGTGACCGCGCCGTCGGGCGTGGTGCCGCCCTCGGCAGGCAGGCCCAGGCTGTCGCAGGCATGCGCCCACAGCGCCTCGGAACCCATCGACCGGCAGGACTCGGCGCGGCACACCTCCAGCACGTGGCGCCCGGCCGGGCTGCTGCGGAAGTGGTGGTAGAAGCTCACGACCCCGTGCACCTCGGCGCGCGAGAGGTTCAGCGCCCCGGCGATGTCGCCCACCAGCACGGGCGGAATGAAGCCCAGCGCGTCCTGCACGCCGTGCAGGATGGGCAGCAGCGCCCCCGGCTGCCCGGCATGTGCCGCCACGATCTCCTGCACCGCCGCGCGGCGCGGGTCATCGGCGGGCAGGGAGGATTTGCCCAGTTGCCGCAGGCGGTCGCGCAGTTCGTCGGGCGTGGCCAGCAATGTCTCCTTGCGGGCCGGGGGAAGGTCTGGGTGTGTCATGTGCCTGGGACCTGGACAACGAAGCCGCGCAGGGCGCGGCGCCCGCGGAGCGGGAATGTCAAAGTCTAGGCAGGCGGGGCGCCGGGGGCAAATTGGATCGGTGTATGAAGGGATTCAATCCGGAAATCACCGCGGGTCAACGCTTCTTGTGCAGGGCCCCGCTGTGGCCGCCGACCTCCGCCTTCCATGTCGGCTCCTGCAGCATCGCCAGCGCCGCCTCCAGCGCCCGCGAGGGCTTGACGGCCGCGGGCGCCATGAAGCCGATGGGCGTGCGCACCTCGGGCGCCACCAGCGGCAGCGCCTCCAGCTCGCCCTGCCCGCGCACCGTGTCGACCATGGCGCCGGGCAGCACGGCGCAGACCCTGCCGTTCAGCACGCTGAGCGCCAGGGCGAGGACGGAGTTGGTCTCGATGGCGGGCGCGACCTCGGCCCCGGCATCGGCGAAGGCGCGGTCGATGATCGCCCGGTTGTGCATCTCCGGGGTGAGCAGGCACAGGGGCAGGCGCGCGGCCTCGGCCCAGCCGATGGACGCGCCGATGTGCAGGTCCTGGGGGTCGGCGGACTTCTTCCCCACCCCCGCCTTCGCCGGGGCGGCAGCCCTGGCGGCGCGCCTGGAAGCCGGCGGAGCCTCCTCGCGCCGGCGCAGCAGGAAGTAGTGCTCCACGGTCTGCGGCCAGGCGTTGCGGCGGGTGGCACCGCCCGCCGCCGGCCGGCCCTTGCGCTCGATGTAGCCCAGCGCGAGGTCGAGCGCCAGCGTGTCCAGGCCCGTTTCCAGTTCCACCGAACTCATCGAGAGCACCGTAGGCACGATGCCCGGGTGCCGTGCCTGCAGCCGCGCGGCGAAGCGCGTGAGCAGCGGGATGGCGGTGGGCACGGCGGCCATGCGCAGGTGCCCGCGCGGCCTGCCCGCCTCGCTTTTCAGCGCCTGCTGCAGCAGTTCGTGCTCGTGCAGCATGCGGCGCGCGCTGGCCAGCACGGTCTCGCCCTCCGGCGTCAGGCCCGCGAAGGCGCGACCCCGGCGCACGATGACCACGCCGAAGTCCGCCTCCAGCGCCCGCAAGGCATTCGACAGCGCCGGCTGCGTGATGTGGCAGGCCGCGGCCGCACGGCCGAAGTGCTTGTGCTCGCTGAGCGCGGCGAGGTAACGCAGGGAGGCGAGCAGGTTCATGGGGCGGCGTGAATTTCCTTGAATATTGGCAGCATGACAGCCAGAATGCAAGGATGATCGACCGCGAGCTGAGCGCCCTGCTGCTCGAACGACTGGACTTCTACCCCGGCGTCGTGC
>JBIQKU010000174.1:0-6860 GCA_044506225.1 Rubrivivax sp. | reverse complement strand
CCAGCGGATTGAGCTTGCCGAACAGGGCCACCCGACTGATTTCGCTCATCTCGATTCCTCCGTTGTCGCTTGCTGTCAATGCAGCCGGTCGGCCGCGCGCAGCACGGCGTTCGAGCGGATGCTTTCCACGTTCATCACCAGATCGCCGGCGTCCTCGCTGCGTGCGCGGCCGCCGGCCATGTTCATCCAGGCGGTTCGGCCCAGCCGCCCGACGGCGCGGCCATGCCCGAGCGTCGAGCCGAGCCGCCAGGCGGGCACGTCTTCGCGCTTCAAGATGAGCCGCAGGTCCCAGTTGAATTCGAAGCCGACGTACTGGCGCACCAGCGCCTGCAGCCGGTCCAGCGCCTCGCCGCCGGGCAGCAGCGCATCGAAGCGCTGCCAGGCAAGCGGCCCGATGACGATGCGGAACTTGTGCTGCACGTCCCACACCGCGCGGCCCAGCACCGCGCCGCGGCCGAGCGCGGCCTGGCCATCGCGGCGCAGGCGGCTGCGTTCGGCGTCGTCCAGCATCATCCAGTGGCCGCAGAACTGCTCCACCACCACCGGCACGCCGAACTGCAGCGCGATCCAGGCCTGCAGGCCGTCTGCGTCGCGCACCGAACGCGCCAGCCGCCCGGCGAAGAAGAGCTTGGGAAAGTCGCCCAGCGCATCGCGCCCGCGCGCCGCGGGCTCGGCCATGCCGAACAGCGCGCCGACCTGGCGCACGATGGGCGCGTCCGCCGGCCGGTCCAGCGACACCGTCGGCTGGGCGCGTGCCCAGGCGCGGTAGAACAGCAGCCCGAAACGATGCGCCAGCATGTTGGCGAAGCGCATGAAGGTGAGGTCGCCGTTGTAGAACTGGCGCTCTCGGGCGTATTCGGTGAGATGGATGGGCAGCGGCCCGTTGGGGCCGAAGAAGCCGAACACCCGCTGCACCAGCCGCGCATAGCCCGACGGTGTCTGCTCGACCTCGGCGATCGCCGCCGGCGCGAAGATCAGCGAAGGCTCCTGCGCAAAGCGCAGCGGCTCGTCGCCGGGGCGCAGCGCATCACCCAGGCGCGGCAGTTCCGGGTGCGCCGCCTCGATGCGGCGCATGGCCTGGAACAGGTCGTGGGCGGCGGGGCGGCGGGCGATGCGCTCGATCACCTCGGCGCCGCCGGGGCCGCTGTCGCGCGGCTCGCCCACCGGGTCGAGGTTGCGGCGGACGGGAGCGTTCACAGCAGCGACCTCGCGCCGGCGCGCGGCGCCCAGCGCATGACATCGCCGCGGGTCATGGAGGCGAGCACCGTCTGCACAAAACCGTTCATCGACACATGGCGCGAGAAGTACTGGTGCAGCACCGAGCCGAGCAGCACCGCGCTGCCGCCCTCGAAGGACAGGTCGTCCACCGTCACGCGGATCTCCAGCCCGCGCCCGAAGGCAATCGGTCCGGGCGCCGGATGACGGCGCACCACTGGCTTGACCGACACCGCGCGCAGGCCGTCGATCTGGCGCTTGAGCCCCGGCTCGGCGCCGTGGGCGAACAGGCTTAACAGCTCGCGCAAGGTGGTGGCGCCACGTTCCGGGTCTTCGTCGAGCAGCGACACGTAGTTGAGCGACAGCAGGCCCAGCAGCCGCCAGGCGAGCGGGCCTTCGCGCATCGCGCTTTGCGGACGCGACGGGCCGGCGACCACCGCGATGCCCTTGACGGGCGCACTGGCGGTCAGCGTGAGCTCGCCATGGCTTTGCCCGACGGGCATGAACATCGGCAGGTCGCGGTTGGTACAGCGCACACGCACCGCGAGCTGGCGCAGTTCGTCCGCATAAGGCGCCTCACGCGGGTCGACCAGCGAGAGAAACGCCTCGGTGCCGACGTAGCCCGAGCGCGGACCTTCGCGCCGCGCGCGGTCGGACACCACACGCGGCTCGCGCAGCATGGTGTAGAAGCCGCTGTCGTCGCGCGGCTCCATCTGCGGCACGGCGAACAGCGGCACGAACTCCTGCTCGTCGCGGTCGTCGACGAAGCCGGTGACCGACAGCACGTCGAACACCTCATAGTCCAGCGGCGCGCCGCGCTCCGGGACGATGTGGAAGGTGGTGCTGCCGTCGGTGACGTTCAGCCGGTCGGCACGGCGCTCGAACAGGTTGATCGCCGGCACGCAATGCAGCATGAAGTTGTCGGGCGCGACCGCACCTTCCAGCGGCGCGGCGTAGCGGTCGAACAGCAGCACCAGCTCGAAGCTGTGGCCGCTGCAGCGTGCGAACGCGTCGGCCAGGCCGTCGACATCGACGAACAGGAAGCGCTGCGGGAAGGCGAAGTACTCCTGCATCAGCCGCGTGCCCGACAGACCGCGCAGCGTGACCGGCAGCATCGCCTCGTCGTCGCCGTAGCCCACGGGTTTGACGTTCGCGCCCGGCAGCAGCCGGCGCGTGGCCTCCTGCCCGCGGCCGGGTGTGCCGGTGAGCACGCCGATGCAGCCGCCCACCAGCAGCTCGTGCAGCCGCAGCGCCACATCCGGCAGGCCGCCGATGTAGAAGCGCAGCGCATCGAGCTTCAGCTGCGAGAAGCTCATGCCCTCGGGCAGCTCGAGGCGCAGGCGCACGCCGCTTTTCGGCCGCTCGGGCAGCGCGAGGCTGGCGAGCGCGAGGTCGGCGGCATTGAGGAAGTACTCGGCCGACGCGACGGTGAGCGGCGTGAGCACCACGTCCTGCGCCGTGCGGAACTCGCAGCGTGTGCTGCTGATGGTGGACTCCGGGCCCAGCAGGGTCGCGCCGCGGCGGATCGGCAGGCCGCTGATGAGGTTGGGGTCGTTCGCGGGTTCGAGCCGCGCCACCAGCATCGACGGCACGGGCGCGCTGAGATTGGGGCAGACCATGTCGAGCAGCCGCTGCGCGAGCTGCGGGTACTCGGCGTCCTGCTTCAGCTGCACGCGTGCCGCGAGGAAGGCGCTGCCTTCGATCAGCCGCTCCACATACGGATCGGCGACCTCCATGCCTTCCAGCCCCAGGCGGCCGGCGATCTTCGGGAACTCGCGGGCGAACTCCGCCCCCATCTCGCGCAGGTAGCGCAGTTCCTGGTTGTAGTAGCGAAGCAGCCGCGGGTCCATGGATCGAAATACAGGTTCAGCCGCGCATGTCGCGCACCGAGGCCATGCCGGTCTCGACGTCGACGTCGGCGCTGAGCAGCAGCTCGAGCGGCACCGGCTGGTTCCACATCTGGCCGCGGATGATGAGGCGCAGGCTGTTGTGCGCGAGGTTGAAGCCGGCCTCACGGTTGACCTCGACGACCAGCGTCGAGGCATCGATGCGCGGCTCGAAATGCACGATGGCCTCGTGCACCGCCTGCTCGAGCACGGCGAAGTCGAGGCTGGAGATGGTGCTGCCCGACAGCGCCGGGATGCCGAAGTTCAACACCGAGCGGCGTGCATGCGGCGCGGCGCGCCACATCGCCACCGCGGCGGTGTCGGTGGAGGTCGGGTCGGGCTCGCCGCAGGTGGTGTTGAACAGCCAGGTGAGGTCGCGCAGCACCGCGGCGCGCAGTTGCTGGCGGCTGAGCACGCGCGCCTCCAACGTCTCCTTGGCCGCCGAAGGCTGGTCGTCCGTCAGCCGGTCGAGCAAGGACGGTTGCAGCCGCTCGTGGGACGCCAAGCCGGCCACTACGCGGCCTCGCCGTTGCTCGGCGCGTCGTCGAACTCGATGCGCCGCACCGTCATCAGGTCGTGTTCGCCGGCATCGCTGACCAGCACACGCTGGCCGAGGCCGGCATAGCGTTCCTCGCCGATGGGCGTCCACTCGGTCTTGCGCGCCAGGCAGATCAGGCCGTCCGCGCTGTCGTGCGAGCCGGCGTAGCGTGTGGGCACCAGCGCCACCGTCTCGCCGCCGTTGGCAAAGCTGAGCTGCGCCGGCATCCACACGCAGTCGCGCAAGTCCTCGGGCGGCTCGAAGCTCACCTGTGCGAGCCGCGCGAACGGCACCCAGTAGTAGCGGCCGTTGACGCAAGCTTCCAGCACCGGGCCAAGGCGCGAGTCGGCATCGGCGAGCCATTCGAAGGGCTGGTCGTCGATGCGCCCCCGGCTGGCGGGCGCGGCGTCGAAAGCGCGCTGCGCCAGGTCCTGCGACAGCGCCTCCTGGCCCTGCCCCTGCTGCAGCAGCGATTCGATCAGCAGCGCCAGCCATTCGTCGGGCTGGCCGAAGACCATCGGCGTGCGCTTGCCGGCGAAGACCTGGGCGCGCATCAGCTCACAGCGGATGGCATGGCCCACTGTCTCGCGCATGGGGATGGCGAGCGCATCCAGATCGGCCACCACGTTGAGCTGGGTGTGGGCACGCTCCCACTGGCCGAGCACGCACAGCAGCTGGGCGAGGAACACCCGCAGGCTGGCGTCCGCCGGCTTGGCGCGCACGGCGGCGGTGAGCTGCTGCAGGGCGGCGCGCGGGTCGCCGGCACGCAAGGCGGTTTCGGCGTCTGAGCGGGGGTCGGCCATGGTGGTGGATGCGGACTGGTGAATCGGACGGGCGGCGCGCGGCTAGAAGTCGTGGCCGCAATCGGGGCAGAAGCGCGAGGCGCGCGACACGGTGGTGCCGCAGGCCGGGCAGCTCTTGTGGGTGCTGGCCATGTCGAAGCCGCATTCATGGCAGAAGCGGCCGCCTTCGGACGGCACCTGGCATTGCGGGCACAGCGGGCGGCTCGCGCTGACGGGGGCGGCGCTGCCCGCCATGGGCTCGACCGCCGCGCTGTCGCCCGCCGGCGCGGCGGCGAGGCCCGCGGCCAGGGCGGCGCAGTCGCGGCATTCGGTGGTGTGTGCGTCGAAGCAGTTGTCGCACACCCAGTGGCTGCAGGCCTGGCAGGCGTGAAAGCGCTGCGCCGCCTGGCGCAGCACCGTGGCGAGCGCGGCCCGTTTCGCCTTGTCCGCGCCGGCATCGGCCAGCGTGCCGCTGGCCTGGCCGAGGTGGTACAGCGGCTCGAAGACGAAATCGAAACGCTTGAGCAGGCCGGTGAGCCGACCGCGGCGGTAGGGATGGAAGGGCGAGCGCCAGCTGTCGTTGCAGCTCTCGCAATAGAACTCGAACTGGAAGCCCGCCTTCGTCTCGCTGCTCGAGGAGGAGCTCAGGTCGTGATAGTTCTTCATCGACATGGCGGGGGCGGCGCGGCTCGCGGCGTTCAGAACGGCGCCAGCGGCGACTTCATCTTGAACACCCGCGCCGTGCCCTTGGTGACGCCGTTGGCGCCGCTCGCTGCCGGGCGGTTCTGGTAGACGTAGTCCACGCCTTCGAACTCGGCGGTCCAGTCCTCCTTCATGTCGGACATGGTCTCGGACGCGTCCACCGACAGCTCGTAGTCGGTCAGCCGCACCTTGGTGAACTTGATCACCAGCGACAGCGGCGCGTTGTTGGAGCGGTGATGCAGCGTGAGCGTGGCCTGCGGGAAGACGTCGCCGGCCTTCATCGAGTTGAGCATCTGCGTGGTCGCCAGGTCCACGTTCTTGGAGAAGCTGAACTTCAGCTTCTGCCGCTCGGCCGGGTCGATGGTCTTGGGCTTGGCCTCCTCGATCTCGCGGTCGATGTCCTCGAGCTGCTCCTCGGGCGGCGTGCTGTCCATGCTGCGGATGGACTCGATGCTGCTGATCAACCCCGCGGCGATGTCGCGGTCCTGCTGCCGGCGCGCCTCCTGCGTGTCCAGCACATGCTGGCGGTCGGCGTGGTCCTGGTTGAGCAGCGTCCAGCTCCAGGCGTCGATCTCGATCTGGCCGTCGAATGGCGTGGGCACCGCCTCGCCGGTGATGGGCACCGTCGTCGGTCGAATCAGCAGCAGGTAGACCTCGGCGATCGAATTCGACATGCGGCCTCACTGATTCTTCGGTTTGGCGTAGAAGAACGGGTTCATCGGGAAGTTGTCCTTGCCCAGGCGCTTCAGGTAGGTCATGGTCACCGAGCGGAAATTCAGCTTCACCGTCTCGAGCAGCTCGGCGCCATGGCCGTTGGGCCGCAGGGTCAGCGCCGCCTCGGTGAAGTAGCCGTCGGTCGCGACGAAGGTGAAGCCCGGCTGGTGCAGCGCCCGTCCGCCCTGCTTGATGTGCAGCACGGTGATGGACAGGCTGACGATGGGAATGTCGTTGTCGATGCAGCTGTGGATGCGCGCCGACGCGATGTCGAAGCGCTTGGTGATCTCGAGCTCGCGCAGGTCCAGGCCGCGGGCCTTGGTCACGCCGGCCATGCTCTTGAGCTTCTTCACGCTGATGCCGAAGCCGCCGCTGCTCTGCTCGGCGTCGGTGCGCACGCTCATGCCCCACTTGAAGTCGCGCAGCTCCACCCAGGTCTGGAAGCCTTCCAGCAGGCCCTCGCCCACGATCGGCCCGGTCTTGGTGAGGATCTGGCAGTAGATGTTGGACCAGCTCATGGATGCGCTTTCGTCGCCTCAGGGGCCAGGCCCCGCCTGCGGCGCGCGTGGATCGAACAATGCCGAGCGCCGGCGCGCGCGGGCGCACCGGCGAAGGAAGCTGTGCGCCGCGCCGCGCGTGCAACCCCTTGCACGGCGGCCGCGGCAGCCCGGACTCAGGCCGACGGAGACGCCGTGCCCGCCGGAATGTCCCAGTGGTAGGTCTTGACCGCGCCGAGCGCGCCGGTCTTGTTGTCCTGCGGCTTGTATTCGATCTTCACGGTCTTGAAGACGAGTTCCACCTTCTGCAGCACGTTGCCTTCCTCGGTGCCGCTGTTGGCCACCTTGGTGATGAAGGCGCCTTCCATGGTCATGGTGTAGTAGGTCTCGGGCGTGCCCTTGCCGGTCGTCTTCATCATCTGAAGCTCGATCTTCGGGAAGGCCTTGCCCGTGCAGATGTAGCCGAGGATGACGGTCGACGAGGTGTCGAAGTAGTGCTCGAAGTTGAACTTGCCGGGGTTGGGCT
>JBIQKU010000173.1:0-6879 GCA_044506225.1 Rubrivivax sp. | reverse complement strand
TCGTCCATCGCGCCGAGGTCGGGCAGGTCGAACAGATCGCGCATCAGCAGGCGGCGTGCCGCATCGATGCTGCCCTCGATGTGGTCGTGCTCGGCGAACGAGAAGTGCACGGGAATGGGCTGGTTGGACACGCCCACCTCCAGCGGCACCGCATGGTTGCGCAGCAGCAGACGGAATTGCTCGCGCAGGTAGCGGCCGAACAGGTCGGGCCGCGTCAGCGTGGTCTCGAAGGTGCCGGGGCCGGCGACGAAGCCGTAGGCCAGGCGCGAGTCGGCGCGTGCGACCGTGTCGGTGCGCACCCGCACGAAGGGGTAGCAGGCACGCACACGCTGCGGGAAATCGCGCCCGGCGACGAATTCGCCCAGCGACTCGCGCAGGTGGGTGATGCCGGCGTCGTAGATGGTGCGCACATGGGCGAGCGCCGCCTCGGCATCGTCGAACGAGCGGGTGGCAATGGGCTGGGGCTGGCTCATCGCCGCATTGTGGCGTCCCGCCGGCTTCACCTGAGCGACAGACCCGCATGCCCGCGCTGACTACAGTCGCCGCAACCTGGAGACTTGCGATGACACAAGACATCGCCGCCCCGATGGCGGCCACCGTGGTGGAAATGCATGCACGCGCCGGCGAGGCGGTGCGCGCCGGCCAGCTGCTGGTGGTGCTCGAGGCGATGAAGATGGAGCACGAGCTGCATGCGGGCGAGGACGGCGAGGTGCTGGCCGTGCAGGCCGCCCCTGGCGACCAGGTGGACGAAGGCGAGGTGCTGGTGCGGCTGCGTCCCGGCGCGGTGGAGTCCGCGACGCCTGCGCCGGTGTCGCCGTCCACGCCTTCTGATGCGGGCGACAGCGCACTTCGCGCCGACCTGCGCGAGCTGCACGAACGCCGCGCCGGCACGCTGGACGCCGCGCGGCCCGAGGCCGTCGCCAAGCGCCGCGCGCGCGGCCAGCGCATGGCACGCGAGAACATCGCCGACCTGTGCGACGACGGCAGCTTCATCGAATACGGCGCGCTCACCTTCGCCGCCCAGCGCCGCCGCCGCACGGTGGACGACCTGGTGAAGAACACCCCGGCCGACGGCATGGTGTGCGGCATCGGCAGCGTGAACGGCCTGCTCTTCGGCGAGGAGCACGCGCGCTGCGTGGTCATGGCCTACGACGCCACCGTGCTGGCCGGCACACAAGGCCTGCGCAACCACCAGAAGACCGACCGCATGCTGGGCATCGCGCTCGCGCAGAAGCTGCCGGTCGTGCTGTTCGCCGAAGGCGGTGGCGGCCGCCCGGGCGACACCGACGGCGCGTCCATCAGCGGCCTGGCCGTGCCGACGTTCGCGAGCTACGCCCGGCTGTCGGGCAAGGTGCCGGTGGTGGCCATCGTCGCTGGCCGCTGCTTCGCCGGCAATGCGGCGCTCGCCGGCTGCAGCGACGTCATCATCGCCACGCGCGACAGCAACCTGGGCATGGGCGGGCCGGCCATGATCGAAGGCGGCGGCCTGGGCGTGTATGCGCCCGAGGAGGTCGGCCCGAGCAGCGTGATGCATGCCAACGGCGTCATCGACCTGCTGGTCGAGGACGAAGCGCAGGCGGTGGCCTTGGCGCGCCGCTATCTCTCGTTCTTCCAGGGCCGCACGCGCGACTGGCTGAGCACGGATGCCACAGCGCTGCGCGAAGCCCTGCCGGAGAACCGTGTGCGCGTCTACGACATGCGCGCGGTGATGCGGCTGGTGGCCGACACCGATTCACTGCTCGAGCTGCGAGCCGGCTTCGGCGCGGGCATCTTCACGGCGCTGGCGCGCATCGAGGGCCGCGCCGTCGGGCTGATCGCCAACAACCCGCAGCACCTGGGCGGAGCCATCGACGCCGACGCGGCCGACAAGGCCGCGCGCTTCATGCAGCTGTGCAATGTGCATGGCCTGCCGTTGGTGTCGCTGATCGACACGCCGGGGTTCATGGTCGGCCCCGAGATCGAGGAGCAGGCGCAGGTGCGCCATGTGAGCCGCATGTTCCTGGCCGCCGCCCACCTGCGCGTGCCCTTTCTTTCGGTGGTGCTGCGCAAGGGCTATGGCCTGGGCGCGATGGCGATGGCCGGCGGCGGTTTTCATGAACCCGTGGGGGTGGCTGCCTGGCCCAGCGGCGAATTCGGCCCCATGGGCCTGGAAGGCGCGGTGCGGCTCGGCTACCGCAAGGAGCTCGAGGCCCTGCCCGAGGGCCCTGAGCGCGAGACGCGCTACCAGCAGCTGGTCGACGAGCAATACGCCAACGGCCGCGCCATCACCGTCGCCTCGGCGCTGGAAATCGACGCGGTGATCGACCCGGCCGAGACGCGGGCCTGGCTCGCCAAAGGGCTGGCGTCGGCCACGGTGCGCGACGGCATCGAGGGCTTTGTCGACGCCTGGTGAGGGCTCACCCGCCCGACAGGCTCGCGCCGTCGTGCGCCAGCTCGCCGTCGAGATGGCGCACGCAGTCCAGCAGTTCCACGGCATGCGGCGCCGCGGCCGCGCAGACCGTCACCGAGGTGTTGCCGATGCGCAGCGGGAGCGCACCGCCCGCGGGCAGCTGCACATGGCCCGCCAGCATGGCGCGCAGCACGAGACCATGGGTGACGACCGCCAGCGTGCCGCCGAGTGCGGCGCGACGTTGCACGGCGAGTGCGAATGCCTGCTCGACACGCGCGCGAAACGCCGTGGCCGATTCGCCGCCGGGCGGGGCGTCTTCCATGGTCAGGGGGTCGAAGCCGAGGCCGTCGTAGGGCCGCCCGCGAAGGTCGCCGTAGTCGCGCTCGCGCAGCAGTTCGGTGGTCTCCACCGCCAGGCCGGTGCGCCGCGCGAGCGCCTGCGCCGTCTGCAAGGTACGCGGGAGGTCGCTGCTGAGGATGCCGGCGATGCCCAGCGTCGCGAGCCGCTCGGCCACCGCTTCGGCCTGCCGCAGGCCGCGCTCGCTCAGCGGGGTGTCGGCGGGCTGCAGCACGCGCGCGGCATTGAGCGCGGTTTCGCCATGGCGAACGAGGATGAGGGACATGGGCGGCCGGTCGGAATCAAAACCCGATGATGCAAGACACGCCGCGTCGGGTCAGTCAGGAAGGCGACGCCGCCCCGGGCGGCATGCCGGTGACGGGTGTATCGGGCTTGGGCGACACTGCAGCCTTCCGATGAATTCGCCCGTGCCCATGTCGTTCCTCGCCCCCGCTCCCGAGTCCGCGCCGCCTGCGCGCCCGCGCCCGGCCGCCACGCTTGCCGTCGTGCGTGATGGCGCCGCGGGCATCGAGGTCCTGCTGCTGCGCCGCGGTCAGAGCAACGACCAGGCCAGCGGCGCCTGGGTGTTTCCGGGCGGCATCGTCGACAAGCGCGACCCGGAGTTCCATCACTGCTGCGCCGGCCTGGACGATGTCACCGCGAGCGCACGGCTCGGCCTGCCCTCGGGCGGGCTGGACTACCTGATCGCCGCGCTGCGCGAATGCTTCGAGGAATCCGGCCTGCTGTACGCGAACGGCCCGGACGGCCAGCCGCTGGCGATGACCGGCGAGCTCGCACGCCAGCTTGGCCAGTGGCGTGTGCCGCTGAACAACCATGAACGCTCGCTCGGCGAGATGTGCCGCGAGCATGGCCTCACGCTGGCCGCCGACCGCCTCGTCTACTTCAGCCACTGGCTCACGCCCACCGGCCGGCCCAAGCGCTGGGACACACGCTTCTTCGTGGCCGAGGCACCGGCCGGCCAGCAGGCCACGCACGACGAGACCGAGATGGTGGAGCAGCTGTGGATCACGCCGGCCGAGGCGCTGGCGCGCGGCGACGCGTTGCCGATGATGAACCCGACGCGCCACACGCTCGAGATCTTCCGGCGCTTCGACCGCGTGGCCGCGCTGCTGGACTGGGCGCGCTCGCTGCGCGAGATCCCGCGCATCCTGCCGCACATCGGTGCGGGTCGCGACGGGCTGCGCCCGGTGATGCCCGACGAGTTCGCCTATGCCGAGGTCGGCCGGCTCGATCCGCAGGGCCGCGGCCATGCGAGCTACGACCTGGTGCCGGGGCGTGCGGTGCGGCTGTCGCCGCGCATCATCCGCGTCACCGCCAACAACGGCAGCGTGATGACGGGGCCGGGCACCAACACCTATCTGGTGGGCGGCGGCGAGCGCAACGAATGGGCGGTGATCGACCCGGGGCCGCTGGACGACGCGCACTTCGAGGCCATCCTCGCCGCGGCGCCCGGGCCGATCCGGTGGATCTTCGCCACGCACACGCACAAGGACCACTCGCCGGCGGCCGCCCCGCTGGCCGCACGCACCGGTGCGCCGGTCTACGGCCTGACGGCAAGGTACCCCGAGTGGCAGGACGAAACCTTCGCGCCGACGCATCGCCTGGTCGGCGGCGAACGCATCGCGCTGCCGGGCGACACCACGCTGCGCGCCATCCACACACCGGGCCATGCGTCCAACCACCTGTGCTATCTGCTGGAGGAGGA
The DNA here is from genome assembly GCA_044506225.1 of Rubrivivax sp. Lineage (GTDB taxonomy): Bacteria > Pseudomonadota > Gammaproteobacteria > Burkholderiales > Burkholderiaceae_C > JAKFDI01. Next base: position 2,428 of record JBIQKU010000173.1, on the reverse strand, counting down.
GAAGACGCTCTTCACCGGTGACCACGTGATGCAGTCGGCCACCGTCGTCATCAACCCACCGGACGGCGACATGGCGGCCTATGTGGCCTCGCTGCGTTCGCTGCTCGACGAGGACATCGAATGGCTGGCGCCGGGCCACGGCTTCTTGATGGCGCAGCCGCGGCGTGCGTTCGAGTTCATCATCGCGCACCGCCTGAAGCGCGAGGCCAAGGTGGTCGACGCGCTGCGTGCGCTCGGCGCGCCCGCGCCGCTGGAGACGGTGCTGGCGCGTGTGTACGACGACGTGGGGCCGCACCTGCATGCGATGGCCACCCGCTCGCTGCAGGCGCACCTCTTCAAGCTGCGCGACGAAGGCCGCGCCCGCGAGGCGGGCGGGCAGTGGAGCCTGGTGGGTTAGACGCCGAGGGTTCAGCTTGGCCGCGCGGACGCGAGCGACACGCCGCCGTCCACCACCAGCGTCGCACCCACCACGTAGTCGCCAGCCCGCGAGGCGAGGAAGATGGCGGCACCGGCCATGTCTTCGTCGCTGCCGATGCGGCCCGCCGGAATGCGCTGCGACACCTCGTCGCCGTGGTCGCGTGCGGCGCGGTTCATCTCGGAGGCGAACGCGCCCGGGGCGATGGCGCTCATCACGATGTTGTCCTGCACCAGGCGCAGCGACATGCGCTTGGTCAGGTGGATGAGGCCGGCCTTGCTCGCGGCATACGAATAGGTCTCGAGCGGGTTGATGGAGATGCCATCGATGGACGCGATGTTGATCACCTTGGCCGGCCGGGCCTGCGCCGCCTTCGCGAGTTGCTCATGCAGCGCGCGGGTGAGGAAGAAGGGCGCCTTCATGTTCAGGTCCACGACCTTGTCCCAGCCGTTCTCCGGGAACTCGTGGTAAGGCGCGCCCCAGGCGGCGCCGGCGTTGTTCACCAGGATGTCGAGCTGCGGCTCGCGGGCGGCGAACTCGGCGGCGAGCTTGTGCGCGCCTTCGACGGTGGACACATCGCCCGGCAGCGAGACGCAGGGCCCGAGCGCCGACATCTCGCGCGCCGCGGCGTCGCAGGCCTCGGCCTTGCGCGCCGAGATGTACACACGTGCGCCCTGGCGCAGAAAACCTTCGGCAATCATGCGGCCGATGCCGCGCGAGCCGCCGGTGATCAGCGCGGTGCGCCCGGCGAGAGTGAAGAGGTCGCTCATGGGTATGTCTCCTGGTCGTGGTGGATGAAGCGTGAAGCGGCGGGGCAGGTGCCCGTCATTCCTTGTAGTACACGACCTGGTGGGTCGCGGCGAGCAGCACGCCGTCGTCGCTCCACACTTCGGCCGTCTGGTCGTGGTAGCCGTTGCCGAAGGCGAGCGCTCGCGCGCTGCCGAGCAGATGCCGCGTGCCCTGCTGCGCGAGCCGTGCCGCGTCGGCATGGAAGTAGGTGGTGATGGACACCGTGCTGGCGGGCACGAACTTCGGGCGGCGCAGGAAGATGCGCGGGAAGAACAGGTCGCACAGCGCCGCGAGCGACACCACATCCAGCGGGCGCGGCGGCTCGTCGCGCATCCAGAGCGTGGTGGTCGAGCCCTGCGGCTTGTCCCGGTCTTCGCGCGGTACCGGCGCGCCGTGCACGAAGCGCATGTCGTAGTGCTGCACGAAGGGCACACGAGCGCCGGTGGCACGCGGGGTGTCGGCGGCGGTGGGCACCTGCGGGAAGGCGGCGTCGGTGGCCGACCAGGTCTCGCGCCGCAGCGCGAACACGGCGCTCGCGGTCGCGGCGATGCCGTCGCCCTGCAACAACTCCATCACCCAGTGCTGGGTCGAGCGGTTGGTGCGCACCGCGCGCACGGTGACGATGAAGTCGCCGTCGGCAATCGGCCCGGCGAAGTTCACCGTGAGCGCCACCGGCTCGCCGAGCCGCGCCGGATGGATGCAGGCCGCGTTGAGCAGCGTGGCCGCGGTGGTGCCGCCGAAGGGCCCGATCATGTTGGCGTAGGACGGGCTGGTGGCGCCGCGGTAGCGGCCTTCGGCGCCGGCTTCGTGCACGGGCACGAGGCGCACGGCGGTGTCGAAGGGATGCTGGTGTGGCGGTTCGGTGGCGGGCATGACGCGGCGGGCGGCTGGGGAATCGCGCCAGTATCCCCAGCCGGCGCGCGTCGCGCTGCCACCTAGGCTACATGCTGCGCCGGTACTGCCCGCCCACCTCGAAGAGGGCGCGGGTGATCTGGCCGAGCGAGTACACCCGCACCGCGTCCATCAGCACCTCGAAGACATTGGCGTCGGCGATCACCGCCTCCTGCAGCCGCTGCAGCATGGCCGGCGCCTGTTCCGCATGGCGGGCGTGGAAGTCGGCCAGGCGTTGCAGCTGCGACTGCTTTTCTTCTTCCGTGGAGCGGGCCAGTTCCAGCGTCTGCGCCACCGGGTCGCCGTGCGGGTTGCGGAAGGTGTTCACGCCGA
>JBIQKU010000172.1:0-6893 GCA_044506225.1 Rubrivivax sp. | reverse complement strand
GGCGAAGCAAAAGAAAGTAGGTCGCCCGCCGGGGCGAGACCCGGCTTGGTGGAGAAAGTCAGCGCTCCCAACTATCAAACCGGGCTTCCGCGCAATGCGCTTCGATACCTCAGCGCGAACGGGTTGGGGTGGGAGAGCGCTTCGACAGGCTCAGCGCGAACGGGTTGGGGTGGGAGAGCGCTTCGACGGGCTAAGCGCGAACGGGTTGAGGTCGGAGAGCTTCGACAGGCTGAGCGCGAACCGGTTGGGGTGGGAGAGCGCTTCGACACGCTCAGCGCGAGCGGGTTTTCGCAGTCCGCGTGCTTCGATACGTCAGCCTCAACCGGTTGCTGGAACGCGCGCTTCGCTACCTCAGCGTGAACGGGTGTATGCGGCCGGGGAGCACCACGCGCTGTGCTCGGCAAGCTCCGCACGAACGGTCTCGTGCGCAGGGCGCTTCGATGCCTCGACGCGAACGGGTTCGAACGTCAGAGCGCTTCGGCAGGCGCCCCGCCCCGCCAAACGCCACTCAGTCCTGCTTCTTCGCCACCGCCTTCGCCAACTCGTCCTTGCTCATCCGCGACCGCCCCCGCACGCCCAGGCGCTTGGCGCGTTCGTAGAGCTCGTCGCGGGAACTGCCGCGTGCGTCCACGCCGCCGGCGGTCTCCTGGCGGCTGGCTCGCGCGGCCGGGCCGGATTTGGCCGCCTGGGCATCGGACGGGCCCTTGCGGGCCTTGGGTTCCCAGTGGTCGCCCACCTTTTCGTAGCTGTGCTTCAGGGAGGCATAGGCCGCGCGGCCGGCGCGTTCGCCGCTGCCGTAGGTTTTCTCGGCGCTCGCCATGGTCTTGGCATAGGTGCGTTGGGCCTTTTCGGGCGAACGCTCGAGGGTGCCGGGGATGTTGACGCCGTACTTCTTGGTCATCGCAATGCCCTTTCGATGCTGACGCTGTCGTGCGCGTTGCATGCTCGCATCGCGCGTGCCCATGGCGCGGCAAATGCCGTACCGCCCGGAACGGCGCTTGCCGCGGGACGACGGGCCGCCGCGCGCGTCGGAGCCTGCCATGCCTGTATGCCATGTCCGTCTCTTGCCCGATCGCCTCTTGCACGATCACCGCCTGCCCGATCGCCGTTTCGCCGACCGCCGCGATGCCGGCCGGCGCCTGGCGCAGGCGCTGCTGGCGCTGGTGTCCGAGCAGCCGCTCGTGCTCGCCCTGCCGCGCGGCGGCGTGCCGGTGGCTTACGAGGTGGCGCGGGCGCTGCATGCGCCGCTGGACGTGCTGTTCGTACGCAAGCTGGGCGCCCCTCGCCAGCCTGAGCTGGGGCTGGGCGCCATCGTCGACGGCGACCCGCCGCAGCGCCTGCTCAACCCGCAGGTGATGGCGCTGGTGCGCCCGGGCGATGCCTGGCTGGAGGAGGAGGAGCGCCGCCAGCGCGCGGTGATCGCCGACCGCAAGCGGCGCTGGCGCGGCGAGCACCCGGCCGAGCCGCTGGCGGGGCGCTGCGTCATCGTGGTGGACGACGGCATCGCCACCGGTGGCACGGCGGCGGTGGCGCTGCAGGCCGTCGCGCAGGCCGGCGCACGGCGCGTGGTGCTGGCGGTGCCGGTGGCGCCGGCGGATGCGCTGGCGCGGCTGCCGATCGGCGCGCACGATTTCGTGTGTCTCATGCAGCCGGAGGAGCTGATGTCGGTCGGGCAGTACTACGACGACTTCACGCAGACGAGCGACGAGGAGGTGCTCGCGCTGCTGGACGCCGCGCGCCGCGACCGCGCCGGCACGTCTTGATCGAACATCGACGCCATGACCCGCCCAGCCGCAGCCGAGCCCGCCATCCACCCGGACACACCCACCCAGCACGCCCGCCACGGCCAATGGCCCGTGGCCGCGACGGTGGACGACTTCCGTCGCAACCTCGCCGCGGTGCGCAACCGCATCGATGCCGCCTGCCGGCGCGCCGGGCGCGATCCGGCGGCGGTGCGGCTGCTGCCGGTGAGCAAGACGGTGGACGAGGCGCGCATTCGCCTGTGCCATGCCGCCGGCTGCCGATGGCTGGGCGAGAACAAGGTGCAGGAGGCGCATGCCAAGTGGGAGGCGCTGACCGACCTGGCCGACCTGCAGTGGTCGGTGATCGGCCATCTGCAGACCAACAAGGCGAAGCTGGTGGCGCGCTTCGCGGCCGAGTTCCAGGCGCTCGACAGCCTGCGCGTGGCCGAGGCATTGGACCGCCGGCTGCAGGCCGAAGGCCGGGCGCTGGATGTGTTCGTCCAGGTCAACACCTCGGGCGAGGCGAGCAAGTACGGTCTGGCGCCCGAGGATGTGGCCGGGTTTCTGCGGCCGCTGCAGGCCTGCTCGGCGCTGCGTGTGCGCGGCCTGATGACGCTGGCACTCTTTTCCACCGACGCACCCCGTGTGCGCGAATGCTTTGTGCGGCTGCGCGAACTGCGTGATCGCCTGCGCCACGGCGCGCCGGCCGGCATGCGGCTCGACGAGCTCTCCATGGGCATGTCGGGCGACTTCGAGATCGCGATCGAGGAGGGCGCGACGGTGGTGCGCGTCGGGCAGGCGATCTTCGGCGCACGGGCCACGCCCGACGCGTACTACTGGCCGGGGACGGGCGCCGATCAGCCGGTCAAGCCCGCCAGCTCGGCCAGCAGTTCGTAGGAGCGCAGCCGCGCCTGCGGGTCGAACACCGCCGACACCACCATCAGTTCGTCGGCCCGGGTGTCGTCGACGAAGGCGTCCAGCCCCTGCTTCACCGTCTGCGGCGAGCCGACGATGGAGCAGCGCAGCATGCGCGTCACATGCGCCTTCTCCGTGGGCGTCCAGAAGGTCTCGATGTCGTCCAGCGGCGGCGGGTAGCGCCCGGGGTGGCCCCGGAGCAGGTTCACGAAGGCCTGCTGCTGCGAGGTGAAGAGGCGGCGCGCGGCCTCGTCGGTCTCGGCCACCACCACGTTCACGCCCACCATCGCATACGGCTTCGCCAGCTGCGCCGACGGCCGGAAGTGCTGGTGGTACAGCGCCAGGGCGTCGTACAGCGCGTCCGGCGCGAAATGCGAAGCGAAGGAATAGGGCAGGCCCAGCGCCGCGGCGAGCTGCGCGCCGTAATGGCTGGAGCCGAGGATCCACAGCGGCACGTTGGAGCCGCCCCCCGGCACGGCCTGCACCGCCTGGCCGGGCTGCACCGGCCCCAGCCACATCTGCAGTTCCTGCACGTCGGCGGGGAAGTTGTCGGCGGAATGCACGTCGCGGCGCAGGGCACGCATCGTGCGCTGGTCGGTGCCGGGCGCGCGGCCGAGGCCGAGCTCGATGCGCCCGGGGTACAGCGCCTCCAGCGTGCCGAACTGCTCGGCGATGACCAGCGGCGCATGGTTGGGCAGCATCACGCCGCCCGCGCCCAGGCGCAGCGTGCGCGTGCCGCTGGCCAGGAAGCCGATCACCACCGAGGTGGCGGCGCTGGCGATGCCGGTCATGTTGTGGTGCTCGGCCACCCAGTAGCGCGTGTAGCCGAGGCGCTCTGCGAGCTGTGCGAGCTGCAGGCTCTGGCGCAGGGCGTCGCCGGGTGTGGCGCCCTCCGGCACGGGCACGAGGTCGAGGATGGACAGCGGGGTCATGGTGTTTGTCGGCGGTAATGGGGGTATGGCCGCACCTTAGGCCGAAGCGCCACGCTGCGTGGGGGGAGGGGGCAAGCGGCGGCGGGGTAGAAGGCGGGGGCCTTCTTCACGGCTGGGGCTGGCTCGCGGACCCTCACCCCCGCCCTCTCCCGCGAGCGGGAGAGGGGGCCGGCCGGGCGTCGGTCGCGGGCAGGCCGGCAGCTCCCTCCCCGCTTGCGGGAGAGGGCGGGGCGTGAGGGCACTTCCTGTGAGGTGCCACGCCCTCTTTCGTGACTTGCTGCCGCCTCGGGGCCGCCGCGCCCCGCGCCCTCCTCATGCCGGACCCGCTTGCAGCCGATACCCCCGCATGCTCCCGGCCGCTCATCGGTCGTGTGGCCCCATGCACGCAGTCATCACCTTGCTCACCCGCCTCCGATCGAGCCGTTTCGCGGTCCGCCTCGCCGACTGGTTCGTGGCCTACCGGGCGGACGAGTCGGTGGCCGCGGGCTTTCGTGCGCGGCAGCTGCAGGCGGTGCTGCGCCTGACGCCCATCACGCTGTTCGCCAATGCGGTCAACGTGGGCCTGATCGCGTTCACCTTCCGCGCCTCGGGCAAGCCCGTGTTCCTGCTGCTGTGGGCGCTGGCCATCGCCGTGCTGCTGGCGGGCGGCACGCGGGCCTGGCTGCGCTGGCGCCGCTCGCCCGACCAGTGGCTCACCGCCTCGCGCCGGGCCATGCGGCGCGCCACCATCCACGCCGGGGCGCTCGGCAGCCTATGGGGCCTGATGCCGGCGGTGCTGTTCGCCGGCGGCGACGGCGCGCAGCAGCTCGTCGTCTCCACCATCACCGTCGGCATGCTCAGCGCCGGCGGCTTTGCGTTGGCGACGGTGCCGGTCGCGGGGGTGGTCTACGTGAGCACCATCGGCGCCGGCGGCATCGCCATGGTCTGGGGTTCGGCGTTTTCCATGCGCTGGGAGCTCGCCGCCCTGATGCTGATCTACACCCTGATCGCCGTGGGCGCCGTGCGCATCAACGCACGCCTGTTCGGCGGACGCCTGATGGCCGAGGCCGAATCGCAGCGGCACACCGAGGTCATCGGCCTGCTGCTGCGCGACTTCGAGGAAAACGCGAGCGACGTGCTGTGGGAGATCGACGCGAGCGGCCACCTGTGCCATGTCTCGCCGCGGCTGGTCGAGTCCTTCGGCCTGCCGACCGCCCAACTCGCGCAGCGCACCATGCTCGAACTGCTGCGCACGCGGCTGGCCGACGACGACGCCGCGCGGGCGCAATGGACATCCCTGCGCCGCCACCTGGCCGACGGGCAGCCGTTCCGCGACCTGCCCCTGGCGTTCGCGGGCGACGATCGCACGCGCTGGTGGTCCTTCAGCGCCAAGCCGCTCGTGGATGCGGCCGGGCGCTGCACCGGCTGGCGCGGCGTGGCCGCCGACATCACCGATGCGCACGACGCCAACCGCCGGCTCACCTGGCTTGCGCACAACGATGCGCTCACCGGCCTGTGCAACCGCCACCGGTTCCGCAGCGAGCTCGCGGCGCTGCTCGCGCAGCAGGGCGCCCCCGGCGAGGCCGGATCGTTCGCGCTGCTGTGCGTGGACCTCGACCACTTCAAGACGATCAACGACACCCTCGGGCATGCGGTCGGCGACGACCTGCTGCAGGAAGTCGCTCGCCGGCTGAGCGAGCGCACGCGGCGCAACGACACCGTGGCGCGGGTGGGCGGGGACGAATTCGCGGTCATCCTGCGCGGTGTGTTCACGCGCGAAGAGGTGGAAGCGCTCACCCGCCGGCTGCTCGACGGCCTGCAGGCGCCCTGCGAAGTCCAGGGCGCGCGCGTCGCCGTGCGCGCGAGCATCGGCGTGGCCATGGCGTCGTACGACGGCGGCGACATCGACACGCTGCTCAACAACGCCGACCTGGCGCTCTACGCCGCCAAGTCGGCCGGCCGCGGCGAGTTCCGCTTCTTCGCGCCCGACATGGCCGCGCTCACCCGGAGGCGCCTGCTCATCGAGCAGGAACTGCGCGAAGCGCTCGCGCGCGGCGAGCTGTCGCTTGCCTTCCAGCCGCAGGTGCGGCTGGCCGATTGCCGCGTCACCGGCTTCGAGGCGCTGCTGCGCTGGTATCACCCGGAGCTCGGGCAGGTCTCGCCGGCGGAGTTCGTGCCCGTGGCCGAGGAGGCAGGGCTCATCGCGCCGATCGGCGAATGGGTGCTTGCCGAGGCCTGCCGCCAGGCCGCGAGCTGGCCGGGCGAGCTGATGGTGTCGGTCAATGTGTCGCCCGTGCAGGTGATGTCGCAGGACCTGTGCCGTGTCGCGCTCGACACCCTGCAGGCCACGGGCCTTGCGGCGGCCCGGCTCGAGCTCGAGATCACCGAATCCATCTTCCTCAACGAGACGGCCAGCGCACTGCAGTCCCTGGAAGCCCTGCATGCCGCGGGCATGCGTGTGGCGCTCGACGACTTCGGCACCGGCTATTCCTCGCTCGCCTACCTGCGGCGCTTCCCGTTCGACACGCTGAAGATCGACCGCAGCTTCGTGCGCGAATCCATGTCGCAGCGCGACGCACAGGCCATCGTCGAATCCATCGCCGGCCTGGCACGCATGCTGAACATGCAGATCGTCGCCGAAGGGGTCGAGGAGGCGTCGCAGGTGGAGATGCTCAAGCAGCACGGCTGCGATGCGATCCAGGGCTATCTCGTCGCCCGGCCGATGCCGGCGGGCGAGGTGCACACCTTCCTGCGCGACTGGCCCGGGCGGGTGTCGGGGCCGGCGAGCGCGGCGGCGCCCGAGGACGAGGCGTGTGTGCCGGTGGCGGGGTGACGCAGGCTCCGCGGGGTCTTGGCCCCGAGCTATCGAAGCCAGCTGACAAAGAAGACCCGTTCGCGGCGAGCTTGTCGAAGCGCTTACACCCAAACCCGTTGGCGCGGAGGCGAAAGACCCGTTCGCGCTGAGGTATCGAAGCGCTCTGCGCGATAACCCGCCCCAACACCGACACCGTTCGCGCTGAGCTTGTCGAAGCGCTCTCCCACCCCAACCCGTTCGCGTTGAGGTTTCAAAGCGCCCTTCCCATCAACCCGTTCGTGCTGAGCCTGTCGAAGCACATGGCGCGAAAGGCGGTTGGGTCGTTGGGTGATAGGCCTTTCTCCACCCAGCCGGGTCTCGCCCCGGCAGGCGAGTTACTTTCTTTGCTTCGCCAAAGAAAGTAACCAAAGAAAGGCGACCCCGACGGAGGCGGTCCGCTGCGCGGACTGCTCTGCGGTGCTCGGTCTTTGGCGCTCGCGCAAAACTCGCTCCGCGGCCTGCGGCCGCTAC
>JBIQKU010000171.1:0-6940 GCA_044506225.1 Rubrivivax sp. | reverse complement strand
CCGACCTGCGCATCGACATCGAGATCGGCGCCGACGAGCGGCGCAGCGCACGGCTGTCGGCGCTGACGCCGCGCGGTGTGGAGCTGTTGCCGTGATGACGCCCAGCTCGCGCAGACAGGCCTTGCAGTCGATGGGCGCGCTGGTGCTGCTGCTCGGCGCGCGAGAGCTGGCCCACGGCGCGGGCATCGTCGCGGTGCGCGTGTGGCCGGCAGAGGAATACACCCGCGTCACGCTCGAATCCGACATGGCGCTGTCAGCCAGGCACTTCATGACCGGCAACCCGGCGCGCCTGGTGATCGACGTGGACGGCCTCGAGCTCAGCCCCGAGCTGCGCGAGCTCGTCGGCAAGGTGAAGTCCGACGACCCCTACATCGCCGGCGTGCGCGTGGGCCAGAACAAGCCGCGCGTGGTGCGCCTGGTGCTGGACCTCAAGCAGCCCACCGCGCCGCAGGTGTTCACGCTCGACCCGGTGGCGGCGTACCGCCATCGCCTGGTGTTCGATCTCTACCCGGTGCACGAGAAGGACCCGCTGCTCGAACTCATCGCCGAGAAGGAAGCCGCCGAGCGCCAGGCCGCGCAGGCGGTGCGCGATGCGCTGGGCGAGTTCATCGCCCGCATGGACCGCCCCGTCCTGCCCGGCGGCGAACCCTCGGGCTCGCCCGAGCCCGGCAAGCCGGCGCTGCCGCCGGTGGCCACCGCACCGCAGGCCACGCCGCGCCCGCCTGCCGCGGCGGCGGCGGCCGAGGTCGACCGCCTCATCGTCGTCGCGATCGACCCCGGCCACGGCGGCGAGGATCCCGGCGCCGTCGGCCCGAGCGGCCTGCGTGAGAAGGACGTGGTGCTGGCGATCTCGCTCAAGCTGCGCGACGAGATCAACGCCATTCCCGGCATGCGCGCCATGCTCACGCGCGACGGCGACTTCTTCGTGCCGCTGCACGAGCGCGTGCGCAAGGCGCGCCGCGTCCAGGCCGACCTGTTCGTGTCGGTGCATGCCGATGCCTTCACGCGGCCCAGCGCACGCGGCGCCTCGGTCTTCGCGCTCAGCGAGAACGGCGCCACCAGCACCATGGCGCGCTGGATGGCGCAGCGCGAGAACGCGGCCGACCTGGTCGGCGGCGTCAACGTGACCGCCAAGGACAAGCACGTGATGCGCACCCTGCTCGACATGAGCACCACGGCGCAGATCAAGGACAGCATGTCGGTGGGCAGCGAGGTGCTGCGCCAGATCGGCAAGGTCGGGCGCCTGCACAAGCCGCGTGTCGAGCAGGCGGGCTTCGCGGTGCTGAAGGCACCCGACATCCCGTCCATCCTGGTGGAGACCGCGTTCATCTCCAACCCCGAGGAAGAACGCAAGCTGCGCAGTCCGAAGTACCAGGCCGAACTGGTGGACGCGCTGGTCACCGGCATCAAGCGCTACTTCGCGAAGAACCCGCCGATCGCGCGCCAGCGCGCCTTGTAGGGACCTCGCCAGCGCGCGTTGTAGAGGCCCTCGGTTAGCCGCGCCGCGCGCCGTCGTCCACCACCTGCTCGCCGTCTTCCTTGGTGAAGGGCGCCATGCGGGCGATGGGCAGGATCTCGAGCACTTCTTCGACCGGGCGGCACAGCTTGGTGCCCAGCGGCGTGACCACCACCGGGCGGTTCATCAGGATGGGGTGCTGCACGATGAAGTCCAGCAGTTCCTCGTCGCTCCACTTCGCATCGCCGAGCTGCAGTTCGCCATAGGGCGTGCCGCGTTCACGCAGCAACTCGCGCACGGGGATGCCCATGGCTTCGACCAGCTCGCGCAGGGTCTGCTTGCTCGGCGGCGTCTTGAGGTACTCGATGACCTGCGGCTCCAGACCGGCGTGGCGCAGCAAGGCCAGGGTGTTGCGTGAGGTGCCGCAGGCGGGGTTGTGATAGATGGTGACGTCGTGCATGTGAATCCGGGAGAACGTGGTGCCGCAGCGCCTGCGGCGTGCTGCGCAAACGGCGCAGGGCCTCGTAGCATTGTGCGCGACCCCTCATGTCACCTCAGGAGACCCACGCCATGCTGCATCCTCATGCGACGACCTTGCTGCAGACGATGAAGGACAACGGGGTCCCGCTGCTGCACACGCTCACGCCGCAGGAGGCGCGCGCCTCCTACGCCGGGCGCTGCCGGCTGACGCAGCCGCCCGCACCCGAGGTGGCGCTGGTGCGTGCGCTGAACGCCGAGGGGCCGGCCGGCCCGGTGCCGCTGCGGCTGTACCGGCCGCTCGGCAGCGCGGACGATGCGGTGTTGCCGGTGCTGGTGTACTACCACGGCGGTGGCTGGGTGATCGGCGACCTCAACACGCACGACACCGCCTGCCGCGAGCTCGCCAACGCCGCGGGCTGTGCCGTGGTGTCGGTCGACTACCGGCTCGCGCCCGAGCACCGCTTTCCCGCGGCGGTGGACGACAGCATCGCCGCGGCGGCCTGGGTCGTGCGCCACGCACGCGAACTCGGTGTGGATGCGTCGCGTCTGGCGGTGGGTGGCGACAGCGCGGGCGGCAACCTCGCCGCGGTGGTGGCGCTCGCGGCACGCGACCAGGTGCATGGCGCCGACGGCCTGAAGATCGCCTTCCAGCTGCTCATCTACCCCGCCACCGACCAGCGCCGGCTGATGACCTCGCACACCCGCAATGGCGAGGGCTATCTGCTCACGCGCGACAGCATCCGCTACTACCACGACCACTACCTCGGCGACGATTCGCAGGACACCGACTGGCGCTGCTCGCCGCTGCTGCACAAGAGCCTGGCGAAGCTGCCGCCGGCGCTGGTCATCACCGCCGGCTACGACCCGCTGTGCGACGAAGGCCTGGCCTATGCGCAGCGGCTGACCGAAGAAGGCAGCCGTGCGACGCTGGTGTGCTTCGAGCGCCAGATCCACGGCTTCTTCCTGATGGGCGGCGTGCTCGACGAGGCCCACACCGCGATGGCGCTGTGCGCGGCCGAATTGCGGCGCGCGCTCGCCGCCTGAGCGGCGCGGCTCAGGCGAGTTCGGCGGCGCCGCGCCGCTTCGCCTTCCAGGCGCCGAAGATGGCGATCAGGCCGGGCACGATGATCAGCGCCCAGATGATCTTGTCCAGATTGGCCTGCACCCACGGGATGTTGCCGAAGAGGTAGCCGGCGAGCGAGATGCCCACCACCCACAGCACCGCGCCGACCACGTTGTAGGCAGTGAAGCGCCCGCGGTTCATCTCGGCCACGCCGGCGACGAAGGGTGCGAACGTGCGCACGAAGGGCATGAAGCGGGCGAGGATGATGGTGATCCCCCCGTAGCGCTCGTAGAACGCGTGGGCGTGCTCGAAGGCGCGGCGGTTGAAGAAGCGCGACTGCTCCCACTGCCACACCGCGGGCCCGAAATAGCGGCCGATGGTGTAGTTCATCTGGTCACCGAGCACCGCAGCGATGAGCAGCAGCGCCATCGCCAGCGGCAGGTTCATGAGCCCCACACCGCACAGCGCGCCGACCACGAACAACAGCGAATCGCCGGGCAGAAACGGCATCACCACCACGCCGGTCTCGACGAAGACGATGGCGAACAGCAGCGCGTAGACCCAGGCGCCGTAGGCCTGCACGAAGTTCGCGAGGTGCACGTCGACGTGCAGGATGAAGTCGATGAGGGCGGCGATCAGGTCCATGGGGCGGATTATCCGGGGCGGTGATGAGGGGTCCGTCCATGCCGAGGGCTCAAAGCCGCTTCCTACAATCCCCCGATGAACGCCCCCCTGCGCCCCGCGCGCCGCCCGATCCGCGAGCTGCCCGACGAACTGGTCAGCCAGATCGCCGCCGGCGAGGTGGTGGAACGGCCGGCCTCGGTGGTGCGCGAGCTCGTCGACAACGCGCTCGACGCCGGCGCCGCCGAGATCGCCGTCAAGCTCACCGCCGGTGGCATTCGCGCCGTGCTCGTGGAAGACGACGGCCACGGCATTCCCGCCGATGAACTGCCGCTCGCACTGCGCCGCCATGCGACCAGCAAGATCGCCTCGCTGCCCGAGCTCGAAGGCGTGGCCACCATGGGCTTTCGCGGCGAGGCGCTCGCGGCCATGGCCTCCATCGCCGAACTCGCCATCGCCAGCCGCACCGCCGATGCGCCGCATGCGCTGCGGCTGGAGGCCCGCTCGGGTGAGCTGGTGCCGGCCGCCCGCGGCACCGGCACCAGCGTGGAAGTGCGCGAGCTCTTCTTCGCCACGCCCGCACGCCGCAAGTTCCTCAAGACCGAAGCCACCGAATGTGCGCATTGCGTGGAAGCGGTGCGCCGCCATGCGCTGACCCGGCCCGATGTCGGCTTCGCCGTCTGGCACGACGGCAAGCTCGTGAAGCAATGGCGCCGCGCCAGCGCCGAGGCGCGGCTGCGCGATGTGCTGGGCGCCGAGTTCATCGCGCACAGCGTGCCGGTGGCCCTCGATCTCGGCGTGCTGCGCATCACCGGGCGCGCCGGCACGCCGGAATCGGCGCGCGCACGCGCCGATGCGCAATACCTCTACGTCAACGGCCGCCATGTGCGCGACAAGCTGGTGTCGCACGCGATACGAACGGCCTACGAGGACGTGCTGCACGGTGCCCGGCAGCCGGCGTATGCGCTGTTCATCGACATCGCGCCCGAGCGGGTGGACGTGAACGTGCACCCGACCAAGATCGAGGTGCGCTTTCGCGACTCGCGCGAGGTGCACCAGGCGGTGCGGCGCGCGGTCGAGGCGGCACTGGCGAACGTGCGTGCGGGCACGACCGAGACCGCCGACGACACCGCGACCCCGGCACCGACGCATCCCGGCAGCGCCTTCGCCCAGTCCGCGCAGGGCGCGGCCGGCGGCCCGATCAACCCGTTTGCGCCGGCCCCGGTGCAAGGCGCCCTGGCCATGCAGCAGGCCGCGCTGCTGTACGCCCAGGAAGCGCCGCCGGCCTGGACGGCGCCGGCCGCGGCGCCCGCGAGCAGGCCCGCCCTGGACCCGGCCGCCGACTGGCCGCTCGGTCGCGCGCTGGCGCAGGTCGCGGGCGTCTACGTGCTGGCCGAGAACGCGCAGGGGCTGGTCATCGTCGACATGCATGCGGCGCACGAGCGCATCGTCTACGAGCGGCTCAAGGCGAGCCTCGGCGACGCCGCCATCGAGGCCCAGCCGCTGCTCATCCCGGTGACCTTCGCGGCCACGCCGGCCGAAGTGGCCACGGCCGAAGCCCAGGCCGACAACCTGCGCACCCTCGGCCTGGAGATCACGCCGCTGTCGCCCACGGTGCTGGCCGTGCGTTCGCGCCCGGCGGCGCTGGCCGGTGGCGACGTGGCCGAGCTTGCGCGCAGCGTGCTGGCTGAACTCGCGCAGTACGAGGCGAGCAACGTGATCCAGCGCGCCCAGCACGAGATCCTCTCGACCATGGCCTGCCACGGCGCGGTGCGCGCCAACCGGCAGCTGACGCTCGAGGAGATGAACGCCTTGCTGCGCGACATGGAACGCACCGAACGCGCCGACCAGTGCAACCACGGCCGCCCCACCTGGCGGCAGATCACCATGCGCGAGCTCGACAGTCTGTTCTGGCGCGGGCGCTGACCGGCGGCTTCGGGATGTCCCGCATCCGTCTGCAATAGTTCTCGCCGCCGCCGCCCGGAAAACCACGCGCCGCTGAACTTCCGGCGGCGAACCGGGATCATTCGGCCTTATGCCGAATCTGCAGTCCGGGACTCGTCGCTTCTCGCTCCCCCGTCTTCGTTTCCAATGGCGCTGGGCCGCGCCGCTGCTGCTCGCCGGCGGCGTGATCGCCGGCTGCGGCACGCTGGACACCCAGCAGCGCAAGTGGATCTTCATGCCCTCGCCCACGCTGGCCGCGCTCGAGGCCCAGGCGGTGGCGCGCGCCGACGGCCTGCAGGACGTGTGGATCGAACACGATTCGCGCGCCAGCGGCAGCCGCGTCACGCTGCACGGGCTGTGGATGGCGCACGAGAACCCGCTCGCGCCGGTGGTGCTCTACCTGCACGGCTCGCGGCGCAATGTCGAGACCAACTTGTTTCGCATGCAGCAGATCCGCGAGTACGGCTTCTCGGTGCTGGGCGTGGACTACCGTGGCTTCGGACTGAGCACCAACGAGCTGCCGTCCGAGAAAGGCGCCTACGAGGACGCCATGGCCGCCTGGCGCTGGCTGGCGCAGCACCAGCCGCAGCGCCCACGCTACATCTACGGCCATTCGCTGGGCGGCGCCATCGCCATCGATCTCGCCAGCCGGGTGCAGGACACCGCGGGGCTGATCGTCGAAGGCACCTTCACTTCCATCCCCGCCGTGTTCGAGACGCTGCGCTGGGGCTGGCTGCCGATCTCCGCGCTCATCACCCAGCGCTTCGACTCGCTGGACAAGATCGCCGACGTGCAGGCGCCGGTGCTGGTGGTGCACGGCACCGAGGACCGGCTCATCCTGCCGTCGCTCGGGCGCAAGCTCTACGAGCATGCGACCGCGCCCAAGCGCTTCGTGCTGGTCGAGGGCGGCACGCACCACAGTGCCGGCATGCGCGGTTCGCAGCAGGTGCGTGCGGCGATGCAGGAGCTCTTCCACTTCGCCTCCTGAAGGCGCGCCGGGCTGCCGGCACGGCGTGCGTGATCCAATGACGGGTTCGCGATCACAGAGCACGATGCGATGGCCACCTTGAAGTTGAAGAAGAAGCCGGGCACGCCCGGCCCGGCACCGCGCGCCGACCGGCCGCCGGCGCGCGGCGCAGGCTCGGTGAAGCAGAAGCGGCCGACGCTGGCCGAGGCCCAGGCCCTGCGCGCCGAACGCGAGGCGCGCTACCAGGAGCAGTTGCGCCAGCGCTTCGGCGATTCGCCGCCGCCCGCCTTCGTGCGCCGCGGCGAGCCGGGCTCGCGGCCGGCGCCGGCGGAACGCAGCGCCCGCGGCCCGCGCCGCGACGTGCCCGGTGCCGACCAACCCTGGAGCCGCTCCGCCGGGCGCACCGTGC
>JBIQKU010000007.1:0-43829 GCA_044506225.1 Rubrivivax sp. | reverse complement strand
CCGGCGCTGCCGCCGAAATTCACAACAACTTTGCCGTCGATCGCGCCTCGTTCGAAGCGAGCCGCGAAGGGGACTTCCGCTTGAGGCGTGAATCGCCCGCCTGGCATCGGGCCGTCGCGCCGGGAACGGCGAACGGCGTCGAGTTGAGGCAGCAGCGGGAATACCGGCACCCTCGCCACAGCAGGCCGCTGTCGCGGCCCGCGGCGCAGCCGGGCGCCATGCAATCGCCGGCACCCGCCGTTCGCTGAACCTGCCGCGCCATGCGGCCGCTGCCCTGCGCAGCCCCTGCCTCGCCATGTCTGACGCCAACGACTTTCTTGTTCTGGGCTCGCCGCGTTTTCGCGATGCGGCGCTCGACCGACGCGCGCGCGAGCAAGGCGCGCTGCCGGCATGGCGTGAGGTGCTGAAGCGCGGCGGGCCAGGCGCCGCCGAGGTCGACGGCGACTTCGCCGTGGGCGTGCGGGAGCCGGGCGGGCGCACCGTGCTGGCGGTCGACCGATTCGGCATCCGCACCATTTGCTACCGCGTGCAGGACGGGCAGCTGCGCTTTGCGGAGCGCGCGGACGAGCTGGCCGATGCGGGGCACCCGGTCGACGCGCAGGCCATCTTCGACTACCTGTACTTCCACGCCATTCCGTCGCCGCGCACCGTCTTCGAGGGCGTGTGCCGCCTGCCGCCCGGCCACTGCGCGGTGTTCGAGAACGGCACGCTCACGGTGGCGCCCTACTGGGTGCCCAGCTTCACCGAAGACCGCACGCCGACCTTCGAGACACTGCGCGACGAATTCCGCGAGCTGCTGCGCCAGGGCGTGCGCCGCCACCTCGGCAGCGACGGCGGCACGGCGTGCTTTCTGAGCGGCGGCACCGACAGCTCCACCGTCGCGGGCCTCATCGCCGAAGTGACGGGCGAGCAGCCCCGCAGCTACTCCATCGGCTTCGAGGCGGAGGGCTACGACGAAATGGAATACGCGCGCATCGCCGCGCGCCGTTTCAACGCCGACCATCACGAGTACTACGTCACGCCTGACGACCTGGTGCAAGGCATTCCGCACGTGGCGGCGGGGCTGGACCAGCCCTTCGGCAACTCCTCCGTGCTGCCCGCCTACTACTGCGCGCTGAAGGCCAGGCAAGACGGCGTGACGCGCATGCTCGCCGGCGACGGCGGCGACGAGCTCTTCGGCGGCAATGTGCGCTACGCCAAGCAGCGTGTGTTCGACTGGTACGGTGCCGTGCCCCGCCCCCTGCGCGCCGCGGTGCTCGAGCCGGTGTTCGGCCTGCCCTTCGTGGCGCGCACGCCGCTGCTGCGCAAGGGCAGCAGCTACATCGAACAGGCCAGCGTGCCCATGCCCGATCGCATGCAGATGTACAACCTGCTGCTGCGCCTGGGCCCGGCCAATGTGCTCGCGCCGGACTTCCTCGCACGCATCGACCCGGAAGGGCCGGCACGCCAACAGCGCGAGGTGTGGCGGGCAGCCCAGGCCGACAGCCTGGTGAACCGCACCCTCGCCTACGACTGGCGCTACACCCTGGCCGAGAGCGACCTGCCCAAGGTGCGCAGCGCCACCGGCCTGGCTGGCGTGGACGTCGCCTTCCCGCTGCTGGACGACGACCTGCTCGCCTTCTCGGTGCGCCTGCGCACCGACTACAAGCTCAAGGGCCTGAAGCTGCGCTGGTTCTTCAAGGAGGCCCTGCGCGGCTTCCTGCCCGACGAAATCATCGCCAAGAAAAAGCACGGCTTCGGCCTGCCCTTCGGCGTGTGGGCCAACAAGCATGCGGCGCTGCGCAAGCTGGCGATCGATTCACTCGAGAGCCTGAGCGGGCGCGGAATCGTGCGGCCGGCGTTCATCGAAGAACTCGTGAAGACACACCTGCCGGCGCACCCGGGGTATTACGGTGAGATGGTGTGGATCTTGATGATGCTGGAGCAGTGGCTTCAGACTCACGGGCGCGCATCAGGTGGCCGGTTGCACTAGCGAGACATCGGTAGCCGCGAGATGTTGCACTTCTTCCCTACCTTCTCGAACGACGCGAGCAACTCGCCGTTCGCGATCGAACTGCGTCGGCTCGGGGTTCCGCACAGACTGTTCGCAGCCAAGCTGACGTTTCGCTATCACTCCCGCGTCTGGCTGGCGCTGGTGGGTTGGCCCAAGCTGGCAGCGTTCGCTACGAGATCCGCCGTACGCTCCCTGGTGCGCAGCCGCCCGAGGCCTACCGCAGCTATCGTGGGGTCGCACCTCGAAGTTCTTGCCTTCTCGCTTCTGCAGGCGCTCGGCTTCTCGCGTTCCACGAGGCTCGTCCTTCTTGGCTTTATCTTCACCCAGCGCAGTAGCAACTTGGTCAATGCGCTGCGCCGCGCGTACTTCCGGTTTGTCTTCCGCTATGCGGATCTGGCGATCTGCCACTCGTCCCTCGAGGCCACCCAGTACCAGGCGGTTTTCAAAGGCTGCCGGACCCGCTTCGTCTACATGCCCTATGGGATGCACGTCGCGGGCACCGGCGAATCGCGACGAACGGCGAAGTCGGACAACGCCCGCCCGTACATTCTTTCGGCTGGCCGTTCCGGTCGCGACTACGGAACGCTGCTCGCCGCCGTCGACGGACTAGATATCGACGTTCACATCGTCTGCGATCGCGATGCGCCGCTTGCCGGGCTCACGGTTCCGAAAAGCGTCACCGTACTGAAGGACTGCTACGACAGCGACTACATAGAGCAGTTGCGCGATTGCCTGTTCGTCGTCGTTCCGCTGTCCGTTCACGACATCTCTGCCGGCCAGATGGTGCTCCTGCAAGCCATGGCGTTCGAGAAGGCGTCGATCATCACGAAGACCGAGACGATTGAAGAGTATGTCCGTGATGGCGTCGAATCCTTGCTTGTCGAGCAAGGCAATGCAGTGGCGCTTCGCGATGCGATCCTGCGTCTGATGGAAAACCGACCGCTCATGGCCCACTTGGCGGCCAACGGGCGCCAAGCGTTCGAGCAGCGGTTCAGCATGGCCGCTTATGTGCGACAGCTTGTCGCTGCGGTGGGCTGACGGAGCGGCTTCTAGAGCCCCATCCACCGCGCAATGATGTTTCGCTGCATCTCGCTGGTGCCGGAATAAAGCGTCGAGCCCACCGCGTCGCGCAGGGCGCGCTCCACCTCGTACTCGGCCATGAAGCCGTAGCCGCCGTGCAACTGCACGGTGTCGAGCGCTGCCTTGACCAGTGATTCGCTGACGAACAGTTTGGAGATGGAGGCGTCGAGCGAAATGCTGCGGCTGCTGCCGAGCCGCGTGGCGGTGCGGTAGACGAGCAATCGCGCGGCTTCGAGCTGCACCTTCATGTCGGCGATCTTGTGCGCCACCGCCTGGAACTTGCCGATGGCCTGGCCGAACTGAGAACGCGAGCGAGCGTATTTGACCGAGGTTTCGAGCAATCGCTCGATGGTGCCCACGTGTGCAGCCACCAGCAGCGACCGCTCCCATTCCATGGCGGAGCCGAACACTGCTGCGCCGCCGCCGACCGTACCGAGCACGGCCGTGTCGGGAAGATGAACGTTGTCGAACACGAGTTCGCCCACCGGCGAGGTGCGAAGCCCCATCTTGGCGAACTTCTGGCCGGCCTCGAAGCCGGGCAGGCCGCGCTCGACGAGGAATGCGGTCACGCCTCCGTGGAACTTCTTGTCGGCGTCGGTGACGGCAAAGACCACCACCACGTCGGCGATCGGGCCGTTGGAGATGAACGTCTTGCTGCCGTTCAGGCGCCAGCCGGCGCCGTCGCGCTCGGCGCGAGTACGCATGGCGAAGGTGTCGGAGCCCGAATCGGGCTCGGTGATCGCGTGCGCACCGACCAGCGTGCCGTCGCACAGGCCGGTCAGAAAGCGGTCCTTCTGCGCGTCGCTGCCGTGGTGCCAGATCGGCACGACACAGGCGAGCACATGCGCACAGACGGAGAACACCAGGCCGCCGTCGCGGCAACCGTAGCCGAGTGCCTCGAGCGCGATGGCACAGGTGAGCGGGTCGGCGCCGGCGCCGCCGTAGCTCTCCGGCGCCGGCAGGCCGAGCAGGCCGATCTGCGCGCAGCGGCGCCAGAGATCGCGAGAAAAGACTTCGTCCCGGTCGCGCGCGAGCAGATCGTCGTTCAGCGTGCTGTGTGCGAAGCGCACGATGCTGTCGCGCAGCATCGTCTGCTCTTCCGTGAAGGAGAAGTCCATCAGCGCATCTCCTTCAGACGCTGGTAGTCGACCTTGTCGGTGGAGGTCTTGGGCAGGCTGTCGTGCCAGCTGAACCGGTCGGGAATCATGTACAGCGGCAACTGTTCGGAGCAGAAGCGTTTGATCTCGATGAGCGAGGGCCGCTTGGCTTCGCGGCTGCTCAGAAACGCAGTGATGGTCACGCCCGCGTCGCCATCGGCGAAGGCGACCACGGCCGCTTCCTTCACGTTCGGATGCCGGTACAGCCCGCTTTCGATCTCGCCCAGCTCGACGCGGTAGCCGCGCCGCTTGACCATGCGGTCGCGACGGCCGAGGTAGGTGTGACAACCGTGCTCGTCCTCGGTGACGATGTCGCCGGTGCGATACCAGCGCACGCCGGCCGCATCGACGTGAAAGCTGCGCGCGGTCTGCTCGGGCAGGGCCCAGTAGCCCTGCATCACGCCGCGACCTGCGATGCACAGCTCCCCCTGGGTGCCAGCCGCGACGTCCGCCCCGGTGTCGTCCAGCACACGCGACGCCAGATGCGAGCAGGTGCGGCCAATCGGGTACGGGCTGGTGCGTTCGGGCGGCACGGGCACCAGCACCTCGTGCCAGGTGCAGACGTTGGTCTCGGTCGGCCCGTAGAGGTTGAAGTAGCGTGGGTGCGGCCAGAGCTCGCACAAGGCGCGCAAGTGCTTCACCGGGAACACCTCGCCGGCGAAGAGGACCTGCCGCAGGTGCCGGTAGTCGCGCCCCGCCAGGCCGCCGAACTGCGCCAGCAGCGCGAGGATGGACGGGGCCGAGTACCAGATCGAGATGCGCTCGTCGGCAATCAGCTGGGCGAGGCGCGGCGCGTCCTTGCCGGTGTCCTCCGACACGAGCACCAGCGTCGCGCCGTGCTTGATGCACAAGTGGATATCGAGGATGGACAGGTCGAAGTGAAACGGCGCATGCGAGGAGAAGCGGTCTTGTGCCGTCGGCTCGAAGACGCTGGAGCACCAGTCGACGAAGCTCACCGCGTTGTCGTGGCTGAGCATCACGCCCTTGGGTTTGCCGGTTGACCCGGAGGTGTAGAGGATGTAGGCCAGATCGTCCGGCCCTGAATCGGCGGTGCGCACGGACGGCGCCGGGGTGACCTCGTGGGCCTCGTCCAGTGCGCGGGCCAGGCCTTCTCCCGCCCCGGCGAAGGGCACGACGATGACGGCAGAGGCCGCGCCCAGGGTGGCAAGCTCGGCACGCAGCGCCACTTCATGGATCGCGTCGACGAACACGGCCCGCACGTCGCAGTTGTGCAGGATGTAGGCGCCGCGTGCTACCGGCGCCGACGCGTCGACCGGCACATAGGCCGCACCAGTCTTCAAGGCGCCATAGAGGGCGGCGACCGTGTCGACTGACTTGCGCATGAACAGGCCGACACGATCACCCGGCCGCACGCCGAGCGCGGCGAGGCGATCGCGCGCACGGTCGCTCAGCGCGTCGAGTTCGCCGTAACGCATGGCGCCTCGGCCCGGATCGACAACCGCGGTCTGCGACGGGTCTCGCGCAGCGCTGTCGACGAGGAAATGATGCAGTGCCATCGCCGGCCTCAGACCGGAGTGCGCGGGTTCTTCGACATGAGCAGGCTCATCAGCCGCTCAAGCGTGTCGAGGTTGTCCTTGTCGACCTCGTGCGGCTCGAAAGTCACGCCGTAGGTCTGCTCGATGAACATGACGAGTTGCAAGGTGGCGATGGAGTCGAGGATGCCGCCACTGATGAGCGGCGTGTCGTCGGTGAGTTCGTCGGGGTCTTCGCCCGGAAGGAACTCGGCCATGATGAAGTTCTTGATGCGGCTCTTGACGGCGTCGGACATCGGATGGGCTCCTGCTGCGGCGAAAGGATCACGGACTCACGCGTTCACGGCTTGCGCGGCGCACTGCCGAACAGAGCCGACGGGTTGGCGGCGAACTCGCGGTACAGGCGTTGCGCCACGGTCTGGTGGCCGAGCTTGTTGGGGTGGTCGTCCCATTCGGCCAGGCGCAAGGCGGCCGGGTCCTGGCCGCGGTATACGTCCTCGAGGTTCACGATGGCAAAGCCCGCTTCGGTGGCAATGCGCACGGCCTCGGGCGTTTCTTCCTGCCAGCTGCCTTCCCTCACCTGCGGCAGGAACACCCACACCGGCTGCGCCCCGTGGGCCCTGGTCTGCCGCACGATCGACCCATAGACGACGCGCAGGATGTCAGCCGCGTGCGGCTCGAGCTGCCTGAGTGCGACCGCCTCCTCCATGCCGGCGCGCACGCCGGCCTTGTCGATGATGGCCTGCAGTGCCGCGTCCGGCATGGGCAACCCCTTGCGCACCGCTTCGGCCAGGTAGGAGGCCGACCGCCTGAGCTCGCGCCCCGTCGCGACGAACACGACGGCATGCGGTTGCAGCCGCAGGCTGCGCTCCAGCGCTACCAGTTGCTGTGGGGGCTGGTAGCCGGGAATACCGAAGTTCAGCAGTTCCACGCCGGTGAACCTGGCATCGAGCGGCGCCCCGTTGAGCCGTTCTTCGAGCAGGGCTTCAAAGGTTTCGCCGTCGCCCACGCCCCAGCCCATCACCGAGGACGCACCGAGCACCACCGCGCGGAAGACCCCGGGCGGCGGCGCCTCGGCGTAGTCCTTGTCGCGCAGGCCGAAGCGGTTGATGGAGATCGTGCCGTAGCGGCTGGTGGACACGAAGGACGGGATCAGTTCGGTCTGGCCGAAACCGCCGACGTAGCGCTTGACGCCGGCGTTCTCCACATCCATCCAGTTCGACGGCTTCTTGGCGTACACCTCCCAGAGCTGCGAGTTGAATCGGTCCACCGACAGAAGACCTTCGTAGTAGCCGCGCTCGAGCTTGGCGTTGTCGAGCCGGCTCAGGTGGCCCGAGCGCAGTGAATGCACCACCGTGCCGATCTCGGTGCCCAGGCGTTGATGCACCTCGCCCACCGACAGGACGATGAGGGCGAGCAGGCAGGCCACGGTCACCGCGCGGTCGCGCAGCAGGCTGCGCCGTCGGGCGGCGGGGGTGTTCGCTGCGGCGGGCTTCTGCAGCGGCACGGTGCCAGCGATGATCACCGCAAGCGCAAGCAGCGGGAACAGCAGCGCCCGAGCGTCGTAAGGGCCTTGCAGCGCCGGCCACAGCGAGAGCCAGTCCGCGATGGAGTCGGCGGTCCAGAACGACCACAGCACGCAGATGAACCAGAAGGTGGCGTAGATCTTGGCAACCGTGAGCGCCGTGCTGCGCCAGGTGCGCACCGGCTTGCCGAGACTGCGACTGCGGCCGTGCTTGATCTCGTACAGCGAATTCGCGACGACGAGCACGCCGAGGATGGCCCAGAACAGCATGTCCTGCCAGACGAACAGCCACGTGCCGCGCAGCCAGAACCATTGGTACGAATGCAGGAACCAGGTCAGCACGAAGACATACATTGTGGCGATGGTGATCGCCCAGGTCGTGCCGAACCGCTTGAGCGCGAACACTGCTGGAAAGTAGAAGATCTTCTGCATGAAGTCTTTCCAGTAAATGTTGATGCGCCGCCAGAAGTCGGTGAAGCTCGACGCGAGCAGGTAACGGTTGTGCGTCTCCGGCAGATGAAAGCCGAACAGGTACAGCATCCCGACGATCAGGTGGAAGAGCCCTGAGACCCTCAGGTAGAGCAGGAAGTTGGCCACCAGGTACTGCAGCAGGTCGGCCGGCGCCGCCACCTCCGACGGTGCCAGCGTGACGTGGTAGTACACGAAGCGATAGAGGATGAGATGGATCACGCCGCGCACGATCCAGTCCACGCCCTTCTGGTAGGTGAGGTGCGCGTCCTCGCTGTAGTGGCTGCGCTTGAAGGTCTTGAAGTCCACCACCGGGAACAGCGGAAAGCACGCGTTCGGCAGCATGAAGAAGTAGCCGAGGGACTGCGCGGGCGTGGTGGGCGACTTGTCGTGGCGAAGGTCGTAGAAGTAGACGATCAGCCGGAACATGAACATCGCGCCGAGGATCGGCCAGATCGCCTCGGACCACGGCACGGGAAGCAGACCGCCGCGCTGGGCAATCAGCACCGCTCCCAGGCCGACGAGCAGCGCGGTGCGCAGCCTGACCGACACCGGCGCATGGCAGGCGACGATGAGCACGAACCCAATGGCGACCAGCCACGCGCCGTTGACGCCCCCGAGCACCAGCGGCACCGACACGAGGCTCAGCACCGCGAAGAAGGGAAGGCGCCACGCGAGCGGCAAAAAGGCATGAATCGCGAAGCCCGCGACGGTGAGGATGGCAAGCTGACGGAACGCGGCGCTCTCGATCTGGAACTGCCGCAGCAGGAGCAGCACCAGCAGCAGCTGAGCGGCAATCGTCAGGAAGTCGAGGACGCGGATCCGGCTGCGTGCCAGTTCAGGATTCGGCGTGCGGGCGTCGAGCGCCGTCGACGCGATGCTGCTGTCCATATCGTCCCCCGTCGGCGATGGAGGGTCGCCTCCCGAGGATGCGGCGACCGCTTGCAGCCACCATGTCCGATGTTCCTCGAGCGGCGCCCGGTCGCGGCGCAGCTAGCGTATCGGCGCCTCAGGACGCTGCCAAGACGGCGGCGTGCCTCGAACGTGGGGTGGGGAAACCCGCTTGCAACGCAGCGGCGGACGGATCAGTGACCGCGCGTGGGGGCCCGCAAATTGGCGGCTAGCCTGACGCCGAACCGCAGCTTGGTTCGATCCCACGGCGTGAAGCGCGGCAACTGGAAGCGGTCAGTGGCCGCGTTGGCGGCACCCCAGGCGGTGGAAACGGCGGCGTCGAAGCCGGTTTCCTTCACGAGCTCGACTGCCTCGCCGGTGTAGTCCTCGACCGGTTTGCCGTTGGGATAGGCGAACAGCGTGACCGGTTCTCCGGTCAGTGTCTCGAGGGTCGTCTTGCCGGCTTCGATCTCGTCGCGCGCGGCGCGGCGATCGAGCCGGGCGAGGATGGGATGCGAGACGGTGTGCCCGCCGATCTGCATGCCCGCACGGTGCATGGCGCGCACCTGCTCGGAACTCATCATGAGATCGTGGGGCAGCGCGGTTTCGGCCCGGACCGCGAGGGCGTCGACCACGGCCTGGCGCTCGGCGGGGGCCATGTACTTGATGCTGCCGATCACCCGGTCGATGGCCGCGCGCCGCTCTTCCACCGTGCGCAGCGGATGCGTGCCGAGGTCCATGCCACACACCCCGCGCAGATCCAGTTGCGGCAGCGCAGCGCGCCGGATGGCCTCGATCACCGTGTCGTTCCACATGCGCCCGCCATCGAGGAAGCCGGTGGCGATGAAGAAGGTGGCCGGCAGGCCGTGCTTCTTCAGGATGGGCAGCGCGACATCGTGGTTGTCGGCATAGCCGTCATCGAAGGTGATCGAAAGCGCGCGGGCCGGCAGATCACCTTCGCGCAGGCGCCGTGCCGCCTCATCGAGGGGGAGCACGTTGAACCAGCCCTTGACCCATTGGCAGATCGCGTCGAACTGCGCCGTGTCGATCTCGCCGGGGAAGAGCGGATCGGGCCGCGGCAGTACGCGGTGAAAGATCAGCACGGAAAGCCGCGCGCGCCGCCCCCCGGGCGACAGCAGACCAAGCAGCGGCGTGATCATCGCGCCTTCACCTCGGCCAGGCCGGGAATCAGCCGCCAACGCGGCGCGTAGGCGGGCTCGGTCTCCCACGCACGCTTTTGCACCCAGATGCGCGCAAGCACCACCGTTACCATCACGTTGTACGGCAGGTCGAAGTACGACAGGCTGAGGAAGGCGCCACCCACCGCATAACCCAACAGCGACACCTGGGCCATCGAGCCCAGTTCAGCGCACCAGCGGGCCTCCGGATTCGGCGGGGACTGCTTGCGCAGCCAGCCGGCAATGCGCCATGTGCTGATCCACAGCCCGAGGAAGACGAACAGCCCGCCGAAGCCATGGTTGCCCAGCACCTGGAAGTAGATGCTGTGCGCGGCATGCACGTACTCCGGATAGGGCGAGTACCTGGCAAAGAGCTCGGGCCGCGCCGCGTTGAAGCCGACGCCGAACGGATAGTCGAATGCGAGGTTCCATGCGTTCCACCAGGCGCTGATGCGCCCGAGCGCCGAGCGGTCTTCGGCGTACTCCGTGATGGTGGCCATGCGCTCGGTCCAGTTCTCAGGCATGAAGGCCAGCAGCGCGACTGCCGTGAGGGCAATCACCATGCCGCCGAGAACGCGGCTCTTGCCGCGCCACCACAGGAACAGGCTCATCGCCACCATGGCGATCAGCGCGCCGCGCGAGTGCGTGCCGAGCGCCGCGGCGGCGCACAGCAGCATCGCGAGCGTCATGCCGTGTCGGGCCCAAGTCCCGGTGAGCTGCAACTGCAGGAAGCGCATGAGCGGGATGGTCATCACCAGCGACAGCGCGAACTCGTTGTTGTCGGTGATGAAGGAGTCGGGCGGGCCCCACACCCGGTAGCCCCCGCCAGTCGCCAAGGTGAAGACGCCGCCCTTGATGCCCAGCAGCGCGAGCGAGCCGACGCACACCCACATCAGCGCGAAGATGTGCTTCTTGCTGTGCAGCAGCATCAGCGCGACGAAGATCATGATGTCGATCTTCATCACCTTGTTCCACTGGTAGTAGTCGCCTTCGACGCTCAGGCCGAAGAGCCACGACAGCGTCATCCACGCCATGAAGACCGCGAGCCAGGCCGCCGGCGCACCCTTGAACGGCGACTCGCGCTCCTTCGTCAGTACCAGCCCGATGAGCGTCGAGCCGGCGGCCATGGCGGCAAGCGGCGCGTCATAGGCCAGACCCCAGGCAAAGCGGTGCGGGTTCATGATGCTGAGCCAAGTCCACAGCATCACGCCCACCCACGGCCGTCGCAGCGCGGCACCTGCGCCCAGCAGCACGATGGCGATCACAAGCAGGTCGCGCATGCCGGCCTACCCTGCCTCGAGCGCGTGGCTCACGACGTATCGGAATTTGCCCGATTTCTCGGGCGCGATCTGCGGCACGAACTCGACGTCGACCTGCACCGTCTCTCCCAAGCGCTGGCGAAAACCCGCCGCGATGGCCTGCGCCTGGCCACGGTCGAAGGACGCATCGACCACGAGCTGCACCGTGGTGTGCTGCCGGCTTCGCTGCACGATCTTGTACGACTGAACGCCCGCCAGGTCGCGCACCACGTAGATGAGCGCGAGACCATGCATCACCGTGCCGTCGGCGGCGACGACGAAATCGGTGCTGCGGCCCTGGATCTCCTTGAGCAGCGGCAATCCGCGTCCGCAGGCACAGCGGCGCGTGTCCATGACCGCCATGTCCCCGGTGCGGTAGCGGATGAACGGGAAGTCGCGCGTGGCCAGATGCGTGACGACGATCTCGCCCGCCTCCCCCGGCGCCACCGGCCGGTCGTCGGCGCCGATAAGTTCGACGACGATGTCGTCGGCCGTGAGGTGCATGCCACCCGCCGGGCACTCATGCGCGATGAAGCCGGCATCCCGCCCGCCGTAGCCGTTGGCCACGCGGCAGCCGAACACACGCGCGATGGTGGCGCGCTGGTCGTCGTACAGCCGCTCGGAGGTGACGAAGGCCACCTCGATGCCGAGATCGTCCATGGCCACGCCACGCTTCTCGGCATGGCGGGCGATGTAGCTCAGGGCCGAGGGATAGCCGAACAGCATCTTCGGCCGCCGGCGGCGGATGGTGTCGACGAAGCCGTCGAGCTTGGCGTCCGACATCTCGAAGGCCGGCAGCAGCGTGGTGCGCAGCAGCCGGTCGCGCCACTGGCGCATGCGATCCTGCGCGCCGAGCTCGATGGGCGAGCCCCAGACGACGATCTCCGGGTCGCCGATGTCCACGCCCCACCAGCGGGTGGCGCGCCACTTGGCGGCCACGTCATGGCTCACGCGTTCGCGGCCGATGAAGAAGACCAGCGGCTCGCCGGACGAGCCGCCGGTGTTGAAGCGGCTGAGGCCCTGCGCCTGCGCGTGCTTGAGCGCCTCGGTCTGGGCACGGATGACCGGCTTGGTCAGGAAGGGCAGGCGCTGCAGGTCCTCGACGCCGGCCACCTGCGCCGGATCGAAGCCGATGCGGCGAAAGAGGTCCCGGTAGTACGGCACATGCGCACCGGCATCGGCCAGCAGCGTGCGCAGCCGCTGCACGCTCGCTTCGGCGATACGCTCGGGCGCCCACCATTGCGCTTCCTCCATCTGCCGGCGCACACGCACGCTGGCGTGGCGCTTGAGCCGCTCATGCAGCGGAAAGACGACCGAGGAGACGAGGTGGGTGTACATGGCGCTCACCGGGCGGCCTGTGCCATGGCGCCGCGGTAGGTGGCGGCCAGGTTCGGCTTCACTTCGGCCCAGGTGTAGCGGCGCACCTGCGCGAGCCCGGCGGTGGCCAGCGAAGCATGCAGCGGCGCATCGTCGAGCAGCCGAAGCACCGCGGCGGCCATGGCCTGCGGGTCCTTGGCAGGCACGAGCAAGGCGGTGACGCCGTCCTGCACGATGAAGGGCACGCCGCCGACATCGGTGCTGACCACCGGCGTGCCGCTGGCCATGGATTCGAGCACCGAGTTCGGCATGTTGTCGACCAGGCTCGGGTTCAGCGACACATCGGCGTCGCGGTAGAGCGTGGCCATGGCGTCGCGGTCGAGGCGGCCGGCGAAATGCACGGCGCCGGCGATGCCCAGCTCACTCGCCAGGGCACGCAGCGCGGTCTCTTCCGGGCCGCTGCCGGCAATCGTCAGCTTGGCGTGCGGATGCCGCTCGCGGACCACCCGGAATGCACGCAAGGCGGTCGCGTTGTCGTAGATCGGCTCGAGGTTGCGCGCCACGACCAGGTGCGCACCGCGAGGGCGCGGCGGGTCGGCAGGCCGAAAGCGCGACAGGTCGACGATGTTGGGCAGCACCTGTGCGGCCATGCCGTGGTCGGCAAAGACCCGCTCCAGAAAGCCGGAAGGCACGACCAGCCGCGCCGCGCGGCGCATGGTCCACCGCACCAGTGCGGCCGAGCGTGCGAGAAAGGAGCCGGCTTCGCCGCCGCGGTAGTTGACCACCACCGGCACGCGCCGCGCACGGCCGATCCAGATGGCGGGCGCCGCGAACAGATGCCAGGACCAGCCCGAGTTCGCCATCACATGGAACACGTCGCTGCGCCCCGCGGCACGCCACAGTGCATGCAGGTAGGGCAGCAGGCGGAAGGCCGCACGCAGCACCGGCACCCGCGCAACGACGGGCGGTCGGTACGGCGCATTGCTCTGCACCAGCAGCACCGAGGCGCGTTCGGCGCGCAGCAGTTCGGCGAGCTGCCGAGTCTGGTTCGCCATGCCGCCCGCGGGCGGCGGCAGCGGCCCGACGAGCGCGATGCGCAAGCCCTCGAAATCCATCACGCCGGCGCCGCCCCCGCCAGATCGGCGTACACCGAACGGTAGCTGTCCACCGACGCTGACCAGTTGCGCTCCTTCTCGACGAATTGCCGCCCGGCGCGCCGCAGATGCGGCCAGAGGTCCTTCTTTGCCAGCACCTGCAGCAAGGTGTCGGCGAGCGACGCCGCATCGCCGGCACGGAACAGCAGCCCCGTCTCGCCGTGCCGGATGAGTTCCTTGTGGCCGCCGACGTCGGAGGCCACGAGCAGGCGGCCCTGCGCCATGGCCTCCAGCGGCTTGAGCGGCGTGACAAGTTCGGTGAGCCGCATGGAATGCCGCGGATAGGCCAGCACGTCCACCAGGTCGTAGTAGCGCTTCACCTCGGCGTGCGGCACGCGGCCGGTGAAGATGACCTTGTCGGCCACGCCCAGGCGCTGCGCCTGGGCCTTCAGCGCCTCTTCCTGCGGGCCGCCGCCGACCAGCAGCACGCGCACATCGGGCAGTACGGCCAGCATGCCGGGCAGTGCGTCGAGCAGCAGGTCCAGGCCTTCGTAGGCGTAGAACGAGCCGATGAAGCCGACGACCGCGCAATGTTCCAGGCCGAGCTGGCGGCGCAGCGCCGCGTCGGGCTCGCCACCGAGCTCGAAGCTGGCGATGTCGACCGCGTTGGGAATGACGGTCACCTTCTCGGGTGCGATGCCGCGCGCCACGATGTCGCTGCGCAGGCCCTCGCAGATGGTGAACACATGCGCCGCGCGGCGCAGCGCATGCGTCTCGAGCCGGCGTGTGAGGCGGTAGCGCAGGCTGCCTTCGCTTGTGGTGCCGTGGTCGACGGCGGCGTCTTCCCAGAAGGCGCGCACTTCATAGACCACGGGAATGCCCAGCCGCTTGCCCACGCGCAGCGCGGGGATGGCGTTGAGCACCGGCGAATGCGCATGCAGCAGCTGCGGCTTGACCTGACGGGCCACCTGCTCGAGGCGGCGTTCGAGCTGGCGCATCAGCGCCATCTCCGCGAGGCCGGCCATGCGCTTGTCGCTGCCCCGCTCGGCCGGCGTGCGGAAGAAGTGCCAGCCGTCGACACGCTCCTCGTCTGCGTCGCCGGCGGTGTGCTTGGGGCTGGTCAGGTGGGCGGTTTCCCAGCCGAGCTTTCGCTGTTCGCGAAGTATCGAGAGCGTGCGGAAGGTGTACCCGCTGTGCAGCGGGATGGAGTGGTCCAGCACATGAAGAACGCGAAGGCTCATCAGGCGGCCACGCTTTCGGGTTCCGGTCGGGCGGTTGTCGCTGCCGACGGCGCGCCGTCGACCACCTGGCGCAGGAAGGCCTCGAACATCAGCAGCGTCCACAGCGGCGCGCTGTGGTCCCGGCTGCCGTTCTGGTGGCTGTCGACCAGCTGCTCCAGGTAGCGGCGTTCGAACCAGCCGGTATCGGCCAGGCGCTCGCCGAGCACCGCGTCGCGAACCCGCTGCTTCAGCGGCCCGCGGAACCAGCGCGCCAGCGGCACGGCAAAACCCTTCTTCGGCCGGTACAGCACCTCGTGCGGCAGGCGTGGCTCCATCGCCTTCTTGAACAGGTACTTGCCTTCCTGCCCGCGCACCTTGAGCGACGACGGCAAGGTGGCCAGCCAGTCGACGAGCTCGTGGTCCATCAGCGGTTCGCGCACCTCGAGCGAATGCGCCATGCTGGCGCGGTCGACCTTGGTGTTGATGTCGCCGACCAGATAGGTCTTGATGTCCAGGTATTGGATGAGGGCGAGCGGGTCGTCCGTGCCGGCGCGCGCGGCGTGGCGCTCGAATACGTCGAGCGCGTCATAACCCGCGAGCGCCTGGCGAAAGCGCGCGTTGAACAGCTGCGTGCGCATGGGCCCGCGGAAGATCGACATCGAATGGAAGTAAGCCTCGACCGAGCTGCGCGACAGGCCCTCGAAGGTGGTCTTGGCACGAAACACCTGCGGCGCCCAGTCGGCCTTGGGATACACCCGCCCAAGCAGGCCGAACAGCGGCGCACGCACCGAATGCGGCAGCGCACCGCGCACGCGCTCTTCCATGAGGTGCAGGCGGTAGCGGCGGTAGCCGCCGAAGCTCTCGTCGCCGCCGTCACCCGAGAGCGCCACCGTCACATGCTTGCGCGCGAGCTGGCACACGCGATAAGTCGGGATGGCCGAGCTGTCGGCATAGGGCTCGTCGTACAGCAACGCCAGCGTGTCGATGAGGTCGAAGTCGTCGCTCTTGACCGTCTCCACGCGGTGCCGCGTGTTGTAGCGCTCGGCCACCTTCTGCGCAAACGCGGATTCGTCGAAGGCCGGGTCGTCGAAGGCCATGGCGCAGGTGTTGACCGGCGTGTCCGACAGGCCGGCCATCTCGGCCACCACGGCGCTCGAATCCACGCCGCCCGAGAGGAAGGCGCCCAGCGGCACCTCGGAAATCATGCGCAGCCGCACCGATTCGCGCAGGCGTTCGTGCAGTTCGGCGCAGGCGTCCTCCGCGCTGATGCGGTTGTCGAGCGTGAAGCGCACATCCCAGTATTCCCGCGGCGCCGGCAGCGGCTGGCCGCGGCGCAGCGTCAGCGTGTGCGCCGGCGGCAGCTTGCGCGCCTGGCGGAAGACGGTGCGCGGCTCGGCGGCGTAGCCGAGGGCGAAGTACTCCTCCACCGCGCAGGGGTCGATGTCGCGCTTCATGCCGCCGTGCGCCAGCAGCGATTTCAGCTCGGAGCCGAAGATGAGCATGCCGTCGTCCAGCAGGGCGTAATGCAGCGGCTTCACCCCGAGACGGTCGCGCGCGAGGAAGAAGGTCTGGCGGTTCCGGTCCCACAGCGCGAAGGCGAACATGCCGCGAAAGCGCTCGACGCAAGCTTCGCCCCAGGCTTCCCAGGCATGCACGATGACCTCGGTGTCGCTGCGCGTGCGAAACACATGGCCGAGCGCCTGCAGCTCCGGGATGAGGCTCTGGTAGTTGTAGATCTCGCCGTTGAACACCACCACGACCGAGCCGTCCTCGTTGAACAGCGGCTGCTGGCCGGTGGACACGTCGATGATGGACAGGCGCCGGTGGCCCAGGCCCACACCCGGCTCGACATGCACGCTGCCCTCGTCCGGCCCGCGGTGCACCTGCGAGGCGTTCATGCGCTGCAGCACGCCGCGGTCGATGGTGCGCGCGCCGCGGGTGTCGAAGATGCCGGTGATGCCGCACATGGTGTCAGGCTTCCTGTTGTCGTGAACGCGCCGCAGACCGCCCGGCCCCCCCCAGTTGCGCGTCGTACACCCGCTGGTAGTTCGCCACCATGGCGCGCAGGCTGAAGCGCTCCTCGGCGTCGATGCGCCCTGCCCGGCCCATGCGTTCGGCAAGCGCCGTGTCTGTGGCCAGTCGTTTGATGGCATCCGCCATGGCCGGCGCATCGGCCGCCGGCACCAGGCGGCCGGTGATGCCTTCGCGCACCAGGTCGGCATTGCCGCCGACCTCGGTGGCGACCACCGGCAGGCCGGTCGCCATCGCCTCGAGGATGGTATTGGAGATGCCCTCGGCCAGGGACGGCAGCACGAAGCAGTGCAGGCCGCGCATGACATCCGCCACATCCTGGCGCGCTCCGGGCAGCCAGGCGAGATCGGCCAGGCCGGCCTCCGCCAGGATGGTTTCGCACTGCGCCTTCAACGGACCATCGCCCACCAGCACCAGGCGCACACGCTCGCGCAGCCCCGGCTGCGCCTGCAGTGCGAGCACGAAGGCGCGCACGAGCAGGGTCTGGTCCTTCACCTGCTGCATGCGGCCGACCGTGCCGATGAGCCAATGCCTGTCCGGCGTGAAGGGACAGCCGGCGATGGGCAGTGGGGCCGCGGCCGGTCGAAAGCGCTCGGTGTCCACACCGTTGCACAGCCGGGTCACGGCCTGCGCCGGCACGCCGATCTTGTCCAGCAGGTAGCCCTCGAGGTCGCGCGAGAGTGCGATGAAGTGGTGCACGAACGGCCGGTAGAGCCGGCGTGTCCACTGGTAGGCGCGGTTGCTGCCGTCGAGGTCGGACACGTCGCGTCCGTGCTCGCCGTGGATGCGCACCGGCACGCCCGCGAGCCACGCCGGCAGCACGGCTTCGAGCGCCGCCAGATTGCGGGTGTGCACGATGGCCGGGCGCAGCTGCTTCAGCAGCCGAACCAGCCGCGGAATCATCCATACGCCATGGCCGGGCGGCTTGCGCAGCGCGATGAACTGCACGTCGTGGCGCTGCACCCGGCGGCGGAAGTCGGTCACCTCGGTCAGGGCCACCACCGCATGCCGGTAGGCCTCGGCGGGCATGTGGTTGATGAGGTTGACGACACCGTTCTCCAGGCCGCCGACGTCGAAGCGGTAGACGAGATGGACCACCAGCGGGCGCGGATCAGCGGCCATCGCGGGTCCTGCGCAACTGCGCCTCGATGGCCGGCAGATGGGCGCGCACGAAGGCGTCGAGCAGCGCCTGCTTCTCGCCCGGCGCGGTTTGCAGCGTATGGAAGACGATGGTCGCGGCGTCGTCTCCGCGCCCGAGCAGGCGGTACAGCGCGCCCCATAGTCGAGCGCCGGCGTCGTCGTGCATCAGCCGGCCGTTGACCCAGTAGAGCTGCCACACCGCGAGCCGGGTGTTGTCGGGCGCACCGCGCAGCGATGCCGGGCGCAGTTGCGCAGTGCGCAGGCTGATCTCGCCCTGCGCAGTGTCGACGCGGCGCTGGCCGGTCGATGCGAGGGCCCATTGCGCATCCTTGCGCGCGACCAGCATGTTCTGCGAGCTGACCAGCTTGCGTTCGTAGTCCTGCTGACGGTAGTAGGCGACATACACGCCCACCTCGCCCTCGGCCGAGGCATAGCGCGACTGCAGCTCGGCCGCGGGCTGAACGAAGTCAGGCTTCCAGGCGCCCTCGCCCGGCTCGAGCGAAC
Source organism: Rubrivivax sp. (assembly GCA_044506225.1). GTDB lineage: Bacteria > Pseudomonadota > Gammaproteobacteria > Burkholderiales > Burkholderiaceae_C > JAKFDI01. Next base: position 25,440 of record JBIQKU010000007.1, on the reverse strand, counting down.
GCCAGCCTTCGGCGGGCGGCGCTTCGGCCAGTTGCGGGGTGGTGGTCTTCACCGCGTCGTCGGCCGCGTCGGCGGCGTAGTGCGGCCAGGCGAGCAACAGCACGGCCGCGGCGGTGACGCCCCAGCGCACGCCCGGGCCGCTCGGCTCAGCGGGGCCGGCCGGCGCCTGCGGCGTGGCGGCGTCGTCGGCTGCGTCTTCGCTCCAGCGCGCACCGATGTAGAACATCAGCAGGATGACCACACCGAAGAACACCCAGCCGTAGATGAGGTGGTCCACCCCCACCGCCAGCTTGTTGCCCGACAGGTGGCCGATCATGACGATCATGTAGGCGCGCAGCCAGTTGGCGACGATGGGCACCAGGATGGCCACGCCGACGAAGATCAGCCGCCGCGCGGTGGAGCGGTAGTTGAGGTAGGCATACAGCACGCCCACCATCAGCGAGGCGATGAGGTAGCGCACGCCGCTGCACGCCTCCACCACCGACCAAGCGCCCGTGGGAATGATGAGGTTCAGCCCTTCGCGGTAGACCGGGATGCCGCTCAGGCGCAAGGCGGCGACGGTGAAGTCCGCGGTCCACATCATCAGCGTGGGCATGAGGAAATCGCCCACGGGCACCGCAAAGAACAGGAAACCGAGCGCGAACCAGATCGGCCGGCTGGCCTGCACGCCGACGATGGCCAGCACGCACAGCACGATCAACCCGACGAAGGCGAGCTGCGTGAGCGCGTTCACCGTCGCCATGTCGCCCAGCAGCCAGCCGAAGCCCACGAATGCGATGGGCACAAGCAGCCAGGGCGACGGGCGCGGCGTGCGCAGGGCCAGCTCGGAACGGCGGCGCCAGATCAGCCACAGCACGATGGGCGGCACGAGGAAGGCGTGGGTGAAGGTGTCCGAGCGCTCCCAGATCGCCACCATGGCCGCGCCTGTCTCGCGGTACAGCAGCAGCACGCCGGCAATGGCAAGCAGGAGCGCGAGCCAGGTGCCGCGCCAGGCCGAGCGCACCTCCGGGCGGGCGGCGATGACGGCGCTCATGCCGGCTCGGCCTCCAGGCCGAGGTGGCGGTCGATGCCCGCCAGGTGTGCGCCCCAGCTGTAGTGGCGCAACACGCGCTCGCGCCCGGCAGCACCGATGGCTGCGGCACGCTGCGTGTCGCCCAGCAGCCTGTCGATCTGGCGCACGAAGCCTTCGGCGTCGTCTGCGGCGAGCAGTTCGCGGCCTTCCAGCGCATCGATGGGGCCGACGCACTGGCGCGATGCCACCACCGGCCGACCCATCGCCATCGCCTCCAGCACCTTGTTCTGGATGCCGCGCGCCAGCCGCAGCGGCGCCACGACCACGGCGGCATGCTGCAGGTAGGGGCGCACGTCGGGCACCGTGCCGCTGATGCCGACCGCCTCGCCGGCCAGCGCCATGACGGTGGGCGTCGGGCTGCGCCCGACGATGTGAAAGCGCAGCGCCGGCCAACGCTGGCGCAGCGCCGGCAGCATCTCGGCGCAGAACCAGCTGACCGCGTCGACATTGGGCCAGTAGTCCATGGCGCCGGTGAAGACGACCGGCAGTTCGCCGGCCTCGAAGGGCGACGCTCGGGCCGCATCGGGTGCGAAGAAGTCGCTGTCGACGCCGTTGCTCATCGGCTCCACCGTGCCGGCCGATTCAGGCGCGAGGCGGCGGAACAAGGCGGTCTCGTTCTCCGTCACGAAGAACGATCGCTGCGAGCGCGCCGCCACCGCCCGCTCGTAGGCCAGCAGCCGCTTGCCTTCGCGCCGATACAGCCAGGACAGCGGCCAGGAATGCGCCTTGGCGTACTGCGACCACTTGGCTGAATCGACATCGACGAAGTCGACCAGCGTGCGCACGCCGCGCGGCAGCTGCTCCACGTACTGCGCCATGGACGACGAGAACACGACCGCCGTGTCGATGCCATGCACGGCCACGGTGCGCCGCACCCAGGCGGCGAGACCGGGATGGCGGTAGTAGTCCAGCGTCAGCGCACGCCGGTGCAGCAGACCGCCGAGGCTGCGCACCTTGGCCAGCCGTGGGTTCAGCGGGACGGCGAACAGGCCGGCGCACATGCCGCGCACGGTGTCGACATGCCGCGCATCGTCGGGGTCGTCGACGAAAGTGCCGAGGAACACACGATGCCGCCCAGCCAGGTGCTTGAGCAGGTGGAAGGAGCGCACCTTGTCGCCCTTGTTGGGCGGGTACGGCAGACGGTGCACCAGGTAGAGCAGGTTGGCCATCGCTCAGCCCAGGTTGCGGACCACGTGCGGGCCCAGCCAGTTCGCCAGGCCGATGGGCATGCGCCGCCAGGTCTCGATCAACAGTCGGTACTTGGCGTTGGCCGGGTTGTTCTGGGGCACGGCGTCGCGCTTGTACAGGCAGTACTCGTAGTGCAGCGGCTGGGGCTCGAAACCCCAGTTCTTCTTGAACGCGTAGGAGCCGGTGCCCTGCTTGCTGCGGCCATAGTCGAAGACGCCCACGCCGCGCGCGCAGGCACGGCGCATCAGTTCCCAGTACTTGAAGTCGTTGGCGGCCGTCTCGCGGGCGGCTTCGTCGTCGCCGGCGTAGTAGGGCAGCACCTCGTCGCGGAAGTAGAAGCTCAGCACGCTGGACAGCGGCTGGCCCTGCGGCCCAAGCACGGTGAGCACCTCGGCATCGGCGCCGAAGGCGTCGAGCAGCGCCTGAAAGTAACGCCTGGGCAGAGCCGGCGTGCCGTGGCGATGCACATTGCTCGCGTACAGCGGGAAGAAGCGCCCGACGCCAGTGTCGATCTCGCTGCGCAGGCCGTTCTTGATGCCCTTGCGCACCATGGCCCGCTGCTTGCGCGGGATGGCCAGCATGTTGGCTTCTTCCTCCGCAAGAATCGGCTTGCGGAAGGTGACGTAGAGGTCCTGTGCCGGCCAGTCCGCATGGCGGCGCTGCAGGTTTCGCAGTTCCAGATGCTCGGCGCCGAGTTCCTTCGCCAGGCGCTGCGCCTCGGCTTCGAGCGCTTCGGCGGCCGCCGCATCGCTGGCCGCCACGCCGCCGTAGACCGCGAAGGGCAGGCTCACCAGCGAATGACCGAAGAGCAGGCTTTTCACCCGCGCGAGCGGCAGCACGCCCACGATGCGCCCGGCCTCTTCCGCATAGAGAAAGTAGGTCTGGTGACGGAACACCTGCCGCAGGATGGCCTGCCAGCCGGCGCGGTGGAAGAAGGTGGCTTGCGGGCAGGCCTGGACGAACGCATCCCAGCGCGCGGCAGCGCCCGCGTCATCGGCTGGCAGTTGTCGAACGGCAGGCATGCGGTCAGTGCACGCGCGGCGTGCCGAGAAAGATCTCGTCCATGCGGCCCCAGCGGAAGTCGGCCAGCAACTGCTCGAGCCGCGCCTCCATGCGCGGGATGTTCACGTAGTGTCGAAAGCGGGTCTTGGCGTCGATGCCGGCGACCCGCGGCTGCCCGGCGTCGATCTCCCAGGGGTGGAAGTAGAAGATCGCCGACTGGAGGTCGTTCGCATTCACCCGCCGCAGCATCCAGCGCGACAGCGCATACGGCAGCAGGCGGAAATAGCCGCCACCGCTGGACGGCAGGTTGCGGTTGAGCATGCGCAGCGTGGTCACCGGCACCTCGAGCAGCCCGCTGCCCACGCAGTGCGCGAAGCGCGGCGCGTCGGGCATGCCGTAGTGGTCATGGCGGATCGGATAGATGCTCGAGCTGTAGCGGTAGCCCGCCTCGGCCAGGCTGTCGAAGGCCCAGAGGTTGGCTTCGCCGATGGAAAAGCTCGGTGCGCGATAGCCCTGCACCGGCACGCCGGCGATGTCTTCCAGCACCTTCTTGGCCGAGACGATGTCCTGCGTGAACGCCTCGCGACTCAGGTCGCTGGCGCGCTGGTGGCCGTAGCCGTGGCTCGCGATTTCATGGCCGCCGTCGACGATGCGGCGCACGAGCTGCGGATAGCGTTCGGCCACCCAGCCGAGCGTGAAGAAGGTGGCGCGCGTGTCATGCCGCTCGAGCATCGCGAGGATGCGCTCGACATTGCGCTCGACGCGGCATTCGCGCGCATCCCATTCGCTGCGGCGGATGTAGGGCGCGAAGGCCGAGACCTGGAAGTAGTCCTCGACGTCGATGGTCATGGCATTGACCAGCACGTCGCTGCGCGGCGTGGCGGCAGGCTGTGTCATTCCCCTCGCTCCCCGCCAGGCTTGCGCGCGGCGTTCACCAGCCGCTGCATCAGGCTCAGCGTCTCGAGGTTGATGCGTTCGAGCCGCAGCAGGCTGCGCTCCAGGCGCTGCAGCCGGTCGCCCTGCTTCTCGGCGCTCAACGCCGCGAGGTCGCGCGACAGGCCTTCCGAGACTTCCGCGTCAAGGCTGAGGCTGGGCACCTGGCTCACGTCCAGCGGCATGGCGCCGCTGTCGAATCCGCGTGCGGCGGCCGACAGCCCCTTGGCTGCGCCCACTTCGCCGGTGAACTCCTTCACCACCTCGGCCACGTCGTGGGCGGTGAGCTCGCTGCGCCCGGCGAGAAAGCCGAGCAGCAGCAACCGGTCGCACAAGGTGTTGATGCGTCGCGGAATGCCTTGCGTCGCCTGGTAGATGGCGTCGAAGGCGTCAGCATCGAACTCCGGCTTGCCGGTGGAGCCGGCACGCTTGAGGCGGTGTTCGATGTAGTGCTGCGTGTCCTCGAAATCCAGCGGCCCGATGTGGCAGGTGGCGGCCACGCGCTGTCGGAACTGCTCCATCTCGGGGCGCTGCAGGATCTCGCGGAATTCCGGCTGGCCCACCAGAAAACTCTGCAGCAGCGACTGGTTGCCGAGCTGGTAGTTGGACAGCATGCGCAGCTCTTCCACCGCGCGCGGCGACAGGTTCTGGGCTTCGTCGACCACCAGCAGGCAACGCTTGCCCTGGCTGGCCTGGCCGAGCAAAAAGGCCTCGAGCGTGATCAGCAGCTCCGACTTCGGCACGCCCTTGACCTTGAAGCCGAAGGCGGCACCGACCATGCGCAAGGTGTCTTCCGCATCGAGCTGGGTGGTCACGAGCTGGCCCACCACCACCTTGCTCGGGTCCAGCGTGCTCAGCAGCCCGGCGAGGATGGTCGTCTTGCCGGCACCGATCTCGCCCGTGATGACGATGAAGCCTTCGTTGCGCATCACGCCGTAGTCGAGATACGCCTTGGCGCGCCGGTGCTGCTTCGAATCGAAATAGAAGCTGTGGTCGGGATTGAGCTGGAACGGCTTGCTGCTCAAGCCGTAGAAGGCTTCGTACATGGCTCAGAACTGCAGCCGCAGATTGGCGAAGATCGCCCGCTCCACGTAGGGATTGGTGGTGGCGTCGAAATCGACCCAGCGCGCACCGGCGGAAAGATCCGAGCGCGGGCCGGTGCGGGTGGACCAGGCGGCGCTCACCGAGTTGAGCGTCGATTCCTGGCTGTTCAGGTCACCCTCGGTGCGCTGCGTCGACAGGATGAGGTTGGCGGACGACAAGGGCGTCAAGCGGTGGGCGACGTTGATGTGAAAGCCGCGCTGGCGCACCTGGCTGCTGCGCGACAGGTCGTCGATCGCGCTGACCAGGGTGTCGAGCCGGCCGCTGTGGCTTTGCGTCAGGTGAAAGGTGACCGTGGTGCGCCGCCCGCGCAGCGCCACTGACAGCGCCTGCACACGCTGCACCGTCGCGGCCGAGGTCAGGAAGCCGCCGACGATCAGTGCGTCCGGCGCAATGCCGTTGGCGCGCAGGAAGTCGCGCACCATCAGGTCGCGCTGGACCGGGTCCGGTTCCACCGACGCGAACTGCTGGAAGAACAAGTCGTACGCATTGCCCAGCGAGGCCCGGCCCGCCTCGGAGGCATTGGTCGTGATGTCGCGCGTGTCGGTGAAGGTCCAGATCGTGCGCCCGGTGCGGTGCATGAAACTGAGCAGGTGCGAATGGCCGAAGAAGCGGCTCTCGTAGTTCGCACTCAGCACGGTGCGCGGGCTCGGCTGCCAGCGCAACTGCACGCCCCCGGTGTCGTGGCTGCGCGTGTCCGCGCTCTCGAAGTTGTTGGATTCGCGCCCGAGGATCACGCCCGCCTGCAGTTGCGGGGTGATGGCGTACGTCAGCACGCCGCGCAGGCGCTGGTCCTCGGTGCGGCGGCCCTGGCTGTAGTCCGTCGTGCGGTGCGTGAGGTCGGTGGACCAGCCGAGACCCAGCGGGTTGCCGCCACTCAGGCCGGCGAACGCCGTGCTGGTCGTCGCATCGGACGCGGCCGATGTGTCGCTGTCGCTCACCGAATGGTCGAGGCGCACCTCGTAGTCCGCAGCGCCGAGCAGCCGGCCACGCCAGTACGGCGACACGCTGAAGCTGCGTGTCTCGGTGCGGTTGTCGTTGATGACGCTGGTGTCGCCCGACTGCCGCCCGAACGCCGAGATCGCCTGCTGCGCGATGACGCCGCGCAGGTCCACGTACATCCACTGGTCGATCAGTTCGGCGTTCGCGAAGGCGTTCAGCGCCTGCGTGACGTCGTTCTCACCGGAGTGGCGGGCCCGCAGGCTGCCGGTCAGCGCATAGTCGACGAAGCCCTTCAGGCGCGCGCCGTTGCTGATGGCACGCACGCCGGCCGACAGTTCGGTGACCGCGTCGGATTCGCGATTCGTGGACCGCAGGCGGGCGTTGTCCGTGAACGTCTGGCGCACACCCACGCTGGGCGTGATCAGCAACGACCGCGCGCCAGCCGCCGCGCCGCCGTCCTGCGCCGCCGCACCGGCCATCCAGCCGCAGCCGAGTGGCAGCAGCGCCAGGGCGACGGCCGTGCGCGTGCGCTGGAAGCTGGCGTGCGATGTCGTCCTCTTGTGCATCGTGAGACGGCCTCAGGCCGCGCCGGGCGCCGTGGCGGTGCTCTGGTTGCGGTATTCCGAGCCGTAGGTGCCGTAGCCGTAGCCGTACGCGTCGCGCGTGTCGCTGCGGGCGTTGTTGAGCAGCATCAGGCGCACCGGGCAAGCCTCGATCGTGGCCAGCGCGTTCTGCACGTCGCTCTGCAATGTCTTCTCGGCCTGCACGACGACCACGACCTGCCCCATGTGCGATGCCAGCACGCGCGATTCGGTGGTCAGCAGCAAGGGCGGCGAGTCGAAGATGACGATGCGGTCGGCGTAGCGGGTGGAGATCTCCTCCAGCAGCTGGGCCATCGCATCGCTGGCCAGCAGTTCGGTGGCGCGCGGGTGCGGCGTGCCGCTGGGCAGCAGCGTCAGCTTGTCGATGTTGGTGCGCAGCAGCACGTTGGACAGGTCGTCCGACTGCTCCAGCACGTCCAGCAAGCCGGGCGCAGGCGGCAGCCCGAGCATGCGCAGCACCGACGGGCGAGCCACGTCGGCGTCGACCAGCATCACCGTGTGGTCGAGCTCGGCGGCAATGCTCATGGCGAGATTCACCGAGGTGAAGCTCTTGCCCTCGCCCGCCAGCGCACTGGTCACCATGATCAGGTTGCCGTGGGTGATGGTCGAGGCGCCCTTGCCGACGGCGTTGCGGATGAGCGGCCGCTTGATGACGCGGTACTGGTCGGCGATGCGCGAACGCGCCGCACTCGGGGTGATGATGCCCGCGCGCCCGAGCGCGTCGAGATCGAGCTCGACGCGGCGCGCAGCCACCTGCACCGGCTCTTCGGCGACCGGCGGCGGCTCGGCCGGCGCCTGCGCTTTCATCGACACCTGCGCTTCGCTGCGCGGCGTGGCGTTGGCGGGCTCGGGCGTGATGCCCGCCTGCCGGAGTTGCTCGAGCCGCTTGGCGGCCTGTTCGATGAGACTGCTCATGTCAACGCCCTGCCATGATGGACATCGCCGCGAGGCCGGCGCCGAAGACGACGAACAGGCTGCCCGCCGCCGCTGCGAAGCGCATCAGATCGGCACGTTCGCGTCGTGTGTCGCGCTCGCTCATCACATGCGACACGACGCCGAGGATGGGCAGGTCGAACTTGTCGCGCAGCTCGGCCGCACGGTGGAACACCGGCCGCAACTGGCTGGCCGCGAAGGCCGTGAACACGCCGGCGGCGAGCGAGACCAGCAGCGCGCCGGCCAGCAGCAGCAGCCGGTTGGGTGACACCGGCTGGGACGACACGCGCGGCGGATCGATCAGGCGGAAGTCGGCCACGCCGGAGGCGACATCGAGGTCGCCGGACATCGCCGCGGCCTCGCGCCGCGCGACGAGGTCCTCGTAGTTCTTCTTGTGGATGGCGTAGTCGCGGTTCAGCTGTGCGGCCTCGGCCTCGATCTGCGGCGCGGTCTTCATCATTTCCTGCGCCTGCCGATAGCGGCTGGCGTATTCGGCCACGCGGGCGCGCAGTGCGGCGACCTGCACTTCGGAGGTGGCAACGATGCGGTTCAGTTCCTGGAAGGCGAGACTGCTCTGCACGCCGGCGCCGCCGGTCGGCGCGGCCAGGGCGGCACGCCGCAGTTCCTGCACTTCCTTGGCCTTCTGCTCCTCGAGGTCCTTCAAGAGGCGGCGGGCGCTCACCACGTCCGGGTGCAGATCGGTGAAGCGCTGCAGCAGCATGTCGAGGTTCTGCTGCTGCGCCTGGATGCGTGCGTCGATCTCTGGCGTCGCGACCGAGAGCGCGGATTCCTGCAGAAGGCTCTGCGTGGTGAGGTTCGCGCTTTGCGCCTTCTCGCCCTGCAGCGCGGCCTTCGCCGCTTCGTTCGCCTTCTCCGCCTCGCGGAGCTCGAGCCGCGCACGATCCAGGCTGGCGCTCATCTCACCGAGGCGCGAAGCGGAGTCCTTGCCCTCGCCGTACTGCAGGGCGATGTTGCGGATGCGGAATTCCTTCAGACGGGCTTCGGCTTCCTCGAGCTTGGTCTCGTAGCTCTTGATCTGCTCGTTCAGGAACACCTTGGCCGCGTCGGTGTCCTTGCGGGTCGCACCGAGGCTGGACTCGACGAAGATCGACGTCAGCGACTGGACGGCACGCTTGGCCTTGTCGGGGTTCGGGTCGCGAAACGACAGGTAGTAGAGGTTGTCGCGCCCCGTGCTGCGGATCTGCAGCGTCTTCATGAGGGACTCGATGGTCGCGTCCTGCTGCGCCTTCGTGGAGTTCTCGAGGTCGAGGTCCGCCATGCGCATCAGCTTTTCGACGTTCGGGCGGCTGATCAGGGTGCGGCTCAGCATGACGACCTGCTGGTCGATGTCGGGCTGCACGGCCAGGCCCGACATCAAGGGCTTCAGGATGGACTGCGTGTCCACATAAATGCGTGCCGTGGCCTCGTACTGGTCCGGGATGCGGAACACGACCGCCGTGGCAATGCCCGCGACGATCCACGCCACCAGCACGCTCGGCCAGCGGTACTTCCACATGGCCCTGCCGATACCGGCAATCTGGCTCAACGACTCGTACATCTCATCGGTCTCGGGATGGGGCACTGCGGCGCGAGGCGCCGAAGCGCATGCGCCTTCGCACGATGCTCGACCCGGCTGGCGCCGAGGCGGCTCAGAAGAAGCTTTGCGGGATGATCAGGATGTCGCCCGGCATCATCTCGACGTTGGCCGAGATGTCGCCCCGCTTCATCAGGTCTTGCAGACGCACCGAGTACTGCTTGTTGCCGTCCGCGGTGCGCAGGATGGTGGCGCTGTTGCCGGCGGCGAAGTCGGTGAGGCCGCCCACGGCGATCATCACGTCGAGCACCGTCATCTTCTGCTTGTAGGGCAGGAACTGCGGCTTGGCGGCTTCGCCGACGACGCGGACCTGCTCGCTGTACGGACCGACGAACTGCGTGACGATCACGGTCACCACAGGATCGCGGATGTACTTGGAGAGCTGCTTCTCGATCTCGCGGGCAAGCTCGACCGAGTTCTTGCCTTGCGCGGTGAGCTCGTCGACGAGCGGCGCGGAGATCTTGCCGTCCGGGCGCACCGGCACCGACATCGACAGCTCGGGGTTGCGCGATACGATGATGTTCACCGAATCGCCAGGCCCGATGATGTAAGAGTAGTCTTGATTTGCGGCCTGGGCCGGCGCCGGCGGGAAGTCGGCCGGACCATGGGCGCAGCCCACAAGCGCCGCCGCGAGGCCCATGAAAGCCAGCAGGCGCAACGCAGTGCTCCGCAGACGTGAAACGACAATCACTTCAGACCTCCCTTTACTCGTCTCGACCGACGCCGCCCGCCGCAGCGAAGCGCCATGCGAGCCGTGCAGAGCACTTCATAAGCTGTAACACTTCGACAGCGCGCGGATGGTAGAGCGCATCCGGGCCGGCTGACAACGCCCTAGATAGATGGGATGTGACTCCCCGCACACAAAGAAGAAGGCATCTCGATGAACCCGCGCGCGGCCCTTGACGACTGGCGTTCACTGCTCGGAGACGCTCAGGTTCTGGACGACAAGGAGGCCGCGGCGCGCTACGGCGCCGACACCGGCGGCGCCTCACGGCGCCTGGCAGGCGCCTTGCGCATCCTGGACAGTGTTGCGCTCCCGGCGGTGATGCAGATCGCTCAGCGCCACGGCGCGCCGGTGTATCCCATCAGCACCGGCCACAACTGGGGCTACGGCACGGCCCTGCCCGTGCAGGACGACTGCACCATCGTCGACCTGTCGGGCCTGCAGCGCGTTCTTCATTTCGACGCCGAACTGGGCGTGGTGACCGTGGAGCCGGGCGTCACACAAGGCATGCTGGCCGAGTTTCTGGACCAGGGCGGCCACCCCTACATGGTGCCGGTCACCGGCGCGGGCCCGACCTGCAGCCTGGTGGGCAACGCCCTCGAGCGCGGCTATGGCATCACCCCACATGCCGATCACTTCGGCGCCGTCACGGACATCGAGGCGGTGCTCGCCGACGGCACCGTCTACCGCACCGCGTTGCGTGAGCTCGCGGGAGACGACCTGGCACGGCTGTTCAAATGGGGCATCGGACCCTACACAGCCGGCCTGTTCGCGCAGAGCGGTCTCGGCATCGTGACGCGCATGACTATCGTGCTGGCGCGCCGGCCCGAAGCGGTGAAGGTCTGTCTGTTCAGCCTGCGCGAGGACGCGTTGCTCGAACCTGCGGTCGAGCGCGTTCAGCGCGTGCTGGCGACCTTGCCGGGCATCGTCGGCGGCATCAATTTGATGAACCAGCACCGGGTGCTGGCGATGTCCGCACCGTATCCGTCGGACCGCATCGGCGCGGATGGTCTGATCCCGCCGGATGTCGTGCGAGCGCTCGGCCGCCAGTACCAGATCTTCCCGTGGACAGGCTTCGGGACCTTGTACGGATCACGGCGGGTCGTGGCGGCAGCACAAAAAGAGATTCGCCAGGCCTTGCGCGGTGTGGCGACACGGCTGGTGTTTCTGAGCCCGACACACGCGCGCTTGTTGTCGCGGGCCGCCGGATGGCTGCCGGGCGACGTGGGGCGCAGCCTCTCGCGCACGGCCTCGACGCTCCTGAACTCCTTCGAGCTGGTGCTCGGGCGCCCGAACGAAACGGCCCTGCCCTTGGCCTACTGGCGCATGTCGGCACCGCCCCCGGACGGGCCACGCGACCCCGCCCGCGACGGGTGCGGACTCCTCTGGTACGCCCCGCTCGTGCCCATGCGACCAGCAGGCGTGCGGGCCTACGTCGAAATGGTCAAGCAGCAGACGGCGGCGTTCGGCATGGAGCCGCTCATCACGCTGACCAGCATCGGCGACAGGCTTTTCGACAGTACTGTGCCGCTGCTGTTCGACCGGAAGCGTGCAGGCGCCGTGGCTGCGGCCCAACAGTGCTTCGAGGCGATGTGCGATGCGGGAAGCCGACTCGGCTTCTATCCCTATCGCTTAAACATCAGCGCACTTCGATCCGCAGACACCAACGGCCCTCCAGCATCTCTGGGACGGCGCCTCTCGCAAGCTTTTGACCCCAATCACCTGATCGCCCCAGGTCGCTACGTCTGAGTCGAAAAAAGGCTCTGTCGCCCCGCCGCGAACCGCACCGCCCGAAGACCGTCGGGCCTCTTTACAGCAGAGTGTCGGCGGCAGGACCGCGATCACGTCCGGCCAAGAAAAACCGTTGCGAATCAATGACCTGCGATCGACCTGGATTGCTGGCACACACCGTGCTTTGGATGCACCGCAGAACCAACCGCCACAGGGGCCAACCATGAAACTGAAGCACATTGCCGCCGCACTCGGACTTGCGGCCTCCATCGTCGCCGTCCCGGCTCACGCCGGTGCGATCGCGATGGCGGACATGAACATTTCCGGGCTGGGGCTCGTTGACGCGCAAGGCAACTTCGTCAATCCCGGAATCCAGATCAACAGCGAGGCACGCACGGGTACCGCGACGGCCTCCTACAACGGCGTGTCGAATTCCGGCGCATCCTTGCACAGCTTCGTCATCGGCGGAACTGTCGATCAGGCTTACCGGTGCGCCGGTGACTGCGGCGCCGGCACTGCGGCCCTTTACGCCGGCGGGGGTGGTCTGGAGAACAACACCACCACGCACCTGGCGCCGCCCCCGGGCGCGAACTATGCGCTCGGCGACATGGTCATTTCCGGCAGCGCCATCGGCGGCCCGATCCAAGGTCTGACTCGGGCCAACGCCGCGGCCACCGGACCAACCAACTCCGGCTCGGCTAACGCGACGATCCTCAACTCCGCGGAGCTGACCGCCAACTTCACCCTCACCGATTCGTTCACCGGGCGAATTGGGGTCGTCGCAGACGCCTACCTCCGGGCCTGGGTCGATACGTTCGGCAGCGAGCAAGCCTCCGCGTCCGCTGGTTTTGGATGGGTACTCCAAGTCCAAAGTGTGGACGATCCCCTGTTCACCGGCCTGTCGTTCACGCCGTTTGAACTGAACCAGTCGTTTTTCACGACCGGCCCGGATCGCAACCATTCGTTCAATGGCATCCTGTTCTCCGATGTACGCACCTACACGGCCGGTCGGACGTACTCCTTGTCCATCAACCAGTCTTCCAATGCTGTTGTGCGCAGCATCCCCGAGCCTGCCAGCTTGGCACTCGTCGGCTTGGCCCTTGCCGGATTGGGTCTGAGCACGCGTCGTCGCAAGAGCTGAATAGAAGGCGGCGCGTGCGCCGCCCTATCGACCGATTCGATCGAGGGCCCATGAGAATGGCGCCCTCTTTTTCTTAAAGCGCTCAGGTAAACGCTGGTGCACTGGTAGTACGCGACCTGCAGATGCGGGGTTTAGATTGCTTGGTTGCTCGAAGGCACTCCCTATACTCGATTGAATGAACAAGGGCACGAATATGGAAGCGAAGCACGAAGCGCAGAACGCTCCTGAGTCAAGCTTTCAGTCCGCTGGGAAAGCACCCGTCGAACTGGCGCGCCGGCGACTGCTACGTGGCGGCGTCGGGGCGGTGCCGGTCATCCTGACGGTGTCGAGCCCGTCGGTCATGGCGACGGGCAACTGGGGTGGTGGTTGCACACCGGCGTCTTCCTTCGCGTCGATCAACGCCAGCCGGCCGGACAAGACCTACAGTTGCCAAGGCCGCACGCCCGGCTACTGGAAGCAGGAACACCACTTCGACGAGTGGCCGAAGGCCTATGTGCCCAAGGGCCGCAACGCGACGAAGTTCAACGATGTCTTCGGCTCGCGTGGCGGCTTCCCCAACAAAACGCTCCTTGATGTGCTCGAGATGGGTGGTGGTGGCGACGTCGCCATCGCGCGTCATGTCGTCGCGGCCCTGTTGAATGCCGCCACGGGCCGTACGTCCACGACAGTCCTGGGCGTTGGAGCGGTCAAGACCTTGTGGGCCACCTATGTGGAGAAGGGCTACTACGAGCCGACGGCCGGCATCAAGTGGTACGCCGACTACTCCATCCCGGCCGGCAACGGCTCTTTGAGCGACTGGCTCAAGTCGACCATGCCCGTGTGATGTGTCGTGGTAGCTGCTGCGGACGCCACATCTGGAACAAGCGCTGAGCGCTGGGCTGCACCACGTGCGACCAACATCGCCCTCCGCCGCTGGGATGACGAATGGGTGGCCTACGTCGAAGCCACCGGCACGACCCATCTTCTGAGCGCCGAAGCCGGGCTGCTCGCTGCGCTGTTGCGTGACGCGCCACAGCCCCTGGACATCGCGGACCTCTCGTCTGCATACGCGACCTTCAGCCAGTCGGCCAAGCCCCACGCCCATGACGCCGAGACCGAGCACGAGTTCTCGCTTCACGACATGCTGCGCGAACTCGAGCGAATCGGCTTGGCGACAATCCAGGGATCGTGAATGTCAGCGATCTCACCGAAGGCGAACTGAGCCGGCGCTTGAACGATGAAGGCCTGAGGCTACGCACCGGGCCGGTGGTCACCAACCTGCGCTCACCGCTGGCCGAGGTCCGGCGTGGCGTTCGTCTTCACTACGCGAACCACCCGGTCGAAGCAACCGACGGCTTCGCGGACTTCCACATCAGCATCGAACGGCCGCGCACCCTGCGCCGCTGGGTGCAAGCGCAGGTCGTCTTCCGCTTCGATGACATGGCGCCTTTTGCGCCGCTGCCGGGCGACCAGGGTTTCCCGATGCTGGAATGGGGCATGAATTGGTGTGTCTCCAGCCACTGCCACCAATACCTGTGCATCCACTCGGCCGTGCTGGAACGCGAGGGCGGTGCCCTGATGCTGCCGGCGCCGTCGGGCTCGGGCAAGAGCACACTGTGCGCGGGGCTCGCATTTCGCGGCTGGCGACTGCTGTCGGACGAACTGACGCTGATCGACAGCCGCAGTGGCGAAGTCGCACCGCTGCCACGGCCCATCAGCCTGAAGAACGCCTCCATCGACGTCATCCGCCGGTTTGCGCCCGACGCCGCCTTCGGCGCCGTGGTCACCGAAACCACCAAGGGCAGCGTCGCGCACGTGCGCCCGCCCGTCGAGGCGGTACGCCGAGCCGACGAAACGGCAATGCTGCGCTGGATCGTTCTCCCTAGGTATGTGGCGGGTGCCAGGGCATCGCTCACCCCGCTGCCCAAGGCGCGCGCCTTCATGCACATCGTCGAGAACGCGTTCAACTATCACGTGCACGGGCGTCGCGGCTTCGATCTGCTCGCCGGCGTCATCGACGAATGCGATGCCTATGAGTTCGTCTATGGCGATCTCGAGGAAGCAGTGCTTCTCCTGAACGGACTGGCCGCTGAACGTCGCGAGACCGAGCCGGCGCAGTGCGCCGAGCCGCACGCGGCCCGATCGATCGAAGCGCTCGATACCGCTGATGGGCAACCGTGATCTCCTGATCCGCGTGCTGCGCCGGCCTGGCGACGCCGTCGCATTGTCCGCACCCGAATGGGATCTGCTGGTGCGCCAGGCGCGCCATGCCGCCCTGCTCGCGCGCCTGGCCGAAACCTTCGTCGACCTCGGCGTGCTCGATCAGCTGCCCGACGCGCCGCGCCAGCACCTCGAAGCGGCGCGCACGCTGGCTCGCGCGCAGCATGCACAGGTCGTGCGCGAGACCGCGCTGATCGCCCAATCTCTGCGGCCGATCGGCGTGACGCCCATCCTGCTGAAGGGCTCGGCCTACCTGCGCGCCGGTCTGCCGGCGGCGCGCGGCCGTGTCTTCTCGGATATCGACATCCTCGTGCCCAAGGCGCGGCTGCCCGAGGTCGAAGCGACGCTGATGGTGCACGGCTGGGCCACGACCCACCACTCGGCCTACGACCAGAAGTACTACCGCCGGTGGATGCACGAACTCCCGCCGATGCAGCACACCGCGCGCGACACCGTGCTGGATGTGCACCACACGATTCTTCCGGCCACCGCGCGCCTCAAGCCCGACGCGGCAAAACTCTTCGCCGCCGCACGGCCCGTAGCGGCCGCCGAAGACGGCCTGCAGATGTTGGCGCCGGCCGACATGATCCTGCACAGCATGGCCCACCTCTTCCACAACGAGGAACTGAGCCACGGCCTGCGTGACCTGTCGGACCTGGACCTGCTCTTGCGCCACTTCGGTGCCGCGCAGGAATTCTGGCCGGCGCTGATTGCGCGCGCGCGTGAGCTCGATCTCGGCCGGCCGCTGTACTACGCTCTGCGGCAAGCCCACCGCCTGCTCGCCACGCCGGTTCCGGCCGACGCGCTCGCGGAGACCGGTGCGAACGGCCCGCGCTGGCCACTGGACCGCGGCATGGATGTGCTGTGGCGCCGGGCACTGCGGCCCGCGCACCCGACAGCCTCCGACTCACTGTCGGCGCCGTCGCTCTGGTTGCTCTATGTGCGCGCGCACTGGCTGCGCATGCCGCCGCACCTGCTGGTGCGTCACCTGGCGATCAAGGCCTGGCGCAGGCGCTTCGGCGGCGAAGCGACCGGCTGACGAGGCCACGGGCTGGCGCCGCGGCCGCGCCGCACCGCCCGTCTACATCGCCTTCATCAGCCGCGACACTTCCGCCTGGCCATCGAACTTGTCGCCTAGCTTCGCCAGGCGATCCAGTTCGGCGCGCGCCTTATCGCTCTCGCCCGCCTGCAGATACAGCTTGGCGAGCTTCAGGCGGAATGCCGGCGCTTCCGGTGCAAGTTCGACGACCTTGCGCTGCACCTCCAGCGCCTTCGGCAGTTGTGCCTCCGCCGCGAGCGCCCCAGCCAGCGTGTCCATCAGCACCGGCTGGTCCGGCTTCAAGCTGTTCGCCTTCTCGGCATAGGCGACCGCGCCGGGCTGCTTGCTCTCGGCCAGCGCCCAGGCGAGATTGTTCAAGGCCAGGATGTTGTTCGGCTGCAGTTCCAGCAGCCGCTCGTATCGGCGCTTCGCCCCGTCGAAGTCGCGCTCGCTGATGGCGCCTTCGCCAAGGTAGGCGAGGAAAGCTACGTCTTCCGTGTGCCCGCGCAGCCAGCTGTCGGCCCAGCGGTCGGCGTCGGCGCGCTTGCCAGAGCGCATCAGCGCGGTGTGGATCTTCATGGCTTCCGCGCTTGCGCCGGGCGCGCGTTCGAGCGCCGCACGATAGGCCTTGATGGCCATGTCCCACTTCTTGCCCGAGGCGTGCGTGTCGCCCTCCAGCACAAAGCCCGCACTGTCCTTGGGACGTTGACGCTGGACGGTCTTCGCGATCGTGAGCGCCTCGGCCGCGCGACCGTTCGCCACCTTGAGGCCGATGAGCTTGGTCTGCGCCGGCAGCATGTCGGGCGCCAGCACCAGTGCGCGTTCCAGGCTTTGTTCGGCCGCGCGCACGTTCTTTGCGGCGAGGTACACATCTGCCAGGCGCAGGTGCGGCATGGGCGAGTTGGGCTGCGCGCTGGCGAGCTTGTTGAAGGTCGTGATGGCCTGGTGGGTGTCGCCACTCACGGCCTGCGCCCGGCCGAGCGCATCGAGCAACTGCAAGTCAGACGGGAGCCGCGCTGCGGCATCCTGCGCCGCCACCAGCGCCGGGCCGCTGCGCCCGGCGGCGAGATGGTGCTCGATCAGCGCGAGCCGCGCAGCGGCCTGGGTGGGATTGAGCTTGACCGCATCGTTCAGCAGGGCCAGGACTTCGTCGTCGGTGCCGCCGTTGCGCTTGCGCAGCTTGGCCATCGCCAGCAGCGCTTGCAGATGCGAGGGCTGCTGCGCGAGCAGCGGGGCGAACCGCTTTTCGGCGGCCTGCGGCTTGCCCTCCGCGACGTCCAGGGCTGCGAGGCCCGCAAGCGCCGGGAAGTACAGCGGATCGCGTTTGACCGCGCGCTCCAAGCTCGCCCTGCCGACCTCCGCTTGCCCGAGCCCGATCTGCGCGTTCGCACGCAGCTGCTCGGTGATGGCCTGGTCGGGGCGCTTGGCTTCGAGACGGTCGACCGCCTCGAGCGCTGCGGTGAACTCCCGGCGCCGCAGATGCGCGGTGATCAGCGCCAGGTCGGCGGCTGTGCCGGCGTCCGCCGCGGCAATGCGCTCCAGGTCGCTGAACGCCACTTCCGTGTCGCCGCGCGAAATGCGTGTCAGTGCGAGCGCGACGCCGGCCTTGGGATCGTCGGGCCGAAGCTTGGCCGCCTGGGCGAACAGCGCTTCGGCCTTCGCTGCGTCGCCGGCCTGCAGGTGTGCCTGGGCGGCCAGCGACAGCGCTACCGGGTCCGCCGGCTCGCCTCCCAGCAGCGGGGCGATCGTCTCGAGCGCCCTGCCGGGCTGGCCGGTGCGGGTGTAGATCTGGCCCAGCAGCCAGCGACTTTGCCGATGTGCCGGCGCAGCAGCCACGACCTTCTGCAGATGGGTCTCGGCCTGCAGCAGGCGGCCCTGACGAAAGTCCATCGAACCGGCGAGGAACAGCACGTTGCGGTCGTCGGGCGCGGTCTTGAGCAACTGCCCGGCGATTTCGCCGGCGGTCTTGTCGTCGCCCTTGTCCAGCGCGACGAGTGCCTCGAAGTAGCGCGTGCCCGGGTGCTTGGGAAGCACCTTCTTCATCGCCTCGACCTGCTCGGCCACGGCCGCACCATCCTGGCGAGCCATGTGAATGGTGACGATGCCGGCGTGTGCGCCCACGGCGTCGCTTCGGACGGCGAGCACCTTGCGATAGGCCTCGAGCGCTGCGTCCTGGTCGCCCTTGCCGCGCATCAGGACGTCGCCCTGCAGCTGCCGCGCGTCGACGTCGTCGGGCGACCGTGCCAGGACGGCCTGCAGCGTGGCCAGGGCGTCGTCGTATCGTGCCGCATCGGCCTGGCTGCGCGCCTGCTGGACGCGCGCGGGTGCGTAGTCGCTGTCGGCAGCGAGTGCGGCCTGCAGCGCCGCCTCGCTCGCCTCGCGGTTGCCGAGCTGCGCGTAGGCGGTGGCCACGGAGGTCTGCAGGTCGGCCTGGGCCGCCTGGTCGACGAGTGTCGTCTTGGCGAAGGCCTCGGTCACCGCCTTGGCATCGCCCTGGCGCAGCAGCGCGCGCGCCAGTGCCGGCAGCACCTCGGCATCGGGATGCCTCAGGTCGCGCGCCTTGCCCAGTTCCACCGCAGCGGCCACCGGGTCGCCGCCGGCGAGCAGGGCGCTGCCGAGCAGAAAGCGGGCTTCGGCGGAGTCGGCACGCTGCTGCAGCGCGTTCTTGAGCTGGATGATGGCGGTCTGCGTCTCCTGCTGATGCAAGGAGACGCGCGCCGAGGCGATCAGCTTGTCCGGATCGTCTGCGCAGGCGGTGAGCAGGGCCGAAACCAGCACCCAGGCGGCCATCGATGCGGTCTTGTTCACTGCGGTCCCTTCGCCTCGCCGTTGCGATCGACGCGTATCGCCAGGCGGTTCATCAAGTCGTAGAGCGTCGGCCGCGTGATCCCGAGGAGTTCCGAGGCCTTCACGATGTTGCCGTTGGTGCGTGCCAGCGCGGTGACGACGGCGCCGCGTTCCGCCTTGTCGCGAATCGCACGCAGGTTCAAGTCGTCGGGGCGTTCCTCGGCATCCTCGCCGTCGGGCAGCCCGAGATCCTCACGCACGACGCGGTTGCCCTCGGCCATGATGGACGCACGCTTGACCACGTTCAGCAGCTGACGCACGTTGCCCGGCCAGTCGTGCGCCTCGATCGCACGCACCGCGTCTTCGCTGAAGCGCAGGCTGGTGCGCTGCTCGCTCGCGAAGCGCTTGAGGAAGGCATGCGCCAGCAGCACGGCATCGCCCTGGCGCTCGCGCAGCGGCGGAATCTCGATCACGATCTCCGCCAGGCGGTAATACAGGTCCTCGCGGAAGCGCCCTTCGGCGATCAACGTCTTCAGGTCCTGGTGCGTGGCGCACACGATGTGCACATCGATCGGGATTTCCTGGCGCCCGCCGAGCCGCTCGATGGTGCGCTCCTGCAGGAAGCGCAGCAGCTTGGCCTGCAGCGACAGCGGCAGGTCGCCGATCTCGTCGAGCATCAGCGTGCCGCGGTCGGCCGTCTCGATGCGGCCGATGGTCGTCTTCGCCGCACCGGTGAACGCACCGCGCTCGTAGCCGAAGAGCTCGCTCTCGAGCAGGTTCTCGGGAATGGCCGCGCAGTTGATGGCGACGAACTTGCCCTTGCGCTTCGATGCCTGGTGCAGGCCCTGGGCCAGCACCTCCTTGCCCGTGCCGCTTTCGCCCAGCAGCATCACGCTCGCATTTGACGGCGCCACCTTCTCGATGGTGCGGCACACGCGCAGCATGGCCGGGTCGCGCGTGGTCACGCCGGCGAGTGCGTCGTCGGTGCTCAACGCGCTCAGGCGCGCGTTCTCGGTCTGCAGGTCGTGTAGCCGAAGGGCACGCTCGACCGTGAGGTTGAGCATGTCGGCCTCGAAGGGCTTGGTCAGGAAGTCGTAGGCGCCGAGGCCGCAGGCGCGCAGCGCGTTCGCCCGGTCGTTCTGGCCGGTGAGCACGATGACCTTCACGCCGGGGTCGATGTCGAGCAGGCCTTCGAGCAACGCGAAGCCCTCGGACACCGAATCCGGATCCGGCGGCAGGCCGAGGTCCATGGTCACGACCGGTGTCGGGTTCCGGCGGAACTGCGCGAGCGCGCTCGGCCGGTCACTGGCCGTCACCGAGGCGAAGCGGTCCAGGGACCACTTGATCTGCGTCTGGAGCGCCGGATCGTCCTCGACGATCAGGAGCTGGGGTGTCTTGGCGGTCGTCATGTCTCGGTGGTGGCTTCGAGCTCGGCGGCTTGCCGCGATTCGAACAGGGGCAGGTGCACGGAGATCACCGTGCCGCGGCCGGCCTCGCTGTCCACGCTGATGCGCCCGCCGAGCTCGCGAATGTACTGGTCGCTTTCGTAGGCGCCGATGCCCATGCCGCTTTGCTTGGTGGTGTGGAACGGCTTGAACAGGCGTGTCTGCACGAACTCGGCGGTCATGCCGTGGCCGGTGTCGCCGACCACGATCCTGGCGCGCTCGCCGTCGCGCTCGATGGACATCCAGACCCGCCCGGACAGCGGTGTCGCATCGAAGGCGTTCTGCACCAAATGCCCGAGCACGCGCGCCAAGCGGTCGTCGTGGCCGCGGACGACCACGTCCTCGGCAACTTGCAGATCCAGCGAGCGCCCGCGCGCGAGCGACAGCGCCTGCAGTCGCTGCGCAACCGGGCCCAGCGCGACGCCGCGGGCCACGCCCACCGGCGTCTCGCCTTCGCGCAGCTGAAGAATCAGCCGCCGCATCTTCTCGAGGGAGTTCTCCACCGTGGTCAGCATGTCCTGACGGAACTCCGGATTGTCTTGCAGCCGCCTGGCGTTCTGCATCATCAGCGACAGCTGGGTGACGATGTTCTTCAGGTCATGCACCACGAACGCCGACATCTTGTTGAAGGCGTCGAACTTGCGCGTTTCGAGCAAGGCCTCGGCGGCATTCATCTGCGCCAGGTAGCTCGCCGCCTGCCGGCTCGCGGTCTTGAGGAGGTCGCGCACTTCCCAGTTCAAGCTGGTGCGCACATGCGGGCGGGCGATCACCGCGAAGCCGATGAGCTGCCCGAGCATGATGAGCGGCACGACGAGCCAGGCCTGCTTGGAGGCCAGCAGCCAGGGCGGCACCGCGACGCCCGCGTAGCGCTCGGGATGGGCGCGGTATTCGTCCAGGTCGACGATCCACTCCTTGGCGAGCAGGAAGGTTGCGAATGGCGAGGCGACCGGCTCGCGGTCCGAGGACTCCGAAAAATTCCAGCGAGCCGTCTGCACCAGTTCAGCGCCGCCGGGCGCAGCCATCCAGAGTGCGCCGGCGGGGCTGGGCAGCATCTCGGCCAGGCCCCGAACCACCAGTCCCGCCATCTCGCCCGGCGAACTTGCGCCCGACAGCATGGCGGTGAAGCGCAGCCATTCGGTGCGGTAGTCGTAGCGGTAGCTGAAGAAGTTCTTGCCGACGAACACCCGCACCCGCGCGCGCGCCGTGCCCGAGAACACCAGGACCGCCAGCGCCACCAGCGCCACGCAGACGAGACCCAGCTGCAGCGCGGTTCCCCACTCGCCGCCGAAGTCGCGCACGTAATAGCCGATGCCGGCGATGAACAGCAGGTACAGGCCGGTGAGCAGGAGCGTCGCGGTATGGAAGGCCGCACTGCGCGAGACCTGCAACTGCGCCAGCCAGGTGCCGTGGCGGCGTGCGGCGACGAACAGCAGCGGCACGGCCAGTGCGTGGACCGCACCGCGCACAGCGACCGAGGCGGGATCGAAGCCGCCCGTCAGGATGGCGCGCGAGTAGAGATAGACATCGAACAGGAAGACGCTGGCCACGGCCAGAGCCAGCGGCTTGGCATGCCAGCGCATGTCGTCCGGCACGTTGCGAAACAGCTGCTCGAGCAGCACCAGGCCGCACACCGGCAGAGCCAGCAGGGCGTAGAGCCGCCACGCACCGACGCTGCCGCCCAGAGCGAGGAACCCGGCCATCATCGCTGCAGCACCCAGCGCAAGGACGACTCCCGCCACGAAACGCAGCCGCTGGCGCGCGGCGCGGTCCGCAGCGCCGGACGGCGCCGGGATCAGCGCCAGCAGCAGCCAGAACCACAACGCATAGCGGGCCAGGTCGAAGGCCGCATGCACACCCACGGACGCGAGCGACGGCGCCCACTGAGCGACCACGCCAGTGAAGCCCCAGGCCGCCGACGCCACCGCCATGCCGGTGAACACCCGTCGCGGCGCGGCCAGCGGGCGCGCCGTCGCCGGGTCGCGCTGCGCGAAGAAGGCCAGCGCGCCGTACAGCAGCGCAGCCAGCGAAAGACTCAGGACGGCGGGACTCAAGGCGGATGCTTCAACAACAAGCGGAAGGCCGTGCGTCCGCGGGTTTTCCGGCGGGGCGCCGGCAACCGCTCAATGCGCGCCCTTGCCGGTGAGGACCACGGCGACGGTCTCGAAGAGTATGAGCAGATCGAGGAACAGCGTGTGGTTCTTGACGTAGTACAGGTCGTACTGGAGCTTCTGCTGCGAATCCTCGACCGTCGCGCCGTAGTGGTAGCGCACCTGCGCCCAGCCGGTGAGGCCCGGCTTCACGCTGTGGCGCACCGCGTAGTACGGAATGTCCTTGACCAGCTGGTCGACGAAAAAGGGCCGCTCGGGGCGCGGGCCCACCAGGCTCATCTCGCCCTTGAGCACGTTGAACAGCTGCGGCAACTCGTCGATGCGCAGCTTGCGGATCACGCGGCCGACGCGGGTGATGCGGTCGTCGTCGGCCTGCGCCCAGCGCGGCTTGCCGTCCACTTCGGCATCGCAGCGCATGCTGCGGAACTTGACGACCCGGAAGGTGCGGCCGTTGAAGCCGACGCGCTCCTGCGAATAGAAGACCGGCCCCTTGCTTTCCAACGAGACCAGCAGCGCGGTGAGCAGCATGACCGGCAGCGACACGACCAGCAGGATCAGCGCGCACACCACGTCGAACACCCGCTTCATGGCGGTGCGCACCACGCCTTGGTTGAAGCCGTCGCCGAAGATCAGCCAGCCGGCGTTGACGTAGTCCAGGCGGATCTGGCCGAGCGTCTTCTCGAAATGGGTGGCGAGATCGCACACCGTGATGCCTTCGATCTTGCAGTCCAGCAGTTCGCGCATCGGCATGCTGCCGCCACGCCGCTCGGTGAGCGCGACCACCACCTCGTTGACCTGCGACTTGCGGGCGGTTTCCGCGAGCGAACGATGGGCATCGAAGACCTGCGATTGCGGCACGACCACCTGCGCTTCGTTGGGGCTGCGCAGGTAGCCGACGACCTCCACCGACGGATCCGAGGCGCGCAGCGTGCGGCTCACCGCCTCCGCCGCCGGACCGGTGCCGAGGATCAGCACCCGCGAACGCGCGCGCGACGCCGACGCCGAATGCGCTGCATACACCCGGTGCACGATGACACCGGCCACACCCAGCATGGCGGCGAGCGTCATCCCGGCATTGCCCGACGCCTCGCTCGGCAGCATGCGCGAGATGGCGTAGGCCAGCGGCAGCGCGAACATCGAGGCGAGCGCCGCACGCGCGCAGCTCTGGCTCAGGCTGCGGTGCACCGCCGGGCGGTAGAAGCCCGAGGCGGTGTTGATCACGAAGACGAAGGCCGCCAGCGACAGGCCATGCGTCGCCGACAGCGAGACCAGGGAGCCGGCTTCCTTCGCTCCTTCCAGGAACATCGCGAAGACGCCGGTCATCAGCGCCACGACCAATCCGAAATCCAGCAGTACCTGGAACAACACCCGACGATTCAGATAGTGATTGAACAGGCGAATCACTTCGATACTCCCTGACAGTTCTGGAGCCTCGCCGGGAAGGCGGGGCGATCGGCGGGACGACGCGGCGTCGGCGGTTTTGTTTGTTCGAGGAGAGCGCGTCGTTCGACCGATTGAATGGGCGGCCGCCGTACATCCGGGGCCCCTGCGGCAGTGTTTGTAGCAGTGTGCAACTGGGACCTCCAGCCCCAATTGCGGGGGTTTGTCCATGCGCCCGAGCGAGGTGTGACGTGAGTCCGTTTTCGGCCGGCTTGCCATGTCGCAAAAGTCAACGCCGCGTCGCCGTCGTGGTGGACGCAACAACCGGTTACCCGGGGTGCCGGCCAAACGTGACGTGGTCGACAGATCGCAAGCCGCGAACTACCGCACACTGTCCCGGCGGTCCCATCAGCCGTTCAGAAAAACCAGCCAGTGGACGAAGTCCTGTCCATGGCCCCACGCAAGAGCAGGGACAACTTGGAAGCCAACACCATCTTCGGTGCAGCCTTCGACTCGCGGCGACTTCCGGCGGGCGGGTCGATGCCGGGTCGTCTTCCGACGGCACGCTCCTTCAAGATCCGCGCCGCCGACTCGGCCGGCCAGCGCAGCAGCGCGAACATCCTGGTGAAGCGGCGCTACGCCTGGCGGGGCTACCAGAGCGTGTCCATCCCGAGCGAGCCGACGGGGCACCTCATCACGCTGAACGCCACCGAATCCGATTCGACGATAGGCACGATCACCATCGGCCTGGACGGTCCGCACGGGCTGCTCGCCGAAGACACCTTCCCCGAAGAGATCGCAAGACTGCGCGCCCGCAGCCGCCGGCTGTGCGAGTTCACCAAGCTTGCCGCCGACCCGACCACCGGCGCCAAGCAGGTGCTGGCCTCGCTGTTCCATGTGGCCTACATCGTGGCCCACCGCCTGCGCGGCTGCGACATGCTGGTGATGGAAGTGAACCCGCGCCACGTTGCCTACTACCGGCGCATGCTCGGCTGCCAGGTGGTTGCCGAAGGGCGCACCAACCAGCGCGTGAACGCGCCGGCCGTGCTGCTGTGCCTGGACTTCGCCTACACCCGCGAGCAGATCGGCCGCTTCGCCGGCCAGCCGGAGCTGGCGGCCACGGAACGAACGCTTTATCCGTACTCGTTCTCGCTGGCCGAGGAGGCCGGCATCATCTGCCGGCTGCGTGAACTCGACTGGCTGAGCAGCGACTGAACCGGCCGCCGGACGGCGGCGCGGTTCAGAGCCGCCAGCCGTTCAGCCCGAGGGCGGCGATCGCCTGCGGCTCGTAGGCCGACTTCACGTCGGTGAACACACCGCCGGCCACCAGCTTGGACGCCAGCGTCGAGAGGCCCATGTCCACGTACTCCGCGTGCGATACCGCTGCGACCATGGCGTGCGCGGTGGGCAGCTGGTCCCAGGGCGTGAGCGGCACGCCGTACTCGTGCTCGCATTCGGCGGAAGCAGCCAGGGGATCGTGCGCATGCACGTTCACGCCGTAGCTTTTCAGCTCGCGGAT
>JBIQKU010000006.1:0-44151 GCA_044506225.1 Rubrivivax sp. | reverse complement strand
GTCAACAGCCACGTCGAGATGAGCTACGCCATGGCGCAGGCCGGCTTCGACACCTATGACGTGCACATGAGCGACCTGCAGGCCGGCCGCACCACGTTGGACCAGTACGTGGGCTTCGTCGCCTGCGGCGGATTCAGCTACGGTGACACGCTGGGTGCGGGCGAGGGCTGGGCGCGTTCCATCCTGTTCAACCCGGCGCTCGCCGAGCAGTTCGCCGCCTTCTTCCGGCGCGAGGACACCTTCGCCCTGGGCGTGTGCAACGGCTGCCAGATGATGGCCGCGCTCGCGTCCCTCATCCCCGGCGCCGATGCCTGGCCGAAGTTCACCCGCAACAAGAGCGAGCAGTTCGAGGCGCGCCTGGCGATGGTCGAGGTGCTGGACAGCCCGTCGATCTTCTTCCGCGGCATGGCCGGCAGCCGCCTGCCGATTGCCGTGTCGCATGGCGAAGGCTTTGCCGACTTCTCGCAGCGCGGTGACGCCGCCCGCGTGCATCGCGCGATGCGCTATGTCGACAACCACGGCCAGCCAACCGAGGCCTATCCGGCCAACCCCAACGGCAGCGCCGACGGCCTGACCGCTGTGACCACACCCGACGGCCGTTTCACCGTGCTCATGCCGCACGCCGAGCGCGTGTTCCGCAACGTACAGATGAGCTGGACAAGTGGCGACCCGGCGACGCACAGCCCCTGGATGACCATGTTCCACAACGCCCGCCGCTGGGTCGGCTGAGGCACGAAGGCCAGACCATGCACCAGCCGCCCGCGAGATACCTCATCCTCATCGAGTCCGGCGGCGCCATGGTGGCGCGGCTGTTCGACGCGCAGCGCCAGCCGCTGGGCGACTTCGATGCCTCGTCCGAGGAAGTCGCCGTGATGACGCGCGGCCTCACGCCCGCGCGCAATGCCGACAGCGACGGCTGGGCGCCGGTGCTTGCCGGCCACAGCGCCGAGGAGCGGCGCGCGGCCGAGGTCTACACGCTGGACGTGTAGGCGCCGTCGATCACGGCGCGTGCGAACCCGGCCGCCGCCGGCGCGAGCTGCGGCAACTGCGCCGCCTCGCCGCGTTCCACCGCTTCGAGGATCAACTCGTTGATGCCGCCGACGATGGCCATGGCGGCCGTCGGCGGCAGCACGCGCGGGCGGCGCGCGTCCGATTCGGCCACCACGCGCACGATGAAGTCGGCGATGCGCTGGTTCGCTCGCCGCCGCGCGGCGAGCCCTTCGGGCCCGAGGCCCAGGATGGCGATGAACAGCGTGGACAGCAGCGTCGGGTTGCCCGCCAGCGTGCCGAGGTAGGCGCGCAGGGCATCGGCCAGTTGTGCATGCCAGTCGCGCTGCGGGTCGATGGCCTCGCGCAGCACACGCAGCGCCTGGCCGCTCGCCGCCTCGTACAAGGCCATGAGGCAGTGCGGCTTGCCAGCGAAGTGTTCGTAGAAGGTGCGCCGCGACACACGCGCTTCGGCGGCGAGATCGGCGATCGTGGTGTCGGCATAGCCCTTTCGCGCCACCACCACCGCCATGGCGTCGAGCAGGCGGCGGCGGTGTTCGTCGGCGGATTGCAGGGAAGGATCGGCAGTCGTCATCGGGTCGGCAACAGGGTGGTACTTGACAGTACCAGGGGCGGTCGGCACATTCGTCCGCTTCGGTGCGGCATCGTAGCCGCGCGCTGGAGTGCCTCATGAACTCGCTCGTCGTCCGCCGCCTGCTGATCGATCTGAAAACGCCGATGGCGCGCCACTGGAACGGCGGCGACGCGTTTCGCACCGCCTTCTTCAATGCGCTGTCGATGAGCTTTCCGCTCGGGGAGCAGTTCTTCATCGATTCGGTGCGCCTGGGCCTGAAGGATCTGCCCGAGGCCGAACGCGCGCGCTTCGAGCGCGAGGTGCAGGGCTTCATCGGCCAGGAGGCGACGCACCGCCGCATCCATGGCCTGTTCAACGGCCACCTCGAGGCGCAGGGGCACGTCAACACCTGGGAGCGCCGCATCGCGAGCCGCCTCGCGCAGCTCGAGGGCGTGCAGGCGCGACACTGGGTGGCCATCACCGCAGCGACGGAGCACTTCACCGCCATCCTCGCCGAGCACCTGCTCGAACACCCGGGCACCCTGCAAGGCGCCGAGCCGCGGCTTCAGACGATGTGGCTGTGGCATGCGGCCGAGGAATCCGAGCACCGCAGCGTGGCGTTCGACCTCTATCGGGCGCTGGGCGGCAACGAGCGCTGGCGGCGGCGCTGGTTCTATCTCGTCACCTTCAACTTCGTGGTCGATGTGCTGCGCCAGACGGCGCGCAACCTGCGGCATGACCGCGCGCTGTGGCGTTGGCGCACCTGGGGCAGCGCCGCGCGTTTCTTCTTCGGTCGTGAAGGGCTGGTGCGCTGCACCTTCGGCCCGTGGCGGGCCTACCTGCGGGCCGACTTCCATCCGGCGGCTCAGGGCGGTGAACGCGGCGCGCGCTGGCTGGCCGACAACGCCGGGGCCTACAGCGTCGTGCCGCGCTGAGCGGGCGCGCCGGCCGGTCGTGGGGTCGCGGCCGGCGGCCCGCGTTGCGAGAATGCGCGCCTGCCCTCCATCTCGCACGCACCCATGAAGATCCTGATCGCCGGCGGCGGCATCGCCGGCCTGAGCCTCGCGCTTTCCCTGCACCAGCGCGGCATCGACTGCACCGTGGTCGAAGCCGCACCCGAGTTGCGCCCGCTGGGCGTCGGCATCAATCTGCTGCCGCATGCGGTGAAGGAACTCACCGAGCTCGGCCTGCAGGACGCGCTCGCGCGCATCGCCATCGAGACCTCCTCGCTCAGCTACTACAACAAGTTCGGCCAGACGATCTGGCGCGAACCGCGCGGGCGCGCCGCCGGCTACGACTGGCCGCAGTTCTCCATCCATCGCGGCCAGTTGCACCAATTGCTGCTCGACACGGTGCGTGAGCGCCTGGGCAGCGAGCGCGTGATCACGGGCCATGCCCTGGTGCGCTTTGCCGACGTGGGCGATCGTGCGCAAGGCAGCTTTGTCCGCACGAGTGATGGCGCGACCGTCAGCCTCGAGGCGGATGCGCTGGTCGCGGCCGATGGCATCCATTCGGCGGCACGTCGCCAGATCTGGCCGGACGAAGGGCCGGCGCGCTACGGGCAGCGGGTGCTGTGGCGCGGCATCACCGAGGCCCAGCCCTTCGGCGACGGGCGCTCGATGTTCATGGCGGGTTACCAGGACCTGAAGTTCGTGGCGTATCCGATCTCCCGGCAGCACCAGGACGCGGGCCGCTCGCTCATCAACTGGATCGCCGAGCGCACCATCCCCGGTGACACGCCGCCGCGCCAAGACTGGAACAAGCAGGTCGAGCGCAGCGTCTTCGCGCCGTACTTCGACGCCTGGTGTTGGCCATGGATCGACATTCCGACGCTGATCCGCGGCGCGCAGACGATCTACGAGTTCCCGCTGGTGGACCGCGACCCCTTGTCGCGCTGGCGCAGCGGGCGCACCACCCTGCTCGGCGATGCGGCGCATCCGATGTACCCGATCGGCTCCAACGGCGCCTCGCAGGCCATCCTCGATGTGCGTGCCCTGTCGGACGCGCTCACCGCGCAATCCGAGATTTGCGCGGCGCTGGATGCCTACGAGGCAGAGCGCCGCCCGAAGACGGCCGCCATCGTGCTCGCCAATCGACAGAACGGGCCGGAGCAGGTCATGCAGCTGGCAGAGGAGCGGGCGCCCCAGGGCTTCGACGATGTGCACGACGTGATCCCGCGCGACGAGCTGGAAGGCATCGCCGCGCGCTACCGCACGCTCGCCGGCTTCGACAGGACGCAGCTGCAGCGCCAGGGCGCCTGAGCCGCCCTGCTCAGGCGATGGCGCTGTCCGCGAGCTGCCGCAGGGCCGCCGCCGTGGCGGCATCGGCGGGGAAGAAGGTCTCGAGCGCCAGCTCCGCCAGCGTGATGTCCACGGGTGTGCCGAACACCGTGGTGGTGCTGATGAAGGACAGCACGCCCGCCTCGGTGCGAAGCTGGAGCGGCACGGCGAAGCTCGGTGACTGTGACGGTGGGGGCGCCGCGGCGTCCTGTGCGGGCGTGGGCAGCGCCTCCAACGCGTGCAGCAGCTCGACCAGCCTCGGATCTGCCGATGCCGCGATCTGCTGCCGCAGCCGCGCGAACACATGCTGGCGCCACGGCCCGAGGTTGACGATGCGCGGCGCCAGCCCCTGCGGATGCAGGCTCAGGCGCAGCACGTTGATTGGTGGCGCGAGCAGCGCCGCATCCAGCCCTGCCAGCAGCAGCGGCACCGCACGGTTGTGGGCCAGCATGGTCCAGTGCCGGTCCACCGCCAGCGCGGGAAAGGGCTCGTGGCCGCGCAGCACCAGTTCCACCGCCTCGCGCGCAGCGGCGAGCGCCGGATCGTCCAGCGGCCGCTCGCGGTACATGGGCGCGAAGCCGGCGGCGGTGAGCAGGGTGTTGCGTTCGCGCAAGGGCACCTCCAGGCGTTCGGCCAGGCGGATCAGCATCTCGCGGCTGGGCGCGGCGCGCCCGGTCTCGAGGTAACTGAGGTGGCGGGTGGAGACCTCGGCCTCGACCGCCAGGTCGAGCTGGCTGAGGCGCCGGCGCTGCCGCCAGTCGCGCAGCAGCGTCCCGACGGCGGGCATGGCAGGGGCAGGCAGGGTGGCGTGCATGGCGCAACGATAGCCGCGCGATATGCCGGCGGCCATGACCTGCGAGGTCATGGATCGCGTGTCGCCGGCGGGCCCTGCCTGTATTGCTCCCTCTCCCCCTGGGAGAGGGCTGGGTGAGGGCCGCGGCCGCCCGATCCCAAGGCCCGCTGCTATCGTCCCGCCCGTGACCCGTGCCAGCGCCCGTTTCGACCGCCTCGACGCCTTGCGTGGCGTCGCCATCGTCTGGATGGCGGTCTTCCACTTCAACTTCGACCTCGCCGCCCTGAAGTTCACGCAGCAGAACTTCTATGCCGATCCGTTCTGGACGCTGCAGCGCACGGCCATCGTCAGCCTGTTCCTGTTCTGCGTCGGCGCGAGCCAGGCGGTGGCCGTCGCGCAAGGCCAGCGCTGGCCGCGGTTCTGGAAGCGCTGGGCGCAGATCGCCGGCTGCGCGCTGCTGGTGAGCGCGGGCTCGGCGCTGATGTTCCCGCGCAGCTGGATCAGCTTCGGCGTGCTGCATGCGATCGCGCTGATGCTCATCGTGCTGCGCCTGACCAGCGGCTGGGGCCGCTGGCTGTGGCTCGCCGGCCTTGTCGCCGTGCTGCTGCCGCAGTTCGTGCAGCACCCGTTCTTCGACACCCGTCTCACCAACTGGATCGGTCTCGTCACCCGCAAGCCGGTCACCGAGGACTTCGTGCCGCTGCTGCCTTGGCTGGGCGTGGCCTGGTGGGGCATGGCGGCGGGGCAGTGGGTGCTGCAGCACCGCCGGCACTGGGCGACCGGCGCGCTGCCGTCGCCGCTTCAGCCGCTCGCGGTGCTGGGCCGGTGGAGCCTCAGCTTCTACATGGTCCACCAGCCGGTGCTCATCGGCCTGCTGCTGGGCGTGCGTGCGCTGATGCGCTGAAGGCGCGCACTACCATGCGGCGATGAGCAACAAGATTCTGTTCGGCTTTCATGCGGTGACGGTGCGGATGAAGACCGCGCCGCAGTCCATCGTCGAGGTGCATGTGGACACCAGCCGGCGCGACCAGCGCATGCGCCAGTTCGTCGAGCGCGCGCGCGAGGCCGGGCTGAAGCTGGTGGACAGCGACGACGACCGCCTGCACAAGCTGTGCGGCACCCACCGCCACCAGGGCGTGGTCGCGCGTGTGCAGACACTGGCCGCCAGCCATTCGCTGGACGACACGCTGGATGCCGTGGATGGTGCACCCCTGCTGCTGGTGCTCGACGGCATCACCGATCCGCACAACCTCGGCGCCTGCCTGCGTGTGGCCGACGGCGCCGGCGCGCATGCGGTGATCGCACCCAAGGACCATGCGGTCGGCGTGAACGCCACCGTGGCCAAGGTCGCCAGCGGCGCGGCCGACACCGTGCCCTACTTCATGGTCACCAACCTCGCACGCGCGCTCAATGAGCTGAAGGAGCGCGACATCCGCATCGTCGGCACCTCGGACGCCGCCGAACGCTCGCTGTACGAGGTCGACCTGCGCGGCCCGGTGGCGCTGGTGCTGGGCGCCGAGGGCCACGGCATGCGCCAGCTCACCGGGCGCACCTGCGACGAGCTGGTGCGCCTGCCGATGAAGGGCGCGGTGGAAAGCCTCAACGTCTCGGTGGCCTCGGGCATCTGTCTGTACGAGGCGCTGCGCCAGCGCGGCGGCTGAGGGCGCCATCGGGGGCGCTGGATACACTGG
The DNA here is from genome assembly GCA_044506225.1 of Rubrivivax sp. Lineage (GTDB taxonomy): Bacteria > Pseudomonadota > Gammaproteobacteria > Burkholderiales > Burkholderiaceae_C > JAKFDI01. Next base: position 37,827 of record JBIQKU010000006.1, on the reverse strand, counting down.
CGTTTCGCCTTTGCCGCCGCTGCCATGCCAGTCACCGCCGTCACCCATCCGCTTGTGCGCCACAAGGTCGGGCTCCTGCGCGAGCACGACATCTCCACCAAGAAATTCCGCGAGGTCACCAACGAGCTCGCACGCCTGCTGGCCTACGAGGCGACGGCCGACTTCCCGCTCGAGCGGCACACCGTGCAGGCCTGGAGCGGCCCGGCAGAGGTGGAGCGCATCAGCGGGCGCAAGGTGACCGTGGTGCCCATCCTGCGTGCGGGCATCGGCATGCTGGACGGCGTGCTCGACATGGTGCCCAACGCCAAGATCAGCGTCGTGGGTCTCAGCCGCAACCACGAGACGCTGCAGCCCGAGAGCTACTTCGAGCGTTTCGTCGGCCATCTGGACGAGCGCACCGCACTCATCGTCGACCCGATGCTGGCCACGGCGGGCTCGATGATCGCGACCGTCGACCTGCTCAAGCGCAACGGCTGCCGAGACATCCGAGCGCTCGTGCTGGTGGCCGCGCCCGAGGGCGTGGCGGCGCTGGACCAGGCGCACCCGGACGTGCGCTGCTGGACGGCCGCCATCGACAGCCACCTGAACGACGTCGGTTACATCATTCCTGGCCTGGGTGACGCCGGGGACAAGATCTTCGGTACCAAGACCTGAGGCCCGGCCGAGGCGCGGTACTCAGCCGCCGCGCCGCAACCGGCGGCTGGCCCACAGGCTGAGCGCCACGCACACCAGCATCCACGCGAGGCCCACCCAGCTTAAGGGGCCATAGCCACTGTCGGCGACGATCAGGCCACCGCTGCCGGCGCCGGCCGCCTGGCCGAGGTAGATGGCCGAGCTGTTCAGAGCCATCAGTGCCGGGGCGAGCCGCGGCGCCGCCTCGCCGAGCCGCGCCTGCTGCGCCGAATTGCCGGCGAAGCAGGCCAGTGCCCAGGGGACGACCACGATGGCCGCCAGCATCATGCTGTCGACCAGCGGCCACAGCAGGAGGCTGAGCGCGATCATGGCGGCCGTCGTGGTGGCCACGCGCCCGGCGCCGACGCGGTCGATGTAGCGCCCGAGCAGCACGTTCCCGAGCACGCCGAACATGCCGAACCAGGCGAACAGCAAGCTCACTTCGGTGGCATCGGCGCCCAGTTGCTGCTGGTAATAGGGCGCGAAGTACGAGAACAGCGTGAACTGGCCGGCGCCCATCAGCGCGGTGACCGCGACGATGGCCATCAGCACCGGATGGGTGAACACCTCTTTCCAGGCGGCGAGCGACAGCGTCGGCGGACGGATGCCGTCGGGCAGGGCGGCGTGCACCCAGGCCGCGCCGGCCAGCGCCAGCAGCGCCACCGCCACGAAGGCCGCGCGCCAGCCCAGGGCGTCGCCCAGCCACGCGGCCAGCGGCATGCCCAGCACGGAGGCGACCGACCAGCCGAGAAAGATGAAGGTGATGGCGCGCCCGCGCTCCTCGGGCGGCGCGACCGCCCCGACGGCGGCCGCGGCCTGAGGCGTGAACACCGCCGCACCCAGCACCGCGGCGGCGCGCACCGGCCACACCGCGGCATACGAGGGCATCAAGGCGCAGATCAGGTGGCCCACGCCGAACCACAGCAGCGAGAAGGCCAGCAGCCGGCGCCGGTCGAAGCCGGCCACCCAGCCGGCCAGCAGCGGCGCGCCCACGCACATCACCGCCGCCGAGATGGTGATGAGCTGGCCCGCGAGCGCGACCGAGATCTGCAGCCCGCGGCTGATGTCGTTGAGCGCACCGGCCACCACCATCACGCCGCAGCCGATGGCGAAGTTGCCGTACAGCAGGGCCCAGCGGGCGCTGGCCAGGGCCTGGTGGTGGGCGGCGGCGCGTGCGCGCGCCGGACTCACCGCAGCACCTTCAGCGCTTCCGGGTTGACGATGTTCGTCGGCTGGCCGTTGATGAAGTTGACGACGTTGTCGAATGCCGCGCTGAAGTACAGCTCGTAGCTGTCCTGTTCCACGTAGCCGATGTGCGGCGTGCACACCGCGTTCTCCAGGCGCAGCAGCGGATGACCCTGCAGGATGGGCTCGCTCTCGAACACGTCGATCGCCGCCATGCCCGGGCGGCCACGGTTGAGCGCCGACACCAGGCCGTTTTCCTCGATCAGCTCGGCGCGCGAGGTGTTCACCAGCAGCGCGGTCGGCTTCATGCGCGACAGCGATTCGAGCGTGACCACGCCGCGCGTGCCTTCGGTCAGCCGCAGGTGCAGCGACAGCACGTCGCAGGTGTCGAAGAATTCCTCACAGCTCGGTGCGGCGAGGAAGCCGTCCTCGGCCGCCTTTGTGCGGGCCGACTCGCTGCCCCACACCATCACCTGCATGCCGAAGGCGCGACCGTAGCCGGCCACCAGCTGGCCGATCTTGCCGTAGCCCCACACGCCCAGCGTCTTGCCGCGCAGCACCATGCCCAGGCCGAAGTTGGTCGGCATGGAGGCCGACTTGAGTCCCGACTGCTGCCAGGCGCCGTGCTTGAGGTTGCCCACGTACTGCGGCAGCCGCCGCATCGAGGCCATGATCAGCGCCCAGGTGAGTTCGGCCGGCGCCACCGGCGAGCCCACGCCCTCGGCCACCGCGATGCCCTGCCGGGTGCACGCTTCCAGATCGATGTGGGGGCCGACGCGCCCGGTCTGGGCGATCAGCTTGAGCTTGGGCAGCTTCTCGAGCAGCTGCCTCGGGAAGTGCGTGCGCTCGCGGATGGGCACCAGCACCTCCGCGTCGCGCAGGCGCACCGACAACTGGCCGATGCCCTTGACCGTGTTGGTGAAGACCTTGGCATTCAAGGACTCCAGCTTGCTCGCGCAGCGCAGCTTGCGCACCGCGTCCTGGTAGTCGTCGAGGATGATGATGTTCACCCGGCGGCATTGTGCCCGCTCGCTATCGCCGACGCAGCGCCAGGGACGGCACAGTAGCATCCGCACGCCTTGCGCTTTCTCACACTTTCGCTGCCTGCTTGCGGGCCGCTTTCCAACCGCCCCGGAGCTTGCATGCCGATCCCGATGTCTCCCCTCAGCGCCCTCCGTGGCAGGGCCTCGCCTCGCCGTCGACCCGGGGTGGCGGCATGAAGTGGCTGCGTCGCAGCCTCGTCGTCGTGTCCGTGGTGCTGCTGCTGGGGGCGGTGGCCTTGTTGCTCTATGCGCGCCAGACGCTGCCGCTCACCCAGGGCACGCTCACGCTGCAGGGGCCGCTCGCTGAACTGCGCATCGAGCGCGATACGCACGGCATCCCGTCCATCCATGCCGGATCGCTGGACGACGTGATGTTCGGCCTGGGCTTCGTGCACGCGCAGGACCGACTGTGGCAACTCGAGACGCACAAGCGCATCGGCGCCGGCCGGCTCGCCGAGGCCTTCGGCCCGGCGGCGCTCGACACCGACCGTTTCCTGCGCGCCCTCGGCGTGCGCCGCGCCGCCGCGGCGCAATGGGCGCTGATGCAGGGCGATGCGCGCACCGCGGTGACGGCCTACACCGCGGGCATCAACGCCTACCTCGGCCACGCGATGAAGGCGCGCCCGCCGGAATTCGTGGTGCTCGGCTTGACGCCCGAGCCCTGGATGCCCGAGGACACCGTGGCCTGGACCATCATGATGGCCTGGGACCTGGGCGCCAACTGGAACACCGAGCTGCTGCGCATGCGGCTCGCGCTGCAGATGCCGGTGGCACGCATCGACGAACTGCTGCCGCCGTATCCGGGCGAGCAGCCGCTTGCCACCGCCGACTACGCCACGCTGTTTCGTGACCTGAAGGTCGACGGCAAGCTCGGCCAGCAGGCCCTGGCCGCCGCGCCGCCTTCGGGCGTGGAAGGCGCGGGCTCCAACAACTGGGTGCTGAGCGGCGAGCGCACGACGACCGGCCAGCCGCTGCTGGCCAACGACCCGCACCTGAAGCTGTCGGCGCCGGCGCTGTGGTACTTCGCGCGGCTGTACGCGCCGGGCCTCGAAGTGGCCGGGGCGACCATGCCGGGCCTGCCCTTCGTCGTGCTCGGCCAGAACCGGGACGTGGCCTGGGGCTTCACCAACACCGGCCCGGACGTGCAGGACCTCTACCTCGAGCGCATCAAGCCTGACGACCCGATGCAGTACCAGACGCCCGACGGCTGGGCGCGCTTCGAGACCTTTAACGAGGTGATCCGTGTGAAGGGCGCGGACGACGTGCGCTTCCTCGCCCGCCGCACTCGCCACGGCCCCGTCATCTCGGACGCCGGCGTGGCCGAAGGCCTGACCGGGCCGGCGGCCAAACCCGGCTACGCGCTCGCCATGCGCTGGACGGCGCTGGACCCCGACCCGGGCGCGCTGCAGGCCGGTTTCGCGCTGAACCGCGCCAGCTCGGTGGACGATTTCGTCGCTGTCGCCTCGGGCAACACCGCGCCCATGCAGAACATGGTGGTGGCCGATCGCGCCGGTCGCATCGGCATGGTGGCGGCCGGCCGCGTGCCGCTGCGCAAGGCGGAGAACGACCTGCTCGGCAAGGTGCCGGCGCCGGGCTGGGATGCGCGCTACGACTGGGCGGGCTTTCTGGACGCCGGCGAGACGCCGCGCGCGTTCGACCCGCCGGACGGTGTCATCGCCACCGCCAACCAGCGCATCCACGGCAGCGACTATCCGCACTACATCACCAGCGAATGGGCCGTGCCCTACCGCTGGCAGCGCATCGACGAGCTGCTGAAGGCGCGGGCCAAGCACGACATGGCCAGCATGGAAGCCATCCAGGCGGACATCGTCTCGCTGGCCACACAGCGGCTGCTGACCTTTATCCGCGCTGCGCAGTCGGGCCATGCGCTCGCGCCGGCGGCGCAGCAGGCGCTTGCCGGCTTCGACGGCACCATGGCGGCCGAGGACGCGGCGCCGCTGATCTTCTACGCCTGGGCGCGCCAGCTCACCCAAGGCGTGTTCGCCGACGAGGTGGGGGCGACGCTGTGGCAGCAGTCGCTCGGCAGCCGCAGCTACCGCGAGGCGCTGGAAGGCGTGCTGGAGCGCGACGACGCCTGGTGGTGTGACGACGAGTCGACGCCGGCCGCGGAGACGTGCGCGCAGCAGATCAACGCCGCCTTCGACCGTGCGCTGGACGAACTGCAGGCGGTGCACGGCAAGGACGTGTCGGCCTGGCAATGGGGCGCCGCGCACATGGCGCGCTCCGAGCACCGGCCGTTCAGCCGGGTGAAGCCGCTCGCGCGCTTCTTCGAGCTGCGCAGCCCGGTGGGCGGCGACACCTACACGGTGAACGTCGCGCGTGTGACGCTGCGCCCCGACAGCACGACCGGCGAGCTGTACCTCGACGAGCACGGGCCCAGCCTGCGCGCGATCTACGACCTCGGCGACCTCTCGAACTCGCGCTTCATGCACTCCACCGGCCAGTCGGGCATCGTGTTCTCGCCGCTGTACCGCAGCTTCGTCGAGCCGTGGACGCAGGTCGGCTATGTGCCGGTGTGGGGTCGCGATGCGGCGCAGACCCTGGTGCTGAAGCCGGCGAGCGCGGGCGGCGACCGCGCCGCCCGCGGGGGCGGCGGCTAGACCTCGCCGAAGAGCAGCTTGCGCTGCGGCGTGTACGTCCACCACGGCGCGGCCGGTGCGCCGTTCATGAAGTCGACCGCGGCCATGAAGGTGTCGAGCACGCACGGGTCGTGGCGCTGGTCGGTGATGGCGCACAGCCGCTGGTAGAGCACGAAGGCGTCCTTGCCGCGCAGCTGCTGCGGCTCGACGATGCCGATGAGCCGCAGGTCGGCCGCCAGCGCCGGGCCGATGTTGGGCAACTGCTCCAGCGTGAGGCACAGCGCGGCATTCGCCGCCTTGGGCGCCTTGATGGCGGTGCGCCGGCGCTTGGCCGGCGCGGCGGCCCGGGCGCCGGCCGGCCGGCGGGCGAGGGCGGTGCTGGCGGTGCCCATCACATCAGCATGTTGTTGCGGATGAGGCCCACCGCCAGTCCTTCCAGCTCGAATTCGGCGTCGCCGGGCGGCACGACGATGGGCTCGAAGTCGGGGTTCTCGGGCAGCAGCTCGATGCCGGCGCGGGTGCGCCGGAAGCGCTTCACCGTTACTTCGTCGCCGAGGCGCGCCACCACGATCTGGCCGTTCTTGGCTTCCTTGCTGCGCTGCACCGCGAGCAGGTCGCCGTCCATGATGCCGGCGTCGCGCATGCTCATGCCACGCACCTTGAGCAGGTAGTCGGGGCGGCGCGGGAACATGCTGGCTTCGACCAGGTAGGTCTGGTCGATGTGCTCCTGGGCGAGGATGGGGCTGCCGGCCGCCACCCGGCCCACCAGTGGCAACGACAGCTGCGCGAGGCTGGGAAGGGGCAGGCTGAACTGCTTGCCGCGCGCCTGGTTGAGCGCGCGCAGTGTGTCAGACTGCAAGCGGATGCCGCGCGAGGTGCCGCCCACCAGCTCGATCACACCCTTGCGTGCGAGCGCCTGCAGGTGCTCCTCCGCGGCGTTGGCCGAACGAAAGCCGAGTTCGTTGGCGATCTCGGCGCGGGTGGGCGGTGCACCGGTACGCTCGATGGCGCTGCGCACCAGATCGAGCACCTGTTGCTGGCGTTCGGTGAGTTTGGGAGCTTCTTGCACGGCGGTCCTTGGTGGTCGAAGGGCTGGCGGCACGAGCAGGGCGGCGGGCCGCGCCTGAGTATCCATCCAGTAGCTGTATTTTCATCCAGTCTTCCGCGAATGCCAAGCAATCAACCCAAGGTCGTGATCCTCGGTACCGGCGGCACCATCGCCGGCGTGGCGGCGAACCCGGCCGACGGCGTCGGCTACCAGGCCGCGGTGCTGGCGGTGAGCAGCCTGGTGGCCGCCGTGCCGCCGCTCGACGGCCAGCCGCTGGAATGCGAGCAGGTGGCGCAACTCGACAGCCGCGACATGAGCCACACCGTCTGGCAGCGGCTCGCGCAACGCGTGGCCCACCACCTGGCGCGCGAGGAGGTGGCCGGTGTGGTCATCACCCACGGCACCGACACGCTGGAGGAAACCGCCTACTTCCTGCATCGCGTGCTGGCGCCCGCCAAGCCGGTGGTGCTGACGGCGGCCATGCGACCGGCCACCGCCTTGCAGGCCGACGGCCCGCAAAACCTGTTCGACGCGGTGCAGACCGCGCGCTCGCCGGGCGCCTGCGGCGTCGTCGTGGTGATGGCGGGCGCGGTGCAGCACCCGGCGGACCTTCGCAAGCGCCACAGCTACCGCATCGATGCCTTCGATTCCGGCGATGCCGGGCCGATCGCCTGGCTGGCCGAGGGCCGGCTGCGCCAGCTTCGCCCGTGGCCTCAGGAGCCGGCCATGCTCAGCGAGGCGCTGCGCCGCGATGCCGCGAGCTGGCCGCGCGTGGACATCGTGACCAGCCACGCCGGCGCGGACGGCGCAGTCGTGCGTGCCCTGTGCGCGAGCGGCACACAGGGCATCGTGGTGGCGGCCACCGGCAACGGCACGGTGCACCACACGCTTGCGCAAGCCTTGCACGAGGCGCAGACCCAGGGCGTGCGGGTGCTGCGCGCGAGCCGCTGCAACGAGGGCGGCGTGGTCGACGCCTGGAGTGAGCCCGCGGATGCGCTGCCCTCGGCCGGCATGCTCTCACCGGCCAAGGCGCGCATCGAGCTGCTGCTGTCGCTGCTGGCGGACGACGTGCCGCGCTGACGCGAACTCAGACGACAGTCAGCTCCACGTCGACATTGCCGCGCGTGGCGTTCGAGTACGGGCACACCTGGTGGGCCGCGTCCACCAGCTTCTGTGCCGCCGCGCGGTCCATGCCCGGCACGCTGACGGCGAGCTTCACGGCGATGCCGAAGCCGAAGGTCCCGCCGGCCAGCGGGCCGATGCTGACGTCGGCGGTGATCGAGGTGTCGTCCGGCACCTTGATGTTCTGCTTGGCACCCACCGCCTTCATCGCGCCGATGAAGCAGGCGGAATAGCCGGCGGCGAACAGCTGCTCGGGGTTGGTGCCGGCACCGCCGGCGCCTCCCATTTCCTTGGGTGTGCTGAGCGTCAGGTCGAGCGAGCCGTCGGGCGTGCGCGAGGTGCCGGCGCGGCCCCCGGTGGAGGTGGCTTGGGCGGTGTAGAGGACTTTCTCGATGGCCATGGGCGGGTTCCTTGTGGAGTAAGAAAAAGGGACCCTCTTGTGCCCTCGATCGAATGCCGGCCCTGCGCCCAGGGTCATCGCCAAGGCGTCAAGGCGTGCCGCCCAGTGCCTCGATCTCGCTGCCCAGCTCGAGCCAGCGCTGCTCCAGCGCGTCGATCTCGGCGCGCACCTGCTTCAGGCGCCGGGCGCGTTCGGCCATCTGCGGCGGCAGCAAGGCGTTGCTCGCCAGCGCCACTTCCAGCGCCGTGCCTTCGGCGTTCAGCGTGGCGAGCTGCTGGTCGATCTTCGCGACCTGGCTGCGCAGCGGCTTGAGCCGCGCGGTGAGTTCCTGCCGGGCGCGGGCCTGCTCCTTGCGATCCTCGCGGCGGCGCGCGGGGTCGTCGCCCGCGGTCTGTACCGGCTCGCGCTGCGCCCGCAGGGCCTCGCGGGATTCGTCGCGCGCCGCACGTGCCATCTCGCGCGAGGTGTCCAGCAGCCACTTCTGGTAGTCGTCCAGGTCGCCGTCGAAGGGCTTGACCGCGCCTTCGCTCACCAGCCAGAACTCGTCGCACACCTCGCGCAGCAGCGCGCGGTCGTGGCTGACCAGCATCACCGTGCCCTCGAACTCGTTGAGCGCCATGCTCAGGGCCTCGCGCGTGGTGAGGTCGAGGTGGTTGGTCGGCTCGTCGAGCAGCAGCAGGTTGGGACGCTGCCACACCAGCATGGCGAGCACGAGGCGCGCCTTCTCGCCGCCGCTGAGCGTGCCCACCGGCTGGCTGACCATGTCGCCGACGAAGCGGAAGGAGCCGAGGAAGTCGCGCAGTTCCTGCTCGCGCCCGGCCGGGCCGACGTCGCGCGCGAGCCGCACCATGTGCATCAGCGGGCCGTCGTCGAGCTGCAGCACGTCGAGCTCCTGCTGCGCGAAATAGCCGATGGACAGGCCCTTGCCTTCGGTCATGTCGCCGGCGAGTGGCGGCAGGTCCTTCGCGATGGTCTTCACGAGGGTCGACTTGCCCTGGCCGTTGGCGCCGAGGATGCCGATGCGCTGGCCGGCGAGCACCGAGCGGTTGACGCCTTGCACGATGACGGCCGGCTCGGCGCCGTCGATGCCGGGGTAGCCGCAGGCGAGGCCGGAGAAGGCCAGCATCGGGTTCGGCAGACTCAGCGGCTCGCGGAACTCGAACTGGAAGTCGGCGCTCGTGAGCACCGGCCCGAGCTTTTCCATGCGCGCCAGCGCCTTGACGCGGCTTTGCGCCTGCTTGGCCTTGCTGGCCTTGGCCTTGAAGCGGTCGATGAACTTCTGCAGGTGCGCCATGCGCTCCTGCTGCTTCTCGTAGCTGGCCTGCGCCAGCGCCATGCGCTCGGCGCGCATCTCCTCGAAGGCGGTGTAGTTGCCGGTGTAGCGGGTGAGCTTGGCCTCGTCCAGGTGCAGCGTGACCTTGGTGATGGCGTCGAGGAACTCGCGGTCGTGGCTGATGACGATCATCGTGCCGTCGAAGCGCTGCAGCCAGGCTTCCAGCCACACCAGGGCATCGAGGTCGAGGTGGTTGGTCGGCTCGTCGAGCAGCATCAGGTCGGCCGGGCACATCAGCGCGCGGGCAAGCTGCAGCCGCATGCGCCAGCCGCCGGAGAAGCTGTTGACGGGCGCCTCCAGCTGGTCGCTGCGGAAGCCCAGGCCCATCAGCAGCGCCTGCGCGCGCGGGCGCGCCTCGAAGCCGCCGGCCTCGGCGATCTGCTGGTGCGCCTCGGCCATGGCGTGGCCGTCGTCGGCGGCTTCGGCGGCGGCGAGCGCGGCATTGGCTTCGAGCAGGCGGGTGTCGCCTTCGAGCACGAAGTCGGTGGCCGAGTCCTCGGTCTCGGGCATCGACTGCGCGACCTCGGTCATGCGCCAGCGCGGCGGCAGATAAACCTCGCCTGCGTCCGCCTGCAGCCGCCCGGCCAGCAGCGAAAACAGCGACGACTTGCCCGCGCCGTTGCGGCCGACCAGGCCGACTTTTTCACCGGGCTGCAGCGTGACGGTGGTGTCGTCGAGCACCACCTTCACGCCGCGGCGCAGCGTCACGTTCTTCAGAGAAATCATGGGAGAACTGCCGGGGCGCAGGGCGCCCGAGGTTGTGTGTGTCGTCAGCGCGCCAGGCGCTGCAGCGCGTCGCGGCTCATCAGCAGCACCGCGTCGTTGCCGGCGCTGGTGGGCAGCCAGGCGACTTCGGCACGCGGAAAGGCCTGCTCGAAGTGCGAGCGCTCGTGGCCGATCTCGAGCACGAGCACGCCACGCTCGCTCATGTGCGCCGGTGCGTCGCGCAGGATGCGGCGGATGAGGTCCATGCCGTCGTCCCCGCCGGCCAGCGCCAGCGCCGGCTCGGCCCGGTATTCGGCCAGCAGCGCCGCCATGCTGTCGGCATTGACGTAGGGCGGGTTGCAGACGATGAGGTCGTAGCCGCCGCTCAGTTGGGCGAACAGGTCGGACTGCCGCAGGCTGATGCGCTGGCCAAGCTGGTGGCGCTCCACATTGATGCGTGCCACGGCCAGCGCGTCTTCCGAGATGTCGGCCGCGTCGACCGTCACGTCGGGATAGGCCATGGCCGCAATCACCGCCAGGCTGCCGTTGCCGGTGCACAGGTCGAGCACACGCACGGTCTCGTCGCTCAGCCACGCGTCCAGCGTGCCTTCGCCTTCGGCATCGGCCAGCAGCTCGGCGATGTAGGAGCGCGGCACGATGCAGCGTTCGTCCACGTAGAAGGGCACGTTCTGCAGCCAGGCTTCCCGCGTGAGGTAGGCGGCGGGGCGGCGGGTCTCGATGCGCTCGCTCACCAGCGCCCGGGCCTTGGCCTGCTCGTCCTCGTTCAACACACGCTGCGCCTTGGCTTCCAGCGCGTCGAGCTCCATGCCGAGCGCCCACAGCACCAGCCAGGCCGCCTCGTCGAAGGCATTGGTCGTGCCGTGCCCAAACGAAACGCCCGCCTGTTTCAGGCGGGCGGCTTCGGCCTGGATGAGTTCGATCAGCGTCATGACAACAAACTTTCCAAGGTGCGGCGGTAGATGTTCTTCAGCGGGGCGATGGTGTCCACGCGCACATGCTCGTCGATCTTGTGGATGCTGGCGTTGAGCGGCCCGAATTCCACCACCTGCTTGCAGATCTTGGCGATGAAACGCCCGTCGGACGTGCCGCCGGTGGTCGACAGCTGGGTGGTGACGCCGGTCTCGGCCTGGATGGCCGCGGTCATGGCCTGCACCAGCGCGCCCACCGGCGTGAGAAAGGGCTCGCCGCTCAGCGACCAGGCGATGTCGAAATCCAGCCCGTGGCGCGACAGCAGTTCGGTGACCCGCTGCTTCAGACCGTCCACCGTCGATTCGGTGCAGAAGCGGAAGTTGAAGTCGACCACCACCTCGCCCGGGATCACGTTGTTCGCGCCCGTGCCGGCATGGATGTTGGACATCTGCCAGCTCGTCGGCGGGAAGTACTCGTTGCCCCGGTCCCATTCGATGGCCGCGAGTTCGGCCAGCGCCGGCATGGCGAGATGAATGGGGTTCCTGGCGAGGTGGGGGTAGGCGATGTGGCCTTGCACACCACGGATCGTCAGCTTGCCGGAGAGGCTGCCGCGGCGGCCGTTCTTGATCATGTCGCCCAGGCGTTCCACCGAACTGGGCTCGCCGACGATGCAGTAGTCCAGGCGCTGGCCTTGCTGCTGCAGCCACTCGCAGACCTTGACCGTGCCGTCCACCGACGGGCCTTCTTCGTCGCTGGTGATGAGCAGCGCGATGCCGCCTGCGTGCTGCGGGTGGGCGGCGACGAACTCCTCGATGGCCACGACCATGGCCGCGATCGAGGTCTTCATGTCGGCCGCGCCGCGGCCGTAGAGCAGGCCGTCGCGGTGCGTGGGCACGAAGGGGTCGCTGGTCCATTGGGCCAGCGGGCCGGTGGGCACCACATCGGTGTGGCCGGCGAAGACCAGCACCGGCGCGTTCGCATCCGCGCCGCGGCGCAGCGCCCACAGGTTGGTGACCGGCGCATCGCCCGGGCCGAACACCAGCGTCTCGCACTCAAAGCCAAGGGGTTCGAGCCGCTCGCGCAGCAGCGCCTGGCAACCGGCGTCGTCGGGCGTGACCGAAGGGCGGGCGATCAGTTGTTCGGTGAGCTGCAGTGCGCGCGACATCGGATCAGTAGCGGGTCAGCGTCGCGCTGCGCGTCGTGGTGTCGTCGGTTCGCACGTCCAGCGTGATCTCGGTGAAGGTGGGCTCGTCGTCCGGCTCTTCCTTCTTGGGCGTGGCGCGCGACACCGGCGTCATGTCGTTCTGCAGCCGCCACATCAGGTTGGTCGGCGAATCGGCGAAGGCCAGGCCTTCCTCGCGCGTGATGGTGCCCTGGCTGATCAGGCGCGCCAGGTCCTGCTCGAAGGTCTGCGAACCTTCGGCCATGGACTTTTCCATCGCCTCCTTCACCCCGCTGAAGTCGCCTTGCTCGATCAGCTCGGACACCAGCTTGGTGTTGAGCATCACCTCCACCGCCGGCAGCCGCCCGCCCGCCACCGCACGCACCAGGCGCTGCGACACGACGGCGCGCAGGCCCGAGGCCAGGTCCGACAGCAGGGCGGGGCGCGCCTCCGGCGTGTAGAACGACAGGATGCGCCCGAGCGCGTGATAGCTGTTGTTGGCGTGCAGCGTCGCGAGCACGAGATGGCCCGACAGCGCATACGAAATCGCCGAGGTCATGGTCTCGCGGTCGCGGATCTCGCCGATCAGGATGCAGTCCGGCGCCTGGCGCAGCGCATTGCGCAGGCCGATCTGCAGGGACTGCGTGTCGCGGCCCACCTCACGCTGGTTGACCACCGACTTCTTGTTGGTGAACAGGAACTCGATCGGGTCCTCGATCGTGAGGATGTGCCCGGCCATCTGCTGGTTGCGCTGTTCGAGCATGGCGGCGAGCGTCGTGCTCTTGCCGGTGCCGGTCGCGCCCACCATCAGGATCAGCCCGCGTTTCTCGAGCACGAGGTTGGTCAGCAGCGACGGCACGTTCAGCGATTCCAGCGTCGGAATCTGGTGCGGAATGCAGCGGAACACCGCGGCGATGGAGCCGCGTTGGCGAAAGCCGCTCAGGCGGAAGCTGCCCACGCCCGACAGGCCCACGCCGACGTTGAGCTCGCCCGTGTCGTCGAGCTCTTCCATCTGCTGCGGCGTGAGCAGCTCGGCCAGCAGCTGGCGCGGCTGCGTCGGCGTGAGCGGCTGGTCGGAGAGCTGCAGCAGCTGGCCGTTGATCTTGATGAGGATGGGCGTGTTGGCCGACAGGTACACGTCGGACGCGCCCTTGTCCGCCATCAGCCGCAGCACGCGCTCCATGTTGCCGCTCATCGTGTGTCCCTCGATGGATTGATCGGTACGGCCGGTACGCCGCGTCTCAGTCTCGCAGCAGTTCGTTGATGCTGGTCTTCTCGCGGGTGCTGGCCGTGACCCGCTTCACGATCACCGCGCAGTACAGGCTGTGGCTGCCGTCGGCGGCCGGCAACGAACCGCTCACCACCACCGAGCCCGCCGGCACGCGGCCGTAGCTGATCTCGCCCGTGAGGCGGTTGTAGATCTTGGTGCTCTGGCTGATGAACACGCCCATCGAGATGACCGAGTTCTCCTCGACGATCACGCCCTCGACCACCTCCGAGCGTGCGCCGATGAAGCAGTTGTCCTCGATGATGGTCGGGTTGGCCTGCAGCGGCTCCAGCACGCCGCCGATGCCCACGCCGCCCGACAGGTGCACGTTCTTGCCGATCTGCGCGCACGAGCCCACGGTGGCCCAGGTGTCGACCATGGTGTTCTCGCCGACGTAGGCGCCGATGTTCACGTAGCTGGGCATCAGCACCGCGCCGCGGGCGATGAAGCTGCCGCGGCGTGCCACGGCCGGGGGCACGATGCGCACGCCCGCGGCGGCCACCTCGGCCTCGTCCAGGTGCGAGAACTTGGTCTTGATCTTGTCGAAGAAGGTGAGGTCGCCGCTGCGCATGATCTCGTTGTCGGTCAGGCGGAACGACAGCAGCACGGCCTTCTTCACCCACTGGTTCACCGTCCACTGGCCCACGCCCTGCTGCTCGGCCACGCGCAGGCGCCCGGCGTTCAGGTCGGCGATCACCTGCTCGACGGCCTCGCGGATCTCGGGGCTGGCGCTCTGGGCCGACAGGCTGGCGCGCGCCTCCCAGGCGTTGTCGATCAGGGTCTGGAGTTGCTGGCTCATGGGGGAAATCTCAGAGGGATTTGACGAAGGAGACGATGCGGTGCGCCGCTTCGAGGCACTCATCGACCTCGGCGACGAGCGCGAGGCGCACGCGGCCGGCGCCGGGGTTGCGGCCGTGCGATTCGCGCGCCAGCAGGCTGCCGGGCAGCACCGCGACATTGTATTGAGCGAGCAGTTCGAGGGCGAAGCGCACGTCGTCGCCGCCGGGCACGGCGGGCCAGAGATAGAAGCTCGCGTCGGGCAGCTTCACGTCGAGCACCTCGGCCAGCACCGGCGCGACCTGGGCGAACTTGCGGCGGTACTTCTCGCGGTTGTCGACCACGTGCGCCTCGTCGTCCCAGGCGGCGATGCTGGCGCGCTGCAGCGTCGGGCTCATGGCGCTGCCGTGGTAGGTGCGGTAGAGCAGGAACTGCGCGAGCAGGTCGGCGTCGCCGGCGACGAAGCCCGAGCGCATGCCCGGCACGTTCGAGCGCTTGGACAGGCTGGTGAAGGCGACGAGGTTGCGGAAGTCGCGCCCGAGCTTCGTGGCCGCCTCGAGCGAGCCGAGCGGCGGCTCGTCGCGGAAGTAGATCTCGGAGTAGCACTCGTCGGAGGCGATGACGAAGCCGAAGCGGTCGGCGAGCGTGAAGAGCTTTTCCCACTCCGCGAGCGGCATCACCGCGCCCGTCGGGTTGCCCGGCGAGCAGACGAACAGCAGCTGCGTGCGCGCCCAGGTCTCGGGCGAGACGCTGTCCCAGTCGGCCGAGAAGTCGCCGCGGGCCTCGGCCGCCGCGTCGCCGTTGACGAACACCGCGCGGGCGCCGGCCAGCAGGGCCGCGCCTTCGTAGATCTGATAGAACGGATTGGGGCAGAGGACGGTCGCGTCCTCGCGCGTGGGGTTGATCACCGTCTGCGCGAAGGCGAACAGCGCCTCGCGCGAGCCGTTCACCGGCAGCACCTGCGAGGCGGGATCGAGCCGTACGCCGTAGCGGCGCTGCACCCAGCCGCACATCGACTGGCGCAGCGCCAGGTCGCCGGCGGTGGCGGGGTAGCTGGCCAGGCCGCCGAGATGCTTCACCAGCGCGTCGGTGATGAGCGCGGGCGTCGGATGGCGCGGCTCGCCCAGGCCCAGGCTGATGTGGCGCAGCGCCGGGTTCGGCGTGATGTCGCGCGTCAGCGCCCGCAGGCGCTCGAAGGGGTAGGGGTTGAGCTTGGCGAGCAGCGGATTCATCGGCGGATTATCGAGGAGCGCGTACTAGATATTCCCCACGCAGTTCGGCGCGCCGCAGCGGCAGCGCAGCTTTCCTTCGTGGTGCGTCTCGCCGTAGTTCACCGTGATTTCCTCGCCCGGTTCGATGCCTCGCAGCGAGCGGAAGGTGACGCGCCCGCGGCGGATCACCAGCGCGGCATTCGGGGCGCAGGAATGGTTGGTGTAGCGCATCGGATCGCTCGACTTGTGGAAGTCGAGGGCGCGGGTCTCGGACACCTCCACGATCATCACCCGCTCGTGCCGGGTGGCGCGAATGCGGGCCTGGTGCACGCTGATGCGCTCGCCGGTGATCTCGCCGATGCGCCGCCGCGCCGGGATCGGTTCGGCAGCGAACACGCCCTGGCCGTCGATGGCGCTTTCACGCACCTCGAGGGCGAAGGGGGCGTCGGCGGCGCCCACTTCAGAGCAGCCCGGTCTGGGCCGGGTGCTGGGGCAGCTCGACCGCCGGCTGCGGCTTCCAGCCCTTCTTGCGGTGCTCGGCCACCACGTTGGTGTAGATGCCGCCGCGCACATACCACTTGGCGGTGATGCGGACGTAGCGGGGCTGGGTGGCCTTCACGATGTCGTCGAGGATGGTGTTGGTCACCTTCTCGTGGAACGCACCCTCGTGGCGGTAGCTCCAGAAATACATCTTGAGGCTCTTGAGCTCCACGCACAGCTGGTCCGCGATCATGTCGATCGTGAAGTGCGCGAAGTCGGGCTGGCCGGTCAGCGGGCAGTGGCAGGTGAATTCGGGCACCTGGAACTGGATCACGTAGTCGCGCTGCGGGGCCGGGTTGGGGAAGACCTGCAGGTCCTTGCTCGGCGCGGTGGGCGGGTTGGCCGGCTGCTCGCGCATGTTGAGCTTGGGGGTCTTGGCAGGCTTGGCGCCCTTCGGCTGGGGCGGGGCGACTTTGGCGGACATCTTGGCCATGGGAGGGTGGTGTCGAGAGGTTTCTACGGGGATTCGGAGAGGGGGGCGATGGTATCATCGCGCCTCGCTGGAAGGCCGCCGGACGGCGGATTTTTCCAAGTAAATCAAGCACTTAGAAGCGGTCGGCGCAATGCCTGAGCCGCGTCCCGGACCGCTCTCCCATGCGTCTGAATTCCATCAAGCTTTCGGGCTTCAAGTCCTTTGCCGAGCCCACGAATTTCCAGCTCCCGGGTCAGCTCGTCGGCGTGGTCGGCCCCAACGGCTGCGGCAAGTCCAACATCATGGACGCGGTGCGCTGGGTGCTCGGCGAGAGCAAGGCGAGCGAGCTGCGCGGCGAGTCGATGCAGGACGTGATCTTCAACGGCTCGGGCAACCGCAAGCCGGCCAGCCGCGCCAGCGTGGAGCTCGTCTTCAGCAACGAGGACGCCCGCGCCGGCGGCCAGTGGAACCAGTTCACCGAGATCGCCGTCAAGCGCGTGCTCACGCGCGACGGCAGCAGCAGCTACTACATCAACAACCAGCCGGTGCGCCGCCGCGACGTGCAGGACGTGTTCCTCGGCACCGGCCTCGGCCCACGCGCCTACGCCATCATCGGCCAGGGCACGATCAGCCGCATCATCGAAAGCAAGCCCGAGGAGTTGCGGCTGTTCCTCGAAGAAGCCGCAGGGGTGTCCAAGTACAAGGAGCGCCGCCGCGAGACCGAGAACCGGCTCAAGGACACGCGCGAGAACCTGACCCGTGTCGAGGACATCCTGCGCGAGCTGAACACCAACCTGGACAAGCTCGAGAAGCAGGCCGAGGTGGCGAGCCAGTACCGCGGCCTGCAGGAGCAGGGCACGCTCAAGCTGCACCAGCTGTGGTTCCTCAAGCACCGTGACGCAGCGGCCGAACGCGAGCGGGTGCAGAAGGAAGTGCTCGAGGCGACCAACGCGCTGGAGGCGCGCACCGCTGAATTGCGCCACGGCGAGGCCGAGCTCGAGACGATCCGACAGGCGCACTACGCCGCGAGCGACGAGCTGCATGCGGCGCAGGGCTCGCTCGCCGAAGCGGCGCTGGAGGTCAGCCGGCTCGAGGAGCGCATCCGCTACGTGGTCGAAGGCCGCCAGCGCGTGGAGCAGCGGCTCACCGAACTGAAGGCGCAGACCGCGCAATGGGGCGAGCGCCAGGCCGAGGCGCATGCCGAGCTCGAGCAGATTGCCGAGCAGATCGCCGCCGCCGACGAGCAAAGCGAAATCCTCGCCGCCCAGGCCGAGGAGCAGGCGGCCAGCCTGCCTGGCTTCGAGGACGCGGTGCGCGCTGCGCAGCAGCGCAGCAACGAGCAGCGAACGGCGGTGAACGCGGTGCAGCAGCAGATCCAGGTGCTGGCCAGCGAAAGCCGCAACCTGGAGGACCAGCAGCGCCAGCTCAATGCCCGCCGCGAGCGGCTCGACGGTGAACGCCGCCAGCTTGCCGCGCCGGATCTCGACCGCCTTGCGGACCTGAAACATCGCCATGCGGCCGCCGACGAGGCGCAGGCCGTGGCCGAGGCGCGGCTGCACGAACTGGCCGAGCAGGTGCCCGCGCTCGACGAGCAGCGCCGCGCCCGGCAGGAGCAGGCGAATGCCGAAGGCGCGCGCCAGGCCGAACTCAGCGCCCGGCTCGAAGCGCTTCGCGCGCTGCAGGAAAAGGTGCAGACCGAGGGCAAGCTCAAGCCCTGGCTGCAGCGCCACGGGCTGGACAGCCTGCAGGGGCTGTGGACCCGCATCCACATCGAATCCGGCTGGGAAACGGCGCTGGAAGCCGCGCTGCGCGAACGCATCAATGCGCTGGAGGTGGGCCGCATCGAGACGGTGCGCGCCTTTGCCGCGGACGCGCCGCCCGCCCGTCTCGCGTTCTATTCGCCGCCCAGCGCCAGCATCACCAACACGCACCAGACGCTGCCGCGCCTGTCGGAGCTGCTGCGACTGGGCGACGCGGGGCTCGAGGCCTTGCTCAACGACTGGCTGGAAGGTGTCTACACCGCCGCGTCCATCGACGAGGCGCTGGCCGCCCGCGACAAGCTCACCCACGGCGAAGTC
Organism: Rubrivivax sp.; assembly: GCA_044506225.1. Lineage (GTDB taxonomy): Bacteria > Pseudomonadota > Gammaproteobacteria > Burkholderiales > Burkholderiaceae_C > JAKFDI01. The sequence goes on along the minus strand of JBIQKU010000006.1, from coordinate 19,342 downwards.
ATCATGACCCGCGAGGGCCATGCGGTGAGCCAGTTCGCGGTGGCCTTCTATGCGCCCGACTCCGAGCAGGCCGGCATGCTGGCGCGTGCGCAGGAGATCGAGAACCTCGAGCGCCAGCTGCGCGCGCAGGCGCTGATCGCCGAGGAGTCGCGCAGCGCCCTGGTGCGCGCCGAAGCCGCGTACACCGAGGCCTCGCAGCGCCTGGTGGCCGCGCGCCGCGAGGCCGCCGAGGCCCAGACGCGCGCGCACCAGCTGCAGGTGGAACTGCTGCAGCTGTCGCAGCAGGCCGAGCAGAGCAGCGCGCGGCGCGGCCAGCTCGAGGCCGAGCTGCAGGAGATCGATGCCCAGCTCGAAGAACTCAACGAGCGCCGCGCCACCGGCGAGGCGAAGTTCGAGGAGCTGGACATGCAGCTCGCGAACACGCAGGAACGCCACGCCGAGCTCGACGAGGCCGTGATCGCCGCGGAGCGCAGGCTGGCCGATGCGCGCGAGCAACAGCGGGCCATCGAGCGCCAGGCGCAGGAGGCGCAGTTCGCGGCCCGCTCGCTGGCCGCGCGCCGCGGCGAGCTGCAGCGCAGCATCGAGACGGCGCAGCAGCAGGTGGCGGCGAACGAGCAGTCGGCCGCGCAGCTCGGCGAGGAACTCACGCGCCTGACCGACGCCGCCGCGCAGGCCGGCCTGCAGACGGCGCTGGCGCTCAAGAGCGAGCGCGAGGCGGCGCTCGGCGCCAAGCGCAGCGAGTACGACGACCTGAGCCTGCGCCTGCGCCGCGCCGACGAGCAGCGCCTGAGCCACGAGCAGAGCCTCGCGCCGATGCGCGAGCGCATCATGAAGCTGCAGCTCGAGGAGCAGGCCGCGCAGCTCGGCGGCGCGCAGTACATGGAGCAGCTCGCCGCGGCCGAGGTCGACCTCGAGGCGCTGGCGCAGGGCATCGCCGACGGCGGCGTCAAGCTCTACGGCCTGCAGGGCGAGATCGACCGCATCAACCGCGAGATCAACGCGCTGGGCGCCGTCAACCTCGCCGCGCTCGACGAGCTGACGGCCGCGCGCGAGCGCAAGACCTTCCTCGACGCGCAGAACGCCGACCTCGAGGACGCCATCAAGACGCTGGAGGACGCCATCCACAAGATCGACCTGGAGACGCGCGACCTGCTGGGCAGCACCTTCAACCAGGTCAACGAGCACTTCGGCCGTATGTTCCCCAGCCTGTTCGGCGGCGGGCAGGCCAGGCTCGTGATGACCGGCGACGAAATCCTCGACGCCGGCGTGCAGGTGATGGCCCAGCCGCCGGGCAAGAAGAACAGCACCATCCACCTGCTGTCGGGCGGCGAGAAGGCGCTCACCGCCATCGCGCTGGTGTTCGCCATCTTCCAGCTCAACCCCGCGCCGTTCTGCCTGCTCGACGAGGTGGACGCGCCGCTGGACGACGCCAACACCGAGCGCTACGCCAAGCTCGTGAGCGAGATGTCGGAGAGCACGCAGTTCCTCTTCATCAGCCACAACAAGATCGCCATGGAGATGGCCAAGCAGCTCATCGGGGTGACCATGCAGGAGCAGGGCGTGTCGCGCATCGTGGCGGTGGACATGGAAGCCGCGGTCACCATGGCCGAAGCGGCCTGAGCTCCGAACACCCCGCACAAGGCGCGCCATGAACGACCTGACGATTGCCCTCGCCCTGGTGGCGCTGCTGGTCCTGGGCGGCCTGCCCGCCCATGTCCTGTGCCACCAGCGCCGCGCGGGCCCGCCCCGCCCGACCGGCTCGGCGGCGCGCGAGGCCGCGCGCGAGCCGGTGCTCGGCGACGACGCCCCGGCGCCGGTGCGCACCGAGCCGTCGATGGACCTGCCGCCGGCCGAGTTCGAGCTGCGCCCGGCCCGCCGCAGCGCGCCGCGGCTGGATGCGCTGATCGACGCCATCGTGCCGCTCACCGTGGAGCAGCCGGTGGCCGGCGAGACGGTGCTGGCACATCTGCCGCCCAGCCGCCGCGCCGGCAGCAAGCCGTTCCTCATCGAAGGGCTGAGCGCCGCCGACGGCGGCTGGGAGCCCATCGCCGCCGGCCAGCGCTACAGCGAGTTCCAGGCAGGCGTGCAGCTGGCCAACCGCACGGGCGCGATCAACGAGATCGAGTACTCCGAGTTCGTGCACAAGGTGCAGGCTTTCGCCGAGGCGATCGGCGCCATGCCGGACTTTCCGGACATGCTGGATGTGGTCGGCCGCGCGCGCGAGCTCGACGCCTTCGCCGGCGACCATGACGCCCAGCTCGCGCTGCGGCTCGTGGCGCGCAACGCCGCATGGAGCGCCGGCTACATCCACCAGCATGCGCAGCAGCACGGCTTCGTCGCCGGCGCGGTGCCCGGGCGCATGGTGCTGCCGGCCGACGAGGACGGCGCGCCCCCGGTGCTGAGCCTGACCTTCGATGCCCAGGCCGCGCTCGCCGACGACCCCGACCGGGCGGTGGTGCGCACGCTGACGCTCAGCTTCGACGTGCCGCAGACCGACCGCCGTGCCGAGCCCTTTGCCGCCTGGCAGAAGAGCGCCGAGGCGCTGGCCGCCGAGATGGACGCCGCCGTGGTCGACGACGCGGGCCGGCCGCTCCCCAGCGAAGGCTTTGCCGCCATCGGTGGTGAACTCGAGCAGCTCTACCAGAAGCTCGAGCAGCGCGACCTCGCGGCCGGCTCGGCCGCGGCCCGTCGGTTGTTCAGCTAGCCCGCCGTCCGTCACCACGGCGCCCGCGCGCCGCGGGACAATCCGCGCATGACCTCGCCCGCTGCCCGCGCCGACACGCTGCGCGCCCTGCTGCACCACCATGCGCACCGCTATTACGTGCTCGACGACCCGGAGATTCCGGATGCCGAGTACGACGCCCTGTTCCAGGAGCTGCAGGCGCTGGAGGCGGCGCATCCCGAGTTGCTCACGCCCGATTCGCCGACGCAGCGCATCCTCGGCCAGGTGCTGGACGGCTTTGCGGTGGTGCGCCATGCGCTGCCCATGCTTTCCATCCGCACCGAGACCGACACCGAATCGACCGGTGCCATCGCCTTCGACGCGCGCATGCGGCGCGAACTGCAGCTGGGCGAGAGCGACCCGCCGGTCGAGTACGCCGCGGAACTGAAGTTCGATGGCCTGGCCATCAACCTGCGCTACGAGCGTGGTGTGCTGGTCCAGGCGGCCACCCGCGGCAACGGCGAGGCCGGCGAGGATGTGACGCAGAACATCCGCACCATCGCGCAGATACCGCTGCGGCTGCGCTTTCCCGCGCCGGCTGACGCACCGGCGGTGCTCGAGATCCGCGGCGAGGTCTACATGCGCCGGGACCGTTTCGAGGCGCTCAACGAACGCCAGCGCGAGCTCATCGCCCAGGGCGCGAGGAACGAGAAGACCTTCGTCAACCCGCGCAATGCCGCGGCCGGCGCCGTGCGCCAGCTGGATCCGAAGATCGCGGCGAAACGCCCGCTCAGCTTCTTCGCCTACGGCCTGGGCGACGTGCAGGGCTGGGAGGTACCGCCCACGCACAGCGCCGTGCTCGACGCCATCGAGCGGCTGGGCGTTCCAGTCTCCAAGGACCGAGCGGTGGTGCAGGGCGCCCCGGGCCTGGTCGATTTCCACCGCCGCATGGGCGAGCGGCGCGACAGCCTGCCCTTCGACATCGACGGCGTGGTCTACAAGGTCAACGACCGGGCGCTGCAGCAGCGCCTGGGCTTCGTCTCCCGCGAGCCGCGCTGGGCGGTGGCGCACAAGTACCCGGCGCAGGAGCAGACCACGGTGCTGCGCGACATCGACGTGCAGGTCGGGCGTACCGGCAAGCTCACGCCCGTGGCCAAGCTCGAGCCGGTGTTCGTCGGCGGCACGACGGTGAGCAACGCCACGCTGCACAACCAGGGCGAGATCGAGCGCAAGGACGTGCGCATCGGCGACACGGTCATCGTGCGCCGCGCCGGCGACGTGATCCCCGAGGTGGTCGGCGTGGTGCCCGGCAAGCGCCCGCCCGATGCCGAGCCCTTCGACCTGTACCGGCGGCTCGGCGGCAAGTGCCCCGTCTGCGGCAGCGACGTGGCGCGCGCCGAGGGCGAGGCCGACTGGCGCTGCAGCGGCGGCCTGTTCTGCCCCGCGCAGCGCAAGCAGGCCCTGCTGCATTTCGCCGGCCGCCGCGCCATGGACATCGAGGGCCTGGGCGACAAGCTGGTCGACCAGCTCGTCGACGGCGGCCTGATCCGCACGCTGCCCGAGCTCTACAAGCTGGGCGTGGCCAAGCTGAGCGTGCTCGAGCGCATGGCCGACAAGAGCGCGCAGAACCTGGTCGACGGGCTGGAGAAGAGCAAGCAGACCACGCTCGCGCGCTTTCTGTTCGCGCTGGGCATCCGCCATGTGGGCGAGAGCACTGCGCGCGATCTCGCCAGGCATTTCGGACGGCTCGACCGCATCCTCGACGCGAGTGAGGCGCAGCTGCTCGAGGTGAACGACGTCGGCCCGGTGGTGGCGCACAGCATCCGCACCTTCTTCGACCAGCCGCACAACCGCGAGGTGGTGGAGCAACTGCGGGCGGTGGGCATCACCTGGGACGAGCACGACGGCACGGGTGACGACACGCCGCGTCCGCTGCTGGGCAAGACCTTTGTGCTGACCGGCACGCTGCCCACGCTGACGCGCGACGAGGCGAAGGACAGGATCGAAGCCGCGGGCGGCAAGGTGGCCGGCTCGGTCAGCAAGAAGACGGACTTTGTGGTCGCCGGCGAGGCGGCGGGCAGCAAGCTGGAGAAGGCGCAGTCGCTGGGCCTCACCGTGCTCGACGAAGCCGGCCTGCTGGCGCTGCTGCAACAGGAGTAGACGATGGCGGTACGCGAGATCCTGAAGATGGGCGACCCGCGCCTGCTGCGCGTGGCGCAGCCGGTGCAGCAGTTCGGCACGCCGGAACTCGAGTCGCTGATCGGCGACATGTTCGACACCATGCGCGCGGCCAACGGCGCAGGTCTGGCGGCGCCGCAGATCGGCGTGGACCTGGCGGTGGTGATCTTCGGCGTGACCCACACCGAGCGTTACCCGGATGCGCCGCCCGTGCCGCAGACGGTGCTGATCAATCCGACGATCACGCCGCTGTCGGCCGAGGAGGAGGAGGGCTGGGAGGGCTGCCTGTCCGTGCCCGGCATGCGCGGCGTGGTGCCGCGATTCGCGCGCATCCGCTACAGCGGCTTCGATGTGCAGGGCCTGCCGATCGAGCGCGAGGCCGAAGGCTTTCACGCCCGCGTGGTGCAGCATGAATGCGACCACCTGCAAGGCGTGCTGTACCCCATGCGCATCCGGGACTTCAGCCGCTTCGGCTACACCAGCGTGTTGTTCCCCGGCCTGGACGACAACGCCGACGACTGATCCCGCCGGCCCGAACATTGCCGCGAGGTAAAGCCGCGGCAAGCAGGTGTTTCATGCGTCAGCATCCCGGCTGTGGCGGCCGTGTGGCGAGGAACTTGCCTGCTTGCGCCGGCGTCGGAGCCAGGGTGGCGCCGCCTGTTGCCGCGTAGGAGCCTGTCATGGCGCGTGTTGTCCGATTCCTGGTGCGCTGGATGCTGCTGCCGCTGCTCGCCGGCGTGGTCGCCGCGGTCGCGGCCGAGCCGGCCGATCCGCCCGGGCGGGTGGGCCGGCTCGCGGACATCAGCGGCGGCGAAGTGTGGCTGTACACCGTCGACACCGGCGAATGGATCGCCGCGGAACGCAACCGCACCCTGACCACCGGCGACCGGCTGTCCACGGACGCGACGGCCCGCGCCGAAGTGCAGATCGGCTCCACCACCGTGCGCCTGGACGGCGGTACCGAACTCGAGGTATTGCGCATCGACGACAGGCAGATGCGCCTGCAGCTCCATGGCGGCAGCCTCGGCTTGCGACTGGCCCGCAGCGACACCGCCCACGAGTTCCGCCTCGTCACCGACGAAGGCGAATTCAGCTTCCGGCGCGCCGGCCGCTACCGCTTCGACCGCAGCGACGCCACGACCGACGCCACGGTCTACACCGGCGAGGCGCTGTACGAAGGCCCGTTTGCCGCGCAGACGCTCTACGACGGCCAGCGCGGCGAGTTCTGGCTGGTGCACGACATGGCGCAGTACAGCATCGTCGAGCCACGGCACGACGAATTCGCCGCCTGGAACGAGGCGCGCGACCGCATGGCCGAGCGCAGCGCCTCGGCGCGGCATGTGTCACCCGAGATGACCGGCGCCGAGGACCTCGACCGCCATGGCCGCTGGGAAGAAAGCACCGAATACGGCGTGCTCTGGATCCCGAGCGCCGTGCCCGCCGGCTGGGCGCCGTACACCAGCGGGCGCTGGGTGTGGCGCTCGCGCTGGGGATGGACCTGGGTCGATGCGGCGCCCTGGGGCTTCGCGCCCTTCCACTACGGGCGCTGGGTCTATCACCGCAGCACCTGGTGCTGGTCGCCCGGGCGCTACGTGCATCGGCCGGTCTACGCACCGGCCCTGGTGGCGTGGATCGGCGGGCCGAACTTCTCGGTATCGATCTCGTCGGGGCGCGTGGGGCCGGCGGTCGGCTGGTTTCCGCTCGCGCCGCACGAGGTCTATGTGCCGTGGTATCGCGGGAGCCACCGCTATGTGGGGCAGCTCAACCGCGGGCATGTGGATCGCATCGACCGGGGTGGCCACCCGCGGCATCGTGAGTACCAGAACCGCCGCCATCACCATGCGGTCACCGTCGTGCCGCAAGAGGTGCTGCGCGATCACCGGCCGGTGGGTGAGTTCCGCCGGCATGCGCCGCGCGGCGAGGCGCTCATCGTCGCCGGGCCCGACATCGACCGCAGCGCCGGCTTCCGTGCCGAGCGCCCCCGGCGCAGCCTGCCGCCCGCGGATCACCGCATTTCGACGCAGCGGCCCGGCTTCACGCCTAGCGAGCGCTCGGGCGGCGATCACCGGCCGGCGCATGCACCTCGCATCGGCGGCGACCGCGGGCCCGTCTACAGCACGACGCCCGGGCCGGTGCCGCGCGTGCAGGCGCCGGCGTCGCCGCACTGGCGCGGACCCGACCGCCTGCCCGGCGGGCGGGCGTTCGACGAGCCACGCACGCAGCGTCCCGAGCGCGGCCACGGTCGCGGGCACGGTCCGATGCTGGTCTCGCCACCGGCGCAGTCGCAGCCGGGCGGCTTCACGGCGATCCCGCGAGAACACAGCCGCGAACCGCGGCGGCACCACCATGGCAACGCGCCGGCGATGCAACGCCCCTCGCCGACGATCCGCGGCACCGGTGGCCCGCCTCACGGCATGGCGCCAGCCATGCGCGGCGAGCCGCGCGGCCATGGCGCACGGCGCGGCGCGCCGGATCGGTCGACCGCGCGCTGAAGTCAGCCGTGCTCAGCGCGGCAGCAGCTTGCTCAGCACCGGCCAGACGTTGTCGAGGATGATGGGATGGGCCTGCGCGAGCGGGTGGATGCGGTCGGGCTGGAACATCTGCGCCGCGTCCGGCACGTCGGCCACGCCGGCTAGCAGGAAGGGCACGAGCGCGGTCTTCTCCTGCCTCGCCACCTTCTCGAACAGCGCGGCGAAATCGTCGGCGTAGCGGCGCCCGTAGTTGGGCGGCACCTGCATGCCGGCGATCAGCACTTTCGCACCCGCGGCCTTGGCCTCGCGCGCCATGGCGGTCAGGTTGGCCTCGGTCATCGACAGCGGCAGCCCGCGCAACGCGTCGTTGCCGCCGAGTTCGAGCACCACATGCGTCGGCCGATGCTGCTCGAGCAGTGCCGGCAGGCGCGAGCGCCCGCCAGAGGTCGTCTCGCCGCTGATGCTGGCATTGACGACGGTGGCGTCGATCTTCTCGTCGGCCAGCCTGCGTTCGAGCAGGGCCACCCAGCCGCTGCCGCGCGCGATGCCGTACTCGGCCGACAGGCTGTCGCCGAGGATGAGGATGGTCGATCGCGGCGTGGCGGCACGGGCGCCGATCACGCGGAGGCCCAGGGCCGCCGCCGTCAGCAGGCTAAAGTGCGCCAGCAGTGCGCGCCGCGTGATGCCCATCCGATTCCTTGCCTCATCGCCCATGTCCACATCCATCATCGCCGTCGAGCAGGTCACCAAGCAGGTGAAGGACTCCACCGGCACGCTGACGATTCTCCATGACATCGATTTCCGCCTGCAGCCGCGCGAGTCGGTAGCCATCGTCGGCGCCTCGGGTTCGGGCAAGAGCACGCTGCTGTCCATCGTCGCCGGGCTCGACGTGCCCACGCGCGGCACCGTGCGCCTGGCCGGCACCGACCTTTTCGCGCTCGACGAGGACGAACGTGCGGCGCTGCGCGCGCAGAAGCTCGGTTTCGTCTTCCAGAGTTTCCAGTTGCTCGCCAACCTGACGGCGATCGAGAACGTGATGCTGCCGCTCGAACTGCAGGGCCGAAGCGATGCCCGTGTGCTCGCGACCGAGATGCTGCGCCGCGTGGGCCTGGGCGAGCGGCTGCGGCACTATCCGAAGGTGTTGTCGGGTGGCGAGCAGCAGCGCGTCGCGCTCGCGCGGGCGTTCGTCGTGCAGCCGGCGGTGCTGCTGGCCGACGAGCCCACCGGCAGCCTGGACTTCGCCACCGGCGAGAAGGTGATGGAGCTGATGTTCAGCCTCAACCGCGAAGCCGGCACGACGCTGGTGCTGGTGACGCACGACCGCGCCATCGCGGAGCGCTGCGACCGGCAGTTGCGCATCGAGGCCGGCCGGCTGGTCCAGGACGTGGCGGTGCACGCCTGAGGCGCGCGCCTGACGCATGAAAAAGCGCCCCGAGGGGCGCCTTTCCGTAGGGCCGCGATCGCTTACTGGCTGAACTTGTAGTCGGTCTTGGCCTTGGCCCGCACTTCGTCGCGGAACTTGGCGACCTTCTCCTGCTGCAGGCGCTGCTCGATCTGCGGCCGTACGCTTTCGAGCGGCGGCAGTTGCGCCTCGCGCGTGTCCTCGACCTTGATGATGTGGTAGCCGAAGCTGGACTTGACCGGCGTCTGCGTCATCTCACCCTTGGCGAGCTGGGTGATCGCGTCGGCAAACTCGGGCACGTAGCCCTTGGGGTTGGCGAAATCGAGGTCGCCGCCGTTCTCGGCCGAGCCGGGGTCCTTCGAGTGCTTCTTCGCCACGTCCTCGAACTTGGCGCCCGCCTTGATCTGTGCGATGAGTGACTTGGCCTCGTCTTCGGTCTCGACCAGGATGTGGCGTGCCCGCACCTCGGTGCCGCCGGACTGGGCCTTGAACTTGTCGTACTCGGCGGCGACGTCGGCGTCGGTGATCGGGTTCTTCTTGGCGTAGTCGCTGAACAGCTCGCGGATCAGGATGGTCTGGCGCGCGAATTCGAGCTGGTTCTTGTATTCCTCGGTGGTGTTCAGGCCGCGCTTCTCGGCCTCCTGCATGAACATCTCGCGCAGCACCACTTCATCGCGCACCTGCTTCTCGAGTTCGGGTGTCATCGGCTGGCCCGAGCGCGCCACCTGCGCCATGAGCGCGTCCACACGCGCCTTGGGCACGGCCTTGCCGTTGACCAATGCCACGTTCTGGGCATGGGCGCCGAGCGGCGCCAGCATCGCTGCGGCAAGCACCGCCGTGGACAGGCGGCAGGCAACGGAAATCTTCTTCATGGGCGAGAGCCTTTCGGACGGGAAACGAGGGGAGGTGGAACGCTGGCGCCGGCCGGCGCGCGCAGATGCCTTGGAGGCGACGAACGCCAATTGGTTCAGGGCTGATCGGGAGCGCGCGCGTCGATCGCGAGGGCGTGGATGCCCTGGGGGATCAGCTGGCGCAGCGCATCATAAACGAGGCGATGCCGCGCCACGCGGGACGCTCCGGCGAAGCGCTCGCTGACAACCACGACGCTGAAATGCCTGCCTTCGCGTGCGCCGGGGTGGCCGATGTGCTTGTGGCTGTCGTCGTGCACCTCGAGCGACACCGGCGAAAAGGCGGCGCGCAGCGCGCGCTCGATGTCGGCGGCTTCGACGCTCATGACTGCCCCGACGCCTTCGCCTCTTCGGCATCGGGCTTCATGTGGCGCGCGACATAGATGCCTTGCGCGAGCGCGAAGACCAGCAGCAGCGCGGTCAGCCCGAACACCTTGAAGCTCGCCCAGGTGGACAGGGAAAAGGCGTAGGCGACATAGATGTTCGCCAGGCCCATGAACACGAAGAACGCGATCCAGGCAAACCCCAGGCGGCGCCAGACGATGGCCGGCAGGTCGATCTCGCCGCCCATCAGCTTCTGCGGCAGGCTCTTGCCGAAGAAGGCCTGGCTGACCCAGAACGCGACCGCCATGGCCCAGTACAGGGCGCTTGGCTTCCATTTGATGAAGGTCTCGTTGTGGAACCACACCGTCGCCGCACCGAGCACGGTGACCAGCGCCAAGCTGACCCACAGCATGGCATGCACCTTCTTGCCGGTGGCGACCATCCAGCCGACCTGCGCGATGGTGGCCACGATGACCACCAGCGTGGCCAGCAGCACCGGGCCCTCGTTGACGCCCACCACGCCACCGGAGACGAGGAAGCCGAAGTGCTCGGTGGCGAACTGCGCGGCCGCTTCGGCATGGCGCTCCGCATACTTGAAGGTGCCGAAGAACAGAAGCAGCGGCAGGAAGTCGAGCAGAAGTTTCATGCGGTCGGAAAAGACGCGGTGCGGACGGCGCGCAGTCTAGGGCCTCGTCGCGGCCGGAGGGCCAGCGGGTCGGGTGACGCTGGCCCCACGCCGGAGGCGGACTACTTCGCGGCGTCGAAGTCGATGGCCGCCGAATTGATGCAGTAGCGCTCGCCGGTGGGCGCCGGGCCGTCCTCGAACACATGGCCCAGGTGTGCGCCGCAGTTGTTGCAGCGCACCTCGATGCGGACCATGCCGAGGCTGTGATCGACCACCCGCTCGATGACCTCGCTGTTGATCGGCTGGGAATAGCTCGGCCAGCCGCAGCCGGCGTCGAACTTGGTCTCGGCCGCGAACAGCGGCGTGCCGCAGCCGATGCAGTTGTAGCGGCCCGGCTCCCAGTGGTCCCAGTACTTGCCGGTGAACGGCCGCTCGGTCGCGGCATGGCGCGTCACCTGGTACTGCAGCGGGTCCAGCTGCGCCCGCCATTCGGCATCGGTCTTCTCGACCTTGCGAGGAGCTTGCTCGGGAGAGGAATTCATGGCCAACGCGAGTTCCAATGTGCGTGGCGGGGACAGCCGCCGCGGGTGACGGCGAGGCCGTCACAATCGGCTCGCCGTGTTCATTGCCGACGCAGGGCGTGCAACGAGCGGGCAGTGTAGTCAATGGGCGGACACCGGTTCCGCTTCAGGGAAAAACAGCAGGGCGCACGGGGCGCCCGGTTTTTATCATCGCTGCACCGCAGCAAAGCACGCGCGATGCGCACGCAAGGAGAAGTTCGGATGCCATCCCTCATGGGACAGATGATGCAGATGCCGTTGATGATTTCCTCGCTGCTGATGCACGCAGCGCGGCACAGCGGCGATGTCGAGATCGTCTCCAAGCGCGTCGAAGGCGACGTGCACCGCACCAACTGGCGCGAGACCGAGCTGCGCGCACGCAAGCTCGCGCAGGCCTTCGCCCGGCTGGGCTGCCGCCCCGGCGACCGCGTGGCGACGCTGGCATGGAACGGCTACCGGCACCTGGACATCTACTACGCCGCCTCGGGCTCGCAGCTTGTGTGCCACACCATCAACCCGCGGCTCTTTCCGGAGCAGATCGCCTGGATCGCCAACGACGCGGCGGACACGGTACTGTGCTTCGACCTCAGCTTCCTGCCGTTGATCGAGAAGCTGGCGCCGGCGATGAAGACGGTCAAGCACTTCGTGCTGATGACCGACCGGGCGCACATGCCGGCACAGACCGCGATTCCCAACCTGCTCAGCCAGGACGAGCTGACGGAGGCGGAGAACGGCGACTACGTCTGGCCGGAGTTCGACGAGAACACCGCGTCCAGCATCTGCTACACCTCGGGCACCACCGGCAACCCCAAGGGCGCGGTCTACAGCCATCGCTCGACGCTGCTGCATGCGTACGCGAGCGCGCTGCCCGACTCACTCGGCTGCTCGGCGCGCGACGTCATCCTGCCCGTCGTGCCGATGTTCCACGTCAACGCCTGGGGCCTGCCCTATGCGGTGCCGCTGGTCGGTGCCAAGCTGGTGATGCCGGGGCCGCATCTGGACGGGAAGTCGCTGTACGAACTCTTCGAGGCCGAAGGCGTCACCTTCAGCGCCGGCGTGCCGACCGTGTGGCTGGGCCTCATCAACCATGCCAAGCAGAACAAGCTGCAGTTCAGCACCTTCAAGCGCACGGTGATCGGCGGCTCGGCCTGCCCGCCGGCGATGATGCGCACGCTGCAGGACGACTTCGGTGTCGAGGTGATCCACGCCTGGGGCATGACGGAGATGTCGCCGCTGGGCACGCTGTCGAAGCTGACCTCGCGCAACGCGCACCTCGACATCGAGTCGCAACGGCGCATTCTCGAGAAGCAGGGGCGGGCGGTGTTCGGCGTCGACATGGCGATCGTCGACGACAACAACAAATCGCTGCCCTGGGATGGCAAGACCACGGGCAACCTCGTGGTGCGCGGGCCGTGGGTGATCGACAGCTACTTCCAGGGCGAGGGTTCGCCGCTCGTCGAGGTGGACGGCAAGCAATGGTTCCCGACCGGCGATGTGGCCAGCATCGACCCGGACGGCTACATGCAGATCACTGATCGTTCGAAGGACGTCATCAAATCCGGCGGCGAGTGGATCAGCTCCATCGACCTCGAGAACGTGGCCGTCTCGCATCCGGCCGTGCATGAAGCCGCGGCGATCGGTTGCCACCATCCCAAGTGGGACGAGCGACCGCTGCTCGTGGTCGTGAAAAAGCCGCAGGCCGAGCTCACACGCGAGGAACTTCTCGCCTTCTTCGAAGGGCGCATCGCGAAGTGGCAGATCCCCGACGACGTCGTGTTCGTGGAGGAGTTGCCCCATACCGCCACCGGCAAGATCCAGAAGCTCAAGCTGCGCTCCCAGTTCGCCGATCACAAGTTGCCGACCGCGTGAGCGGTGCGCGATCCGCAGCGGACAGGTGAGTTCCGCTGCGGCGTTCCCCTAGTGCCTGACGGAATAGTCTGATGGCGCCCTTCAAAGGCGGTCGGTAACGTTTCTGTTCCTAACCGTCGAAGGAGATTCGGACATGCAATCCAAGCGCCACGCCATGAGCAAGCGCCTTTTCACACTCACCCTTGGCGCGGGCCTCGTGGCCACGGCAACGCTCGGCTGGGCACAGACCAAGCCGCTTGCCGGGCAGACCGTCAAGATCGCCTCCATCGACCCGCTGTCCGGCATGATGGGTCCGGTCGGCCAGAACCAGGTGAACAGCCTGCGCTTCTTTGCCGAGAAATACAGCGAGCGCAACCCTGCGGGCGTGAAGTTCGAGGTCATCCCGTTCGACAACAAGCTCAGCCCGACCGAAAGCCTGAGCGCGCTCAAGGCCGCGATCGACCAGGGCGCACGCTACATCGTGCAAGGCACCGGCTCGTCGGTGGCCGTCGCGCTGACGCAGGCGATCGAAAAGCACAACGAACGCAACCCCGGCAACGAAGTCATTCACCTCAACTACGGTGCGATCGACCCGGCGCTCACCAACGAGAAGTGCAGCTTCTGGCACTTCAGCTTCGACGCCAACACGGCGATGAAGATGGAAGCCCTGACGACCTTCCTGAAGGAAGACGCGGCGGTGAAGAAGGTCTATCTGCTGAACCAGAACTACTCGCACGGTCAGCAGGTCGCGTCGTATGCCAAGGAGAACCTGGCTCGCAAGCGCCCGGACATCCAGATCGTCGGCGAAGACCTGCACCCGCTCGCGCAAGTGCGTGACTTCGCGCCGTACATCGCCAAGATCAAGGCATCGGGCGCCGACACGGTGATCACCGGCAACTGGGGCTCCGACCTCGCACTGCTGGTGAAGGCCGCCAACGAGGGCGGCTACAACGGCAAGTTCTTCACCTACTACACCGGCCTGTCGGGCACGCCCACGGCGCTCGGCCAGAACGGCGCAGGCCGGGTCTACCAGGTCGGCATGAGCCACTACCACATGGGTGGCCAGATGGAGAAGGACACGCTCGAGTTCAAGAAGCGCTTCAACGACGACTTCTTCACCGGCTCGATCCCGCCGATCTTCGATCACCTGTCGCAAGCCATGGCCAAGGCCAAGTCGACCGACGTGCTGAAGGTGGTGGCGGCCATGGAAGGGCAGGAGGCCGCGGGCACGACCATGCGCAAGGCCGACCACCAGCTGCAAACGCCGCTGTACATCACGGTCTGGCAAAAGGCCGGCGAGAAGTACTCCTACAGCCCGGAGAACACCGGCATGACGCTGGCGCCGGTCAAGGAATACCCGGCCTATGTCTCGAGCACGCCGACCAGCTGCCAGATGAAACGTCCGTCCTGAACCGCTGCGGCGGGGTGGCAGGGGCCCGATCGGGTAACACTCGTCGGGCCCCTTGTTTTGCGTGACGCCAAGTGATTTCCCTCGCGGCTGCCTCGTGTCGCCGCATTACGATCCGAACCTGTTCCGACTTGCGACCTGACGACGATGGAGTTCTTCACTATTTCGATGCTGAACGGCCTGAGCTACGGGCTGCTTCTGTTCCTGTTGAGCTCCGGCCTCACGTTGATCTTCAGCATGATGGGCGTGCTGAACTTTGCGCACGCGAGCTTCTACATGCTGGGTGCGTATATCGCCTACAGCATCTCGAAGGTCATCGGCTTCTGGCCGGCGCTGATCATCGCGCCCATCGTCGTCGGCGCGCTCGGTGCGCTGTTCGAGCGCTATTCCCTGCGGCGGGTCCACAAATTCGGCCATGTGCCGGAGCTGCTGATCACCTTCGGGCTGTCTTACGTCATCCTCGAGCTGGTGCAGCTCATCTGGGGGCGTACTGCAGTGCAGTTCTCGCCGCCTGAGGTGCTGCGCGGGCCGGCCTTTACCCTCGTGAATTCCTCGGTCGAGGGGCTGAGCCTGGTGTGGGGCGCGGCCGCACCCGAGATGTGCCGCGCGACCGACGCCGCGGTGCGGGTGGTGTGTTCGCCGTTCCCGGCCACACGCGGCTTCATCATGCTGGTCGCCATTCTGATGCTGGGCTCGCTGTGGCTCATGATCACCCGCACGCGCATCGGCCTGGTGATCCAGAGCGCCCTCACGCACCCGCAGATGGTGGAATCGCTCGGCCACAACGTGCCGCGGGTGTTCATGCTCGTGTTCGGCGCCGGTTGTGCGCTCGCCGGGCTGGCGGGTGTCATCGGCGGCAGCACCTTCGTCACCGAGCCCAACATGGCGTTCACGGTGGGCGTGATCATCTTCGTGGTCGTGGTGGTGGGCGGCATGGGGTCGCTGGCCGGCGCGTTCGTCGCCTCCTTGCTGATCGGGGTCATACAGACCTTTGCGGTCGCCCTGGACTATTCGGTGGGCACGGTGCTGAGCGACCTCGGCGTCAAGCTCGGTCCCGCGTTGTCGTCCAGCACCTTCTTCACGCTCACCATCTCGCAGGTGGCGCCCATCCTTCCCTATCTGTTCCTCGTGCTGATCCTGATCTTCCGGCCCAAGGGCCTGCTCGGTACTCGCGAGGGGTGACGACATGACTGCCACCACACTCGTACAAGGCGCGCCCAAGTCCTTCAACCTCGGCCGCTGGGCCGTCTGGGGCGGCTACACGCTGCTGCTCATCGTGGCGCCCCTGCTGTTCAGCAGCAGCTTCTCGATCACGATGCTGTCGCAGATGGGCATCGCCATCGTGGCCTGCCTGTCCTACAACATCCTGCTGGGGCAGGGCGGCATGCTCAGCTTCGGGCATGCCGTGTACACGGGGCTCGCGAGCTTTCTCACCATGCACGCGATGCTGTCCATTGCGGACGGCGCGCTGCCGGTGCCCATGCTGCTCATCCCGCTGCTCGGCGGCATCGGCGGCATGCTGTTCGCCGTCGTGCTCGGCTTCGTCACCACCAAGAAGGCAGGCACGCCGTTCGCGATGATCACGCTGGGCATCGGCGAACTGGTGTATGCGATGTCGCTCATGGTGCCCGAGTTCTTCGGCGGCGAAGCCGGGGTGTCGGCGAACCGCATGGTGCGTGACCCGCTCATCCCGGGCCTCACCTTCGGGCCGGCCATCCACGTGTACTACCTGATCGCGTTCTACACGCTGCTCGCGACGGCCGGCATGTACGCATTCACCCGCACGCCGCTCGGCCGCATGCTCAACGCGGTGCGCGACAACCCGGAGCGCGTGGAGTTCATCGGCTACAACACGCAGCGGGTGCGCTACATCGCCTTCATGATCGCCGGCTTCTTCGCGGGCATCGCCGGCGGCATGTACTCGATGAACTTCGAGATTGCCACCGCGGAGGTCGTGGGCGCCGCACGCTCGGGGGCGTATCTGCTGTTCACCTTCGTCGGCGGCGCCACCTTCTTCTTCGGGCCGATGATCGGCGGCGTCCTCATGGTGCTCGCCACCGTGCTGCTGTCCGAGCTGACCCAGGCATGGCTGCTGTACCTCGGCCTGGTCTTCATGATCATGGTCATGTTCGCCCCGGGCGGGGTGGCCAGCCTGCTGATGATCAATGTGCGCGTGATGCGCTTCGGCAAGTTCGCCCGGCTGCTCGGGGCCTACGCCGCGCTCGGGGTGACAGGGGCGATCGCCTTCGTTGGCGCCTCCGCGATGATCGAGATGATGTACCACCTGCAGCTCAACGCAGCCTACGGTCCCGAGCTCCAGTTCCTCGGCATGACGCTCGACGCCTCCGGCATCGGTTCATGGGCCGGCGCCCTGGCGGTGTTCCTCATCGGCGCCGCGCTGTTCGAAGTGGCCCGACGGCGCTTCGTGAGGAAGTGGAGCGATGTGCAGACCGAGATCCAGCAGGAAATCCACCGCAGGGAGGCGGCGTGACTGAAACGGCTTCGTACGCGATCGAACTGAAGGCGCTGCGCAAGTCCTTCGGCAAGACTGAAATCATCCGGGGTGCCGACCTGGCCGTGCGCCCGGGCGAGCGGGTGGCGATCATCGGCCCGAACGGCGCCGGCAAGTCGACGCTCTTTAACCTCATCAGCGGCCGCTTCGGCCCCACCAGCGGCGAGATCCTGCTCAACGGGCGGCGCATCGACGGGCGCAAGCCCTACGAGGTCAACCGCATGGGGCTGGCGCGCAGCTTCCAGATCAGCAACCTCTTCGGGCGGCTGTCGGTGTTCGAGAACCTGCGCTGCGGCGTGCTGTGGTCGCTCGGATACAAGTACTCGTTCTGGAACTTCCTCGCCGGCGCGAAGGATGCGAACGACCGCGCCGAAGAGCTGATGCACATGATCAAGCTCGAGAAGAAGCGCGAGACGCTGGCGATGAACCTCACCTACGCCGAGCAGCGTGCGCTCGAGATCGGCATCACCATCGCCGGCGGCGCCGACGTGGTGCTGCTGGACGAGCCCACCGCCGGCATGAGCAAGAGCGAGACGCACCGTTTCGTCGAGCTCATCCGCGAGGTCACCGTCGGCAAGACGCTGCTGACCGTGGAGCACGACATGGGCGTCGTCTTCGGTCTGGCGGACAGGATCGCGGTGCTGGTCTACGGCGAGGTGATCGCCTTCGACACGCCGGAGGCGGTGCGCGCGAACGCGAGCGTCCAGGAGGCATATCTCGGCTCGGTGCTGGCCGAACAACAGGCGGCGGGACATTGAACACCATGTTGGAACTGAAGAACGTCCACGCGTACTACGACAAGAGCCACATCCTGCACGGCGTCGACATGAAGGTCGGCGAGGGCGAGATCGTCGGGCTGCTCGGCCGCAACGGGTCCGGCCGCTCGACCACGGTCAAGACCATCATGGGCTTGGTGCGCGGCGAAGGCTCGGTGCGGTTTCGCGACCAGGAGTTGCTCGGGCTCGACTCCTTCAAGATCGCGCACTGCGGCATCGGCTACGTGCCCGAAGGCCGCGACATCTTTCCCAAGCTCACGGTTCACCAGAACCTGCAGCTCGGCGAGAAGCGCGGCAAGAAGAACCCGCGCTGGTCCTACGACGACATGTACCAGTTCTTCCCGCGGCTGAAGGAGCGACAGCATGTGGATGCGGGCGTGCTGTCCGGCGGCGAGCAGCAGATGCTCACCCTGTGCCGTACGCTGATGGGTGACCCCGACCTCATCATGATCGACGAGCCGACCGAGGGCCTGGCGCCCAAGATCGTCGAGCTGGTCGCCGAGTACCTGAAGGAGCTCAAGCGGCGCGGGGTCTCGGTGCTGCTGGTCGAGCAGAAGCTGACGATCGCGCTGTCCATCTCCGAGCGCTGCTACGTGATGGGCCACGGCAGCATCGTCTTCGAGGGAACGCCGGCAGAACTGCGCGCCGACGCCTATATTCGCAAGGAGTGGCTCGAGGTCTGACCACACGCTGACCTCGTTCCGTCCACCGGGCCGGCCGCTTCCGGCTGCGCGTGTCGCAGCCGGGACGGTTGGCCTTCTTCTTGGTTCATAGAATCGATCGGCCGCATGCCGTGCGGCCCGTTCGGCCACCCATCACGAGAGAGAGACCGTCCATGAGCGCTTCCTATGATGTCCGAGGCTCCATCGCCGTCATCACCCTCGACAACCCGCCCGTCAACGGCCTGGGCTACGCGACCCGCAAGGGCATGATCGACGCGCTCGACAAGGCCTTGGCCGACGAGAAGGTCAAGGCCGTCGTGCTCACCGGCGCGGGCCGGGCGTTTTCCGGCGGTGCGGACATCAACGAGTTCGGCAGCCCCAAGGCGACGGCCGAGCCCAACCTGCTGACCATGATCCGCGCGCTCGAGCAGAGCAGCAAGCCGGTGGTCGCCGCAGTGCACTCCGTATGCATGGGCGGCGGGCTCGAGCTGGCGCTCGGCTGCCACTACCGCGTGGTGTCGGCCGGTGCGCAGATCGCCCTGCCTGAAGTGAAGATCGGCCTGATCCCCGGCGCCGGCGGCACGCAGCGCCTGACGCGTGTGCTGGGCGTGGAAAACGCACTCAACATGATCGTGAGCGGCGAGCCCGTGAAGAGCGAGGTGCTGGCCAAGATGCCCGGCCAGAAGCTGTTCGACGAGCTGGTGGACGCAGACGTGGTCGAGGCCGCGGTCAGCTTCGCCGAGCAAGTCGCCGACAAGCGCCCGCTGCCGCTGGTGCGCGAGCTGAAGGTCTCGCACCCCAACGCGCAGGCCTACTTCCAGTTCGCGCGGAACACCGTCGGCGCCATGTCGAAGAACTTCCCCGCGCCGCTGAAGTGCGTGGATGCAGTGGCTGCATCGACCTCGATGAAGTTCGACGAGGGCATGAAGTACGAGCTCGAGCTCTTCACCGCCTTGCTGCTCACGCCCGAGAGCCGCGCGCTGCGCCATGTGTTCATGGCCGAGCG